>DATEKS010000043.1:0-5735 GCA_035277325.1 Rhodanobacter sp.
GAGCGCCTTGTACAGCGCCACCGCGCGGGTATCGATCGCGGCCTGCGCCTGGGCCAGCGCGTCGTCCGCGGCAAGCTGCACGCGTTCGGCGTCGAGCAGTTCCAGATAGCCCGTGGCGCCCTGTTCGTAGCGCACCCTGGCCAGCTCGGCCGCGCGATGGCTCTGCTTCGCCTGCGCGATCAGTTTCTCGACGTTGTCGTGCTGCAGGTTGTAACCGACCACGGCGTTGTCGACATCCTCGACCGCTTCCAGCACGGTGCGCTGGTAGTTCGCCTGCGCCGCGTCGGCGCGCGCCTCGGCGGCATGCAGGTTGGCGCGCACGCGCTGCACGTTGAGACCGTTCCAGGTGATGCTGGGCGCGATCGACCACGCGCGGGTGGACGGACTGCCGAAGTCGTTGCTGCGCCCGGCCAAGAAGCCGAGGAAGCCGCCCAGCGAGAGATGCGGGAAGAAATCCGCCTTGGCCACGCCGATGCGCGCGTTGGCGGCGGCGTATTCGCGTTCGGCGACGCGCACGTCGGGGCGCCGTGCCAGCACGTCGCCGGCGGCCCCGATCGGCAGCACGGCGTCGATCGGCTTGAACGTCTGTGGCGACACGTCGACGTCCAGCGCGCCGGGCTGTTCGCCCAGCAGCACGGCGAGGCGGTATTCGTCGGCATGCGCCCGCATGTCGAGCAGGGGCAATTGCGCTTCCACCGCGCTGAGCTGCGCCTCCGCGCTGGCCACGTCCTGGTCCGAGGCGGTGCCCACCTCGGCGCGGGCGCGGATCAGCTTCAGCGCATCCTGCTGGTTGGCGATGTTGCGGTGGGCGATGTCCTGCCGCTGCTGGGTGCCGCGCAGGTCGAAGTAATTGCGCGCCACCTCGGCGAACAGGCTCACCTGCGCGTCCTGCAGCGCGGCTTCGCTGGCGCCGAGGTCGGCGTGCGCGGCTTCCACCGAACGGCGCACGCCGCCGAACACATCGATCTCCCAGCTGGCGTCGAAGCCAGCCTGGTAGGCGGTCACCGTATCGCGCTGGGCGCTGAGGCCGGGCGTCTGCTCGCGGCTGCGGGTGTACGAGGCGCCGGCCTGGATGTCGGGCAGGTATTGCGACTTCGCGCCGCCGAGCAGGGCGCGCGATTCGGCGAGGCGCGCCACCGCGATGCGCAGGTCGAGGTTGTTCGCCGCTGCGCGCTGGATCAAGGCATCCAGGGTGGGATCGCCGAACTGCTTCCACCACTCGGCCTGGAACTGCGCGGCGCTTTCGCGCGCCGCGTCCAGGCCCTGCAGTTGCGGCGCCGGCGTGGCCGGCTTGTGGTAGTTCGGCCCCACGCTGACGCAACCGGCCAGCGCGAGTGCGGCGAACAGTGCGGTACTACGGAGCAGGTGCTTCATCTCAATGGCCCTCCAGCGCCGGCAGTGCGCTCGCCTGCGCGTGCTTGCGCGCCTCGCGACGCTCCACCAGGGCGCGAATCACGACGTAGAACAGCGGGGTGTAGAGCAGGCCGAAGATCGTCACGCCGAGCATGCCGGAGAACACCGCCACGCCCATCGCATGGCGCATTTCCGCGCCCGCGCCGTGCGAGGTCACCAGCGGCACCACGCCCATGATGAAGGCGATCGAGGTCATCAGGATCGGGCGCAACCGAAGCCGTGCCGCTTCCAGCACCGCCTCGTGGCGGCTCATGCCTTCGAGCTGGCGTTCGCGGGCGAACTCCACGATCAGGATCGCGTTCTTGCAGGCCAGGCCCACCAGCACGATCAGGCCGATCTGGGTGAAGATGTTGTTGTCGCCACCGCTCAGCCACACGCCGGCGATCGCGGACAACAGCACCATCGGCACGATCAGGATCACCGCCAGCGGCAGCGACCAGCTCTCGTACAGCGAGGACAGCACCAGGAACACCAGCAGCACGCACAGCGGGAACACCAGCACCGCGGTGTTGCCGGCGAGGATCTGCTGATACGTAAGGTCGGTCCACTCGAAGCTCATGCCGTTCGGCAGCACCTGCTGCGCCAGCTTCTCGATCGCCGCCTGCGCCTGGCCCGAGCTGTAACCCGGCGCTGGGCCGCCGTTGATCTCGGCGGTGGGGTAGCCGTTGTAGTGCTGCACGCGATCCGGGCCGGCGCCGTGCGTCACGGTGACGAAGGAGCCCAGCGGCACCATCTCGCCCTTCGCGTTGCGCGTCTTCAGCTGGCTGATGTCCTCCAGGTCGCTGCGGAACTGCGGCTCGGCGGACAGGTTCACCTGGTAGGTGCGGCCGAAGCGGTTGAAGTCGTTGACGTAGAGCGAGCCCAGGTAGGCCTGCATGGTCTGGTAGACGTCGCCCAGGTTCACGCCTTCGGCCTTCGCCTTGGCACGGTCCACGTCCACGTCCACCTGCGGCACGTTCACCTGGAAGCTGGAGAACAGGCCGGCCAGCGTCGGGTCCTTGCGGCTTGCCGCGATCAGGTTCTGCGTCTGCTTGTACAGCTCGTCGAAGCCGACCTGGCCGCGGTCCTCGATCTGCATGCGGAAGCCGCCGATCGTGCCCAGGCCCATCACCGGCGGCGGCGGGAACACCGCGATGTAGGCGTCCTGGATGGCCGCGAACTTCGCGTTCAGCGCGCCGGCGATCGCGCCCGCGGAGAGGTCCGCGCTGCGCCGCTCGTCGAACGGCTTCAGCGTGACGAACACGATGCCGGCGTTGGTCGAATTGGTGAAGCCGTTCACCGACAGGCCGGGGAAGGCCACCGCGCTCTGCACGCCGGGCTGCTTCAGCGCGATCGCGCTCATCTGCTTGATCACGTCCTCGGTGCGATCCAGCGAGGCGGCGTCGGGCAACTGCGCGAACGACACCAGGTACTGCTTGTCCTGGGTGGGCACGAAGCCGGTGGGCACGTGCCAGAAGCCGAACGCGGTGAGCGCGATCAGGCCGGCGTACACCACCAGGGCGGCACCGCCCTTGCCCTGCAGCTTGCGCGTGCCTTCCACATAGCGCTCCGCGCCGCGGTGGAACAGGCGGTTGAACGGACGGAACAGCCAACCGAACAGGCGGTCGATGGCACGGGTGAGGCGGTCCTTCGGCGCGCCGTGCGGCAGCAGCAGGATCGCCGCCAGCGCCGGGCTAAGGGTCAGCGAGTTGAATGCCGAGATCACCGTGGAGATTGCGATGGTCAGCGCGAACTGGCGGTAGAACTCGCCGGTGAGGCCGCTGATGAAGGCGGTGGGGATGAACACCGCGCACAGCACCAGCGCGGTGGCCACGATCGGCCCGGTGACCTCGTGCATCGCCTTGCGCGTGGCTTCCTTTGGCGTCTGCCCCAGCTCGATGTGGCGCTCCACGTTCTCCACCACCACGATCGCGTCGTCCACCACGATGCCGATCGCCAGCACCATGCCGAACAGCGACAGCGCGTTGAGCGAGAAGCCGACCAGGTACATCACCGCGAAGGTGCCGATCAGCGACACCGGCACCGCGATCAGCGGAATCACCGAGGCGCGCCAGGTCTGCAGGAACAGGATCACCACCAGCACCACCAGCAGGATCGCCTCCAGCAGGGTGTGCGCCACCGCCTCGATCGAGCCGCGCACGAACACGGTCGGGTCGTACACGATGTGGTAGTCGATGCCCTGCGGGAACTCCTTCTTCAGCTGCGCCATGGTGGCGCGCACCTCGTCGGAGATCTGGATGGCGTTGGAGCCGGGCCGCGCGAAAATCGGGATCGCCACCGCCGGCTGGTTGTCCAGTAGGCTGCGCAGCGCGTACTGGTCCGAACCCAGTTCCACCCGCGCCACGTCGCCCAGGTGCACGGTGGCGCCGTCGGCATCGGTGCGCAGCACGATGTTGCGAAAGTCGTCGACCGTGCTGAGCCGGCCCTGCGTGTTGATGTTGAGCTGGAAATCGGCGTTGCCGCGCACCGGCGGCGCGTTCAGCGCACCGGCCGCCACCTGCACGTTCTGCTCGCGGATCGCGTTCGCCACGTCACCGGTGGTGAGGCCGCGCTGGGCCAGCTTGTCCGGGTCCAGCCACACGCGCATCGAGTACTCGCCGGCGCCGAAGATCTGCACGTCGCCCACGCCGTTCAGGCGGCCCAGCACGTCCTTCACGTGCAGCCGCGCGAAGTTCGACAGGTAGAGCATGTCGTAGCGTTTGTCGGGCGAGGTGAGGTGCACGACCATGGTGAGGTCGGGCGAGCTCTTCTGCGTGGTCACGCCCAGCCGCTGCACTTCCTCGGGCAGGCGCGGCAGCGCCTGCGCCACGCGGTTCTGCACTTCCACCTGGGCATCGTTGAGGTTGGTGCCCAGCGCGAAGGTCACGGTGAGCGTCATCACGCCGTCGCTGGTGGCCTGCGAGGAGGTGTAGAGCATGCCTTCCACGCCGTTGATCTGGGTTTCCAGCGGCGTGGCGACGGTCTCGGCGATCACCTTGGGGTTGGCGCCGGGGTAGTTGGCGCGCACCACCACGGTGGGCGGCACCACTTCCGGATATTCGCTGATCGGCAGCTGGAACACCGCGATGCTGCCGGTGATCACGAACAGCAGCGACAGCACCGCAGCCATGATCGGCCGGTCGACGAAAAACTGGGCAATGTTTTTCATGGGTTTGTCTCGATGACTCCAGAGTGCCGACCCCCTCTCCCCTCTGGGGAGAGGGCTGGGGTGAGGGGTCGGGGCTTGCCTATGCTCTCGGGCTTCGGCAATGCGCTTTTCGGGTTTCGATAGGTAGGGAGAGCTTTCGCAAGATTGGCCCCTCACCTCGATCCTCTCCCCGAAGGGGAGAGGAGGGCGAGCGGGTTCAGCCTTGCGGTTCGTGGACTGGCGGCCTGGCCATCGCGGTGCGCGAATCGTCGTGGCCGCCGGCTTCCACCACGGCCTTGTCCCGCGCGTCGAGGCGGTAATCCATCGCCACCTGCTGCGGGTTCACCTCGGCGCCGGGGCGCACGCGCTGCAGGCCGTTCACCACCACCACGTCGCCGGGCGCGAGGCCGCTGTCGATCACGCGCAGGCCATGGAACAGCGCGCCGGTGCTGACCTTGCGGTACTGCACCTTGTGCTGGGCGTCGACCACGTAGACGAACTGGTTGCCGAGGTCGGTGCCCACCGCGCGGTCATCGATCAGCAGGCGCGGCTGCGGTTGGCCGCTCTGCAGGCGAATGCGCGCGTACAGGCCGGGGGTGAACAGGCTGTCCTTGTTGTCGAACACCGCGCGCAGCCGCATCGTGCCGGAGTCGGTGTGCAGCTGGTTGTCGACGAAGTCGATGCGGCCCGTATGCGGGTAACCACTCTCGTCGGCCAGCTCCATTGCGGCCTCGATGCGTGGACTGCTGCCGTCGCGCGTGGTCTTGGCGCGCAGGTGGTCCAGCTTCAGCCAGGTGTGTTCGTCCACGTCGAAGTACACGTAGACCGGGTTCACCGAGACCACGCTGGTCAGCACGTCGGCGCTGGTGACCAGGTTGCCGGGCGTGATGTGCACGTTGCTGACGCGGCCGTCGATCGGCGCGCGCACCTCGGTGAAGCCGAGATTGAGCTTGGCGGCAGCCAGCGCGGCATCGGCCGCTGCGAGCGCCGCGCGCGCACTCTGCGCGGCGGTGTCGAGGCGGTCGGCCTCCTCCTGCGCGATCGCATGCTGGTCGAGCAGGCGGTGTCCGCGCTGCGCGTTGGCCTGGGCCAGGCCCAGCTCGGCCAGCGCCTGGGTGCGGTTCGCGGTGAGCCGGTCCACCTCGGCCTGGAACGGACGCGGGTCGATGCGGAACAGCACGTCGCCCTTGCGCAC
>DATEKS010000044.1:0-10180 GCA_035277325.1 Rhodanobacter sp.
ACCTGCGCCGGGGCGGCAAACGCGCTCGGCGTGGCCAGCGCGAAACACAACAGCACGATCCAGGGTCGCATCGGGTTCATCCTCGTTTATCGTTCCCGGTACCGGGCAGCACTACGCCCGTCCCGGTGTCGGCGCTATGACCGCGCCAAGTGCGCGATATTCGCTGCCAAGGGGCAACGGTGCTTGAACGGCTTGGCCTGCCCCCAAACAAGACGGGGCGCCAAGGCGCCCCGTTTCGCATCCGTCAGCGTTTGACGCCCGACCTCACCGCAACTCCGCCAACGCCGCATTGAACGTGGCGCTGGGACGCATCGCCGCGCTCACCAGCTTCATGTCGGGGTGGTAGTAGCCCTGGATGTCGACGGGCTTGCCCTGCACCCCGTTCAACTCGCCGACGATCTTCGCTTCGTTGTCCGCCAGCGCCTTGGCGAGCGGAGCGAATTTCTCCTTGAGCGCGGCGTTCTCGTCCTGCGCGGCCAGCGCCTGCGCCCAGTACAGGGCGAGGTAGAAGTGGCTGCCGCGGTTGTCCAGCTCGCCCACCTTGCGGGCGGGCGACTTGTTGTTGTCGAGGATCTTGCCGTTGGCTTCGTCCAGCGTCTTCGCGAGCGCCTTCACCCGCGCCTCGCCGGTCTTGTCGCCCACGAATTCCAGCGAGGCCTGCAGCGCGAGGAACTC
Organism: Rhodanobacter sp.; assembly: GCA_035277325.1. GTDB lineage: Bacteria > Pseudomonadota > Gammaproteobacteria > Xanthomonadales > Rhodanobacteraceae > Rhodanobacter_A. The sequence goes on from DATEKS010000044.1 coordinate 676, forward strand.
GCCCAGCGAATCCCAGCGCAGGTAGTCCTCTTCCAGGAACTGCTGCACGTGCTTGGGTGCGGAGCCGCCGGCGCCGGTCTCGAACAGGCCGCCGCCGGCCATCAACGGCACGATGGAGAGCATCTTGGCGCTGGTGCCCAGCTCCATGATCGGGAACAAGTCGGTGAGGTAATCGCGCAGCACGTTGCCGGTGACCGAGATGGTGTCCTGGCCCTTGCGGATGCGCTGCAGCGAGAACTTGGTGGCCGCCACCGGATCGAGGATGCGGATGTCGAGGCCGCTGGTGTCGTGGTCCTTGAGGTAGCGCTCGACCTTGGCGATCAGCTCGCGGTCGTGCGCGCGCTCGGGGTCGAGCCAGAACACCGCCGGGGTGTTCGACAGGCGCGCGCGGCTCACCGCCAGCTTCACCCAGTCCTGCACCGGCGCGTCCTTGGTCTGGCACATGCGCCAGATGTCGCCTGCTTCCACCGTGTGCTGCAACAGCACCTTGCCGGACTCGCCGGTGACCTTGACCACGCCGTCGGCGGCGATCTGGAAGGTCTTGTCGTGCGAACCGTATTCCTCGGCCGCCTGCGCCATCAGGCCCACGTTGGGCACGCTGCCCATGGTGGTGGGATCGTAGGCACCGTGCGCCTTGCAGTCCTCGATCACGGCCTGGTAAACGCCGGCGTAGCAACGATCGGGGATCACCGCCTTGGTGTCCTGCTGCTTGCCTTCGGCGTCCCACATCTTGCCGGAGTCGCGGATCATCGCCGGCATCGAGGCGTCGATGATCACGTCGCTGGGCACGTGCAGGTTGGTGATGCCCTTGTCGGAGTTCACCATCGCGAGCTGGGGGCGCTTCGCGTACTCGGCCGCGATGTCGGCCTTGATCGCCGCCTGCGTCTCGGCGGGCAGGCTGTCGAGGCGCGCGTACAGGTCGCCGATGCCGTTGTTGGGATTGAAGCCGGCCTGCTTCAGCGCATCGGCGTGCTTCGCCAGCACGTCCTTGTAGAACTCGCCCACCGCGATGCCGAACATGATCGGGTCGGACACCTTCATCATGGTGGCCTTGAGGTGCAGCGAGAACAGCACGCCCTGCGTCCTGGCATCCGCGACCTGCGCGTCGACGAAGGCGGCCAGCGCCTTGCGGCTCATCACGGCGGCATCGATGACCTCGCCGGCCTTCAGCGCGAGCTTGTCCTTCAGCAGCGTGCTGCTGCCGTCCTTGCCGGACCATTCGATCCTCACCGTGGCGGGCGCGTCCACCACCACGGACTTCTCGCTGCCGTAGAAATCACCGCCATCCATGTGCGCCACGTGGGTCTTCGAATCCTTGCTCCACGCGCCCATCTTGTGCGGGTGCTTGCGCGCGTAGTTCTTCACCGAGAGCGGCGCGCGGCGGTCGGAGTTGCCTTCGCGCAGCACCGGGTTCACCGCGCTGCCCTTCACCTTGTCGTAGCGCGCCTTGGCGTCCTTCTCGGCATCGTTCTTCGGCTCGTCCGGATAGTCCGGCAGCGCGTAGCCCTGCGCCTGCAGCTCTTTGATCGCGGCCTTTAGCTGCGGCACCGAGGCGCTGATGTTCGGCAGCTTGATGATGTTCGCGTCCGGCGTAGTTGCGAGCTTGCCCAGCTCGGCCAGGTGGTCGCCGATCTTCTGCCCGTCCTTCAGCCGGTCCGGGAACTGCGCCAGGATGCGCCCGGCCAGCGAGATGTCGCGCGTCTCCACCGCGATGCCCGCGGTGGCGGTGAACGCCTGCACGATGGGCAGCAGCGAAGCCGTGGCGAGGAACGGCGCCTCGTCGGTGAGGGTGTAGATGATCTTCGGCGTATCGGACATGGTCGGCGGGACTCTCTGACGGCGATGGGGGATGGCGCGAAGCCAGCGTGCCATTGTCGCGGTTTCGCGCGCGGGCGGCAAAGCGCGCCCACACCGGGGTGCATCGCGCCGGCCCGGTGCCATGCGCGGTGCGGTGCAGCCTGCCGCCCGTCACATCGATCTGCTAGCTTGCCGGCTCCATGTGCTTATTCGATCCCGTCATGTTCCCTCGCCGCACCGCCCTCGCCCTGCTCGCCACCACCCTGCTCGCCGGCTGCGTCCACCAGCCCGCGCGTGCGCCGGCGCTGCCCGACGGCGCGCGCGCCACGGTGGCGATCCTGGAAACCACCGACATCCACTCCAACATCCTCGGCTACGACTACTACAAGCAGAAAGCCGATCCCACGCTGGGCTTCGAGCGCACCGCCACGCTGATCGCCGAGGCGCGCAGGCAGTTCCCGAACCATTTTCTGTTCGACAGCGGCGACACCATCCAGGGCACGGTGCTGGCCGACTGGCAGGCGCAGGTGCAGAAGATGCCTTGCGACCGGGAGCTGGCGATCTACCGCGCGATGGATGCGGTGGGCTACGACGGTGGCACCGCGGGCAACCACGAGTTCAACTACGGGCTGGGCTGGCTCTCGCAGGTCACCGGCACGCCGATGGACGTGGACGGCGGCGCGCGGCAGCGCTGCGCGGGCCCGCATTTCCCGCTGGTGCTGGCGAACGTGGACAGTGCACGCGACGGCGCGCCGATCTTCAAGCCGTGGACGATCGTCACGAAGCCGATCGCCGTGCAGCTGCCCGGCGGCAGGACGCAGAGCGTGCCGCTGCGCGTGGCGATCATCGGCTTCACGCCGCCGCCGATCCTGCAGTGGGACAAGCAGAACCTCGCCGGCAAGGTCACCGTGGACGGCGTGGTGGAAGCGGCGAGGAAATACCTGCCGCAGATCCAGGCACAGCATCCCGACCTGGTGGTGGCGATCGTACACGGCGGCCTCGACACCGCACCGTACACGCCCGCGATGGAGAACGCGGGCTGGTATCTCGCCGGCGTGCCCGGCATCGACGCGATGCTGCTTGGGCACTCGCACACCGAATTCCCCGGCCCACGCTTCGCGCACATGAAAGAAGTGGACGACGCGCGCGGCTTCGTGCGCGGCGTGCCCGCGGTGATGGGCGGCTTCTTCGGCAAGGATCTCGGCGTGATCGAACTGGCGCTGGACCGCCAGGACGGCCGCTGGACCGTCGACAAGAGCCGCACGCACAGCGAAGTGCGGCCGATCTGCAGCAAGCCCGGCGACGCCGCCAGCTGCGTGGCGCCCGACCCTGCCATCGCGCCGCTGGTGGCCAAGGTGCAGGCGGCGGCGGTGGCCTACGTGAACACACCGATCGGCACCAGCCGCGTGCGCATGAGCAGCTACTTCGCCGACGAGGGCGACATGACGGCGCTGGCGGCGGTCAACGCCGCACAGCGCGATTACGTGCGCGCCGAGCTGCCGCGCCTGCATCCGGAACTGGCGAACGTGCCGGTGCTCTCCGCCGCCGCCGCGTTCCGCACCGGCTTCGGCGGCCCCGTCGACTACACCGACGTGGCGCCCGGCCCGCTCACCCTGCGCAGCGCGGCGGACCTGTACTTCTACCCGAACACGCTCGCCGCGGTGAAGACCGACGGCGCGGGAGTGAAGGCATGGCTGGAAGAAGCGGCCAAGCGCTTCAACCGCATCGATCCGGCGAAGACCGGCGCGCAACAGCTCATCAATACCCGTTTCCCCGGCTTCAACTTCGACCAGATGCAGGGCGGCATCCATTACGTCATCGACGTGGCCAGACCGGCGGGCCAGCGCATCGTGTCGCTGACCTTCGACGGCAAGCCGGTGCGGCCCGACCAGCCCTTCATCGTGGTGACCAACAACTACCGCGCCAGCGGCGGCGGCCGCTTCCCGGGACTCGACGGCAAGAACACCGTGCTGGCCGCGCCGGACGGCACACGTGAGATCGTGGCGCGCTGGCTGCAGCGGCATCGCGACATCGGCGCGCGCGACCTGCCCGCCCGCTCCTGGCGCTTCGCCAAGCTCAAGACCGCCGGCCCGGTGGTGTTCACCAGCGCCAGCGACAAGCAGGCGATCGCCGGAGCCGACGGCCTCGGCAATATCCGCGAGTTGCAGGACCACGGCGACGGCACGGCGACTTACGCGATCGACCTGTCGCGCTGACGCACTAGCCGGTGGCGCGCTCCCACGCCGCCACCGGCCCCGGCCGTAGGCGAAACAGCGGATGGCAGTCCGGGCGGGCCAAGCCTCGCCAGCGTGCATGCAACACCGGATCGCGCACCGCGAGCTTGGCCAACAGGTGCTGCCATTCGAGGGCCAGCTGGCCCTCGTTCAACGGCAGCAATGCCACCTCGCCACGCACCGGCCCGAAGCGGCTGCGGTCGAAACGGTAGCCGCGCGCCTGCGCCTCGATATGTACCGCGGAAAGATAGGCGTTGATCGCCTGCCGTGGCGCGGGATGCTCGCGGAAGCGGTCGAGCTGGGGGTGCTGGCGATAGCCGCGCGTGGCGCCACGCAGCACCGCGCGCGCCAGCAGAGCCTCGCGCCACAGGGCCACCAGGCCCTTGGCATCGAGATAGCAAGGATGCAGCGACCACAGGCGCATGCCGGCTTTCCGCACCCGGAACGGCCGGGCCCATGAAGGGTGCAGGATGCCATGGCCGCGGCAAGACAGTTGCAAATGCATCTGTTGACTGCAGTGCAACATAGGCCGTAGTGTCGGCGCCATGTCGCCGCATTCCGCCCTCGTCCGCATGCCCTACGCTCCGGCTTCCGCCGGTCGCATGCCGTCGCGCGCGGGCGACATCGCCAGCACCATTACCACCACGATTACCACCGGTACCGGTACCTGGTCCGGGCGGAGCGTCGTGCGTAGCTGAGTTTTCCCACGCAACGGCCCGCCCTCGACGAGGCGGGCCGGCACACACCGACACGCCAGACAGGACGGGCCTCCAACGGAGAGGCCGTCGTGATCACCTGTGCCATCGAGCAAGTCCCGCACCATTCGCTGCCACCGCTGGCGATGCCACGCACCGGCACCACCGGCCGGCGCACGCTGGCGGTCGGCGTGATCGGCCCGGGCCGGGTGGGCAGCGCGCTGCTGGAGCAGCTGCGCGCGGCGCAGCCACGACTGGCGCGCGACCAAGCGCTGGAACTGAAACTCTGCGGCGTGGTGGCCCGCAAGCGCATGTGGCTGGACTGCGACGATGCCGAACTCAACGGCCGCCACGGCGGCGCGCAGACCTGGCGGCCGAACGACCTTGATGCGTTCGCCGCGCATGTGCACGGCAACGACGCGCGCCATGCCCTGCTGATCGACTGCAGCGCCAGCGAGGCGGTGGCCGCGCATTACCCACGCTGGCTGGCCGCCGGCCTGCACGTGGTGACGCCGAACAAGCTGGCCGGCAGCGGCCCGCTGGAACGCTGGCGGGCGATCCGCGCCGCTTGCGCAAACGGCGCGCGCTTTCGCTACGAGGCCACCGTCTGCGCCGGCCTGCCGGTGGTGCAGACCCTGCGCGACCTGCTCGACACCGGCGACGAGTTGCTGGGCATCGAGGGCATGTTCTCCGGCACGCTGGCCTGGCTGTGCAACCGCCACGACGGCAGCCAGCCGTTCTCCGCGCTGCTGCGCGAAGCGCACGCGCTGGGCTATACCGAACCCGACCCGCGCGAAGACCTGTCCGGCCTCGACGTGGCGCGCAAGCTGGTGATCCTGGCCCGCGAAGCCGGCTGGCCGCTGTCGCTGGAACAGGTGGCCGTGGAGAACCTGGTGCCGCCCGCGCTAGCCGCTCTGCCGCCGGAAGAGTTCATGCAGCGGCTCGACGAGCTGGACGCGCCGCTGGCCGCGAAGCTGGCCGCGGCGCGCGCCGAAGGCGGCGTGCTGCGCCACGTCGCCAGCCTCGACCGGCACGGCCACGCCAGCGTGAGGCTGGCGGTGCTGCCGGCCACGCACGCCTTCGCGCACAGCCGGCTCACCGACAACGTGGTGCAGTTCACCACCCGCCGCTACTGCGATAATCCGCTGCAGGTGCAAGGCCCCGGCGCGGGGCCGGAAGTCACCGCGGCCGGCGTGTTCGCCGACCTGCTGCGCATCGCCGAATCGCTGGGGGTGCAGGCATGAACGCCCTCCTCACCCCATTGCAGGAACCCATGAGCGCACGATCGCCACGCCCGGCCCACACCACCGCCTTCGCACCCGCCTGCGTGGGCAACGTGGGCGTGGGCTTCGACATCCTCGGCCACAGCATGGCCGGTGCCGGCGACCGTGCCGAGGTGCGACGCATCGACGAACCCACCGTGCGCATCGCGGCGATCCACGGCGTGATCCGCGAGCTGCCCCTCGACGCGGGCGCGAACACCGCCGGCGCCGCCCTGCTCGCATTGCGCAAGGCACTGGGCCTGCAGCACGGTTTCGAACTCGTGCTGCACAAGGGCATCGCGCTGGGCTCGGGCATGGCCGGCTCGGCGGCCTCCTGCGTGGCCGCGCTGGTCGCCGCGAACGCGCTACTGGAACGACCGCTGCCGCGCGAGGCGCTGTACGGCTTCGCGATGGACGGCGAGGCGGTGGCCAGCGGCGGCCGCCACGGCGACAACGTGGGTCCGCAGCTGCTCGGCGGCCTGGTGCTGGCAACGCACGACCGCGTGCTGCGCATCCCCGTACCCGCCGACTGGCACTGCGCCCTGGTGCATCCGCACTGCGTGCTGGAGACGCGCAAGTCGCGCGCTGCGCTGGCCGGGCACTACGCGCTGGGCGAGTTCGTGGCGCAGAGCGCGAACCTGTCGCTGCTGCTGGCTGGCTGTTTCCGCGGCGATGCCGCGCTGGCGCGCGAAGGTCTGAAGGACGTGCTGGTGGAGCCGCGGCGGGCGCCGCTGGTGCCGAACTTCGCGCGCGTGAAGCAGGCGGCGCTCGATCATGGCGCACTGGGCGCCAGCATTTCCGGAGGCGGGCCGAGTGTGTTCGGCTGGTTCGAACGCCGTGCCGAGGCGGAGGCGGCTGCCGTGGCGATGCGGGCTGCGTTTGCCGAAGCGGGATTGGACAGCGATGCGTTCGTTGCGCCGATTGATGGGCCTGCGGCGGCGTTGGTCGATGACGAGGCAGAGGCATGAGCGGCGCGCTTCGTCACCCTCTCCCCATTGGGGAGAGGGTTGGGGTGAGGGGGCGGGTGCTCGCGACGACCTTTCGGTTCCGCACTCTGGCTCGCCTGCGGCGGGCTTTCGGTCGCCTGCCGGCGCCCGAGTCACTTCTCTTTGCTGGCCCAAAGAGAAGTAACCAAGAGAAATGGCCTGATTCAATCCGCCGGGATTACAAGCAGGATATGTCGAGGATCTGGGAGCGACTCCTGCCTATGCGATACACGATACGGCCACTCCACGCCGTATCTGGAAACCGGGGGAAACGAGCAATCGCGCGCTGGAGGTGGGTGCCATGAGTGACGCGTTGCGCTACCTCAGCACTCGCAGTCGTGCGCCTGCCGCCACGCTGAGCGAGGCCATTGCGGCAGGGCTGGCGCTGGATGGTGGCTTGTATGTACCGGAGCGGTTGCCGACGCTAGATCCGGCGGATTTCTATCCACTGGACACGTTGGCCGACACCGCCGCCACATTGCTCGCACCGTTCTTCGCAGGCAATCCGCTCGATATCGAGCTTCCCGCGATCTGCGCCGAAGCACTGGATTTTCCGGTGCCGCTGCGCGCGCTGCCGTATCGCGATGCGCGGGTGCTGGAGCTGTTCCATGGGCCGACGGCGGCATTCAAGGACGTGGGTGCGCGCTTCCTCGCCGCCTGCCTGCGGCGGTTGCCACGGACAGATGCACGTCCGCTGACCATCCTCGTCGCCACCTCGGGCGACACCGGTGCGGCGGTGGGTGCGGCCTTCCATCGCCAGCCGGACGTACGCGTGGTGATCCTGTATCCGGACGGCCTGGTCTCGCCGCGGCAGGCGCATCAGCTCGGCTGCTTCGGCGACAACGTGCAGGCATTGCGCGTGGCCGGCCGCTTCGACGACTGCCAGCGCATGGTGAAGGCCGCGCTCAACGACGCCGAATTGCAGCGCGTCGTGCCGCTAAGCTCCGCCAACAGCATCAGCCTGGGCCGCCTGCTGCCGCAGATGAGCTACTACGCCCACGCGGCGCTGGGCTGGTGGCGCGAACACGGCACACCACTGAACTTCATCGTGCCTACCGGCAACCTCGGCAACGCGCTGGCCTGCCTGTGGGTGCGCACGATGGGCCTGCCGGTGGGCGAGGTGCGGCTGGCCTGCAACGCCAACACCACCCTGCCCGAATTCTTCGCCGGCCACGACTACGCGCCACGCGAGGCCGTCGCCACGCTGGCCAATGCGATGGACGTAGGCGCGCCCAGCAACTTCGAGCGCCTGCGCTGGACCTTCGGTGACGACGACGCAGTGCGGCGCCACGTGCTGCAGGCGGTCAGCGTGGACGATGCCAGCATCCGCCGCACGCTTGCCGCGCACGCGCGCGAACACGGCGAGGTGTTCTGCCCGCATACGGCAACCGCCATGCACCTGCTCGATCGCCTGCGCGAAAATGGCGACACGCAACCATGGGCCGTGGTTGCCACGGCACATCCGGCAAAGTTCGAGCAGGTGGTCGAGCCGCTGCTCGGCCATCCCGTCGAGGTGCCGCCAGCGCTGGCGGCGATGCTGCAACGTTCGGCCAGCGCCGAACCGCTGGCGGCTGCGGACACGGCACTGAAACACTGGCTGCGCGGGCGGACACCGGCCTGAACGCAGCCACGACAGCGGCCGCGCGTGCTATGCGGCGGGACGAAGCTGCCGCTAGGATAGGTCGGGTGGGAATGCCTGCGACGCGCATCGCGTGCACGTTCCCGCGCCTGCGGCTCGCGGCGCCGTCCGCGACCGCGGCGGCGCGACCGCCGCCATCCGTCGCGACCGCCCAAGGGCAGCCGCGTGCCAGCCAGCAGATCCTAAGGACGCCCGCATGCGGAATCCGGAAGACAGCAAGATCGCCATCATCGGCCTCGGCTACGTCGGCCTGCCGCTGGCGGTGGAGTTCGGCAAGCACTACGACACGCTCGGCTTCGACATCAACCGCACGCGCATCGACGAGCTGCGCGCCGGCGAGGACAAGACGCTGGAAGTGGACGCCGCCGAACTGGCCACCGCCAAGCGGCTGAGCTTCTCGGCCACGCTGGACGACCTGCGCGCCTGCAACGTCTACATCGTCACCGTGCCCACGCCGATCGACCAGGCCAAGCGGCCCGACCTCACGCCGCTGGTCAAGGCCAGCCAGACCCTGGCCAAGGTGCTGAAGAAGGGCGACATCGTGGTGTACGAATCCACCGTCTATCCCGGCTGCACCGAGGAAGTGTGCGTGCCGATCCTCGCCGAGGGCTCCGGGCTGGTCTTCAACAAGGACTTCTTCGCCGGCTACAGCCCCGAGCGCATCAACCCGGGCGACAAGCTGCACCGCGTCACCGGCATCCTCAAGGTCACCTCCGGCTCCACGCCCGAGGTGGCCGATTTCGTGAACCGGCTGTACGGCTCCATCATCACCGCCGGCACGCACCCGGCCAGCTCGATCAAGGTGGCCGAGGCCGCCAAGGTGATCGAGAACACCCAGCGCGACCTCAACATCGCGCTGGTCAACGACCTGGCGATCCTGTTCAACAAGCTG
>DATEKS010000045.1:0-47850 GCA_035277325.1 Rhodanobacter sp.
CGCCGCACGCCCGGGCACGGCCGGGGCGACGCGCATCTGCCCGCACTGCCGGGAGACCATCCTCGAAAGTGCGAGCGTGTGCCCGGCCTGCCGCCACAAGCTGCGTTTCAGCGAGTCGGCCGACGCAGCCGCAGCGGCGGCGTCCGTGCCGCTGCGCGTGGAGGGCAGTCTCCGCAACCCCGACAGCGGCGCGTGGGAATACTCGATGGTGCTGACCATCCGCAACGAACGCGGCGAGGAGGTCGCGCGCAAGCTGGTGGGCGTCGGCGCCATGCAGCCGGGCGAGCAGCGCAGCTTCAGCCTGAGCGTCGAGATGCAGGCCACCAGCGCGGGCAGCAAGCGCACGCGGCCGTACTGACGCCGCGAAAATCGCCTTCGGCGCGCCCCCTCAGAGGTGCGCGTCGGGCTCGAAGCGCTGCAGAAACCCGTAGCGCGCCGCGTCGCGGTCGATGCGGGTGTGCGTGTCCGCACCAATCACCTGGCGCAGCAGGCCGCCATCCTTCGCCGTGGCAGCCGGCCAGTGCGGCAGGCCCGCCCCGTTGGGGTCGCCGGTCTTGATGAAGTTGGCCCAGTAGCCCTCCATCGTCGCCGAGACGCGGCGGTCGGTATCCGTCCACGCATAGACCCGGTTGCCGGCGAGGTTGCCCAGCGCGTATTCGATCTCGCCGCTGTGCACCGCGCCGGCGTCCGGGCCGGCGCTGCCGTCGCGCTTCGCCGGGCGCGGCTGGTCGAAGTAGTAGTAGTACACCGGCGCGCCGCCGGTCTTGCGCTGCCAGTCCATCCAGCGCCAGGTGGCGAAGGCGATGAACTGGTCGCCCTCGAGCGCGGTGCCGGAGGTTTTCACTTCCGCCTCGTCGCTGCCGGGATAGAGCTTGAGGGCCTCGTCCGCATGCGCGCCGAACTGCCGTTCTACCGCCGTGCGGTAGTTGGCCGGCGTGGGCGCCTGCTTGTCGAACAGGTTCGCGTAATAGCCTTCCTGCGAATTCGAGCCCAGCAGCAGCGGGATGTGCGCCTGCGCGCCGGCCGCGTAGATGGCCTCGGGCGGGCGCGGCAGGAAATAGCCGTCCAGCGTGGGTCCGAACTCGGGCACGCCCTTGTCGCCGCAGGCCTTGAGCAACGCGTCCGCCTTCATCGCGCGCAGCTCCGCCAGCGAATGCGCGCCGACGTGGTGCATGAAGGCCTCGCCCTGTTGTTCAGACAAAGCCAGTGATGGCGGCTTGAGATTGCCGAGCACCGCGCCGCTCTCGCCGATGGCACGCTGCATCAGCCCCTTCGACAGCGGCGAGGCCATCAGCGCGGACACCGACATCGAACCGGCCGACTCGCCGCCGATGGTGACCTGCCGCGGATCGCCGCCGAATGCCGCGATGTTGCGCCGTACCCAGCGCAGCGCCGCCGCCTGGTCGAGCAGGCCGTAGTTGCCAGCGGCGTGCGCCGGGGATTCCGCGACCAGCGCCGGCAAAGCAAGGAAGCCGAACACGTCCAGCCGGTAGTTCACGGTGACCGTGACGATGCCCCGTTGCGCCAGGCTGGCGCCGTCGTAGCGCAGCTCCGAGCCGTCGCCGCCCACGAAGCCGCCGCCGTAGAAATACACCAGCACCGGCAGCTTGCCGCCTTTGCCGTGCGCGGGCGTCCACACGTTGAGGTAGAGGCAGTCCTCGCTAACGCCGGCGGAGCGGAACACCATGTCGCTGAACAGCGGGCGCTGCATGCAGCGCGGGCCGAAACGGTCAGCCGTGCGCACGCCGCTCCATGCGGTCACCGGCTGCGGCGGCTTCCAGCGCAGCGCGCCGACCGGCGGCGCGGCATACGGAATGCCCTTGAACTCGTCCAGGCCAGTCCCGGTGTCATGGGTGCCCGACAACGCACCCGCATCGACATGCGCCACGGGCGCCGCATCGGCTGCCACGGCCCAAGGAGCGGACGCCGCAAGCGCCAGCCCCAGAAGGACGCGGCACGAACACGAAAGAGCCGTACGCATGGCGAGCTGCCTCGATCGGGGAACGAAGCCCCCATCTTAGGAGATCGCCAGGCATGCGTGAACGGACCGGTCAGCCCAGCGCCTTCTTCAGCAGCGCGGCGATGCGCTTCTCCACATCGGCGTTCATCGCCTTGAGCGCGAAGGCGGTCGGCCACATGGCGCCGTCGTCGAGCCTGGCCTTGTCGGTGAAGCCGAAGGTGGCGTAGCGGTCCTTGAACTTCAGCGCATCCTTGAAGAAGCAGACGACCTTGTCGTCCAGGGCATACGCCGGCATGCCGTACCAGGTCCTCGGCACCAGCGCCGGCGCATGGGCCTTGACCAGGGCATGCACCCGCCCGGCCATGGCGCGATCGGACTCCGGCATCGCGGCGATCGCCGCCAGCACTTCGCGCTCGCCGTCTTCCCGGGTCCGGTCCGCGCGCGCCTGCGCCTTCAGCTCCTTGGCATAGGCCTTCATCGCGGCCTGCTCCTCGGCGCTGAAGGTGGCTTTCTTGCCGGACGCCGTCGCGGTCTTGGCCGGGGCCTTCTTTGCAGCTTTCTTTGCAACCGGACTCATCGAAAATTCCTCGCTCTGATTCATGTCGGAAAAGCGCCGACCCGAGTGCTGCCCGTTCCTCGGCCCGATCCAGCAACCGGGACGGAACCATCCGATCGAACCCGGGCAGGCGAACGCAGGCAATCCGCTAAATGCAGATCTCGGTCTTGAATACGATCACCGCTCCGCCGGAAATCCTGATCGTTCGCGGGTTTCCCTTTTCATACGTCACCTCGACATCCACCTTGCCGGGCCGGTTCATCGCCTCGCCCTGGAAGCCGGTGAACCTGAACACCTCGTCGCCATGGCCCGCTATCCCGTTGGCCAGCAGATAACCGCCCAGGGGACCGTTGGCGTTCCCGGTGACCGGATCCTCGCTTATACCGATCGCCGGCGCGAACATCCTTCCCTCGGTGAGAATGCCTTCCCTGTCCGTGTCGAAGGTGAAAACAAAATACCCGTTGCACCCGATCCGTTCGCTCAGCCGGCTGAGCCTTTCGTTGTCCGGGACGATCCGGTTCAGCCTGTCCCTGCCCGTTATGCCAACCATGACCTTCGAGTGGCCCGTCGACACCACCTGCACCGGACAGCGCCGATCTAGATCGGCATCCGTCAGGGAAAGGGCTGCACACAATTCGCCACGCTCGTCCGGAGACAACGTGCGCAATATCTCGAACCTCCCCTGCGTCATGGAAATGCGGAAACCGTCCGACTTCCTTTCCACCCCCATGGGCAGAACGCCGATCTGCGTTTTTATATTGAGGACACAATCATCCAGGCCGCTTTCGAGCGCCTTTACGTACATTGCCGCAATGGTCGCATGCCCGCATGTCGGCACCTCGACTTTCGGCGTGAAGTACCTCAGCTCGCCGTCGCAATCCGGGTCGTCGCAGGAAAACAGGAATGCCGTCTCGGAATTGTTCAACTCGCGGGCCACGTTCTGCATGTCGGCTTCGGTCAAGCCGTCGGCATCGAGCACCACACCGGCGGGATTGCCTTGGAACAGGGAATCCGTGAATGAATCGACTTGATACACCTTGTATCTTTTCATGGTCGCGTTTCGACTCTGACTGAATCCGGCTACCGGTGTCGCGGCTCAGCGCCGCTCCTGCACGCGCAGCAGGTTGCCGGCCGGATCGCGGATGGCGCAGTCGCGCACGCCGTAGGGCTGCATGGTCGGTTCCTCGACGATCTCGGCGCCGCTGGCCTGGATCTTCTCGAACGCGGCATCGAGGTCCCCGGTGGCCAGCAGCATCGTCGCGAAGGTGCCCTTGGCCATCATTTCGGCGATGGTGCGCTTCTCGTCGTCGGTGACGCCGGGGCTGGCGACCGGCGGGTACAGCACGATGGCGGTGCCGGGCTGGCCGGCGGGGCCGACCGTGATCCAGCGCATGCCGTTGTAACCGACGTCGTTGCGCACCTCGAAACCGAGGGTGTCGCGGTAGAACGCCAGCGAGGCGTCCGGGTCGCTGTGCGGAAGGAAGCTGGCGTGGATGCTGATGTCCATGATGGTTCTGCTCGGTGGGAGTGCAGTCATCATGCCCGGGATGCTCAGGCCGATGCTTCTCCATTCCTGATCGGTTGCGTCCTGACCGGCCGCGTCACCTGCCGTGCGATGCAGGACGGCATGCCTGCCGTGGCGCGTGCCGCCTCGCGCCGGTAGATGCTGGGTGACATGCCGACCAGTTCGGTGAAGCGGGTGCTGAAGGTGCCCAGCGAGGCGCAGCCCACCGTGAAGCAGACTTCGGTGACGCCGAGGTCGCCGCGGCGCAGCAGCGCCATCGCGCGCTCGATGCGGCGCGTCATCAGGTAGCTGTAGGGAGATTCGCCGAAGGCCAGCTTGAACTGGCGGCTGAGGTGCCCTGCGGACATGCCTATCGTGTGCGCCAGGTCGTCGACGTTCAGCGGCTGCGCATATTCGCGGTCGATGCGGTCGCGCACGCGGCGCAGCCGGGCGAGGTCACGCAAGTGTGTTGCCAGGGCGGGCTTGTCACTCATCGGCGGGATCGTCCCACGACGGGGGATGGCTCTCAAGCAACGCGGCTCATCGCCGTTCCATAACGGCTCGGGGCTGACTGCAGCTTCGCGCTTCGCCAGTACCCTCTCCTCTAGCCCCTCTCCCGGAGGGAGAGGGGAGAAATCGGTCAGTCTTGCGCCAGCGGCTTGCGCGGCAGCTTTTCCTCGCGCATCGCGGCGTTGTAGACGAAGGAGGCGACGATGGCGGCGGCCTGCTTCAGGTCGTCCGCGGAAGCGTGGTCGTAGGTATCCAGATTGCTGTGGTGGACTTCGGTGGAGTAGTCGAGGCGATCCTGGATGAACTGGAAGCCCGGCAGGCCCACGGCGTCGAAGGAGACATGGTCGGTGCTGCCGGTGTTGCGGCTGGTCACGGTGGTGGCGCCCACGTCGTGGAACGGCTCCAGCCAGGCCTTGAAGATCGGCATCGCCGCGGTGTTCTCCTGCGCGTAGATGCCGCGGAAGCGGCCCGAGCCGTTGTCCATGTTGAAGTAGGCCGCGAGGCGCTCGTACTCGGCCTTCTTCTGCAGCGCGCCGGTGGGCTCGCGCAGGAAGGCGGGCAGCGCCTTCTGTGCGGGATCGGTGGGCTCCGGGTAGGACGCGAAGTGCTTCGCCACGTAGGCGCGCGAGCCGATCAGGCCCTGCTCCTCGCCGCTCCACAGCGCCACGCGGATGGTGCGCTTGGGCTTCGCGCCCACGGCCTTGAGGATGCGCATGGCCTCCATCATCACCGCCACGCCCGCGCCGTTGTCCGAGGCGCCGGTGCCGGTGTGCCAGGAATCCATGTGCGCACCCAGCATCACGACCTCGTTCGCCTTGCCGCTGCCGGGGATCTCGGCGAGCGTGTTGTAGCCGGGCCGGTTGCTGTCGTCGGTGAAACGCGCCTTGACGTCCACGCGCAGCTTCACGGTCTCCTTGCGCTCCAGCGCGCGCACCAGCGGGTTGTAGTGCTCGGCCATCATCGCCAGCTCCGGCACGCCCGCGGACTCGCCGGCCCGGCGCGAACCGCCGCCACCCACGCGGAGGACGCCGTTGTCCCAGCCGCTGACGCCGATCGTGGCCAACGCGCCCTCGGCAACGAAGAACTCGTTGGTCGCGCGCGCCAGTTCCTGCCGCTCGGCATAGCGCTTGAGCAGGGCGGCGCGGTCGCGCTTCGCATCCTTGGGTAGGGCGAAGCCCTGCAATTCGGCGAGGCCGGCCTCGTCGTAGCGCTGCCAGTTCGCCTCGGTGCCGGGCTTGTACGCCCGCGCGTCGTCCAGCAGCAGGATCTTGCCCTTGAGCTTGCCCTTGTACTGGTCCAGGTCCTTGCGGGTCTTGATGCTGACGCGCATCGCCTCGCCCTCGACCGGGCCGTTGGTGCCGGGCGTCCACGCCTTGGGCAGCGCGTACAGCGGCGCAGCGCGGGGCGCGAGCATGGCCACGCTGGCCGCGCTGAATTCCCAGCCGCGGCCGAAGTCGTCGAAGGCTTCGTCGTGCACGTTGGCCAGGCCCCAGCCCTTGAACTTCTCCTGGGTCCAGGCGTTGGCCTGGGCCATCTGCGGCGAGTTGGTGAGGCGCGGGCCGATGTCCTCGGTGAGATGGCCGAGGATGTCCATCACCTGCGAGTGGTGGAAGGCCTCCTGGCGGATGCGGCCGACCATGTCCATATCCACCGGCTCCTGGGCCAGAGCCATGCTGCTGAAGCCCAGACACAACACCCACATGCAACGCTTGATCACGATTTTCCCCGAGTGGCCCGACGCAAGAATTTTCGAATCTAGCGCCCTGCCCCGCCGCGTTCATGGGTCAATGGTCATGGTCCGCGCACCGGCGGCGGCGGCAGGCCCAACCGTCGATCCGATACCATGACAGCCCCGTTCCGGCGGCCGCACCCCACGCCCGCCACCCCGATCCGCCCCACGGAGCCGCGCCACCATGTCGTCCGCACGCCTCGAAATCACCCGCCCCGATGACTGGCACCTGCACCTGCGCGACGGTGCCGCACTGGGCTCGGTGGTGGCCGACACGGCGCGACAGTTCGCCCGCGCCACCGTGATGCCGAACCTGAAGCCGCCCGTCGCCACCGTGGCCGAGGCCCAAGCCTATCGCGCGCGCATCCTCGCCGGCCTGCCGGCGGACACGCGCTTCCAGCCACTGATGACGCTGTACCTCACCGAGGCCACCACGCCGGACGAGATCGCGCGCGCCAGGGCCAGCGGTTTCGTGCACGCGGTGAAGTACTACCCGGCCGGCGCCACCACCAACTCGCAGTCCGGCGTACGCGACCTGGCGCACGTCTACCCCGTGCTGGAGGCGATGGAAGCGCACGGCCTGCCGCTGCTGATGCACGGCGAGGTCACCGACCCCGGCGTGGACATCTTCGACCGCGAGCACGCGTTCATCGAGCGCCACCTGATCCCGCTGCGCAAGCGCTACCCGCAGCTGCGCATGGTGCTGGAACACATCACCACGCGCGCCGCGGCGGAGTTCATCCGCGCGGCACCGGCGCACGTGGGCGCCACCATCACCGCGCACCACCTGCTGCTCAACCGCAATGCGATCTTCGAGGGCGGCCTCCGGCCGCACCACTACTGCCTGCCGGTGCTGAAGCGCGAGACGCATCGCCAGGCCCTGCTGGAGGCGGCCACCAGCGGCGACCCGCACTTCTTCCTCGGCACCGACAGCGCACCGCATGCGCAACACGCCAAGGAGGCCGCCTGCGGCTGTGCCGGCATCTACACCGCGCATGCCGCCATCGAGCTGTACGCCGAAGCGTTCGACTCGGTCGGCCGGCTCGACCGCCTCGAAGCCTTCGCCAGCTTCCACGGCCCGGACTTCTACGGCCTGCCGCGCAACCGCGAAAAGATCGTGCTGGAGCGCAAGGCCTGGACTGTTCCCGACGCTCTGCCCTTCGGCGACAGCCGCTGCATCCCGTTCCGCGCGGGACAGGACATCGCCTGGTCGCTGGCCTAAGAGCCTGTTCTAACGCACTCCGCGCACGCGTCGCCGCGCTCAAGCTTCACGCGCAGCGACCGATACCACGCTGACGGCAACGCGCGCGCTATACGGAGTGATACATGCTGGTCCTTGTCGGGTCATTGATCGTGATCGGCTGCGTGCTGGGCGGCTACGTGTTGTCGCACGGCCATCTGCTGGCCCTGTGGCAACCCTACGAACTGCTGATCATCTTCGGCGGCTCGATCGGCGCCTTCCTCACCGCCAACTCCAGCAAGGTGGTGAAGGCCGCGCTGCACGAAATGGCGGCCCTGCCCAAGGGGCCGGCCTACCGCCAGCAGGACTTCCTGGACCTGCTCTCGCTGCTGTACGACATCTTCAGCGTGATGCGCAAGGAAGGCCTGCTCGGCATGGAGGAGCACATCGAGGATCCGCAGGCCAGCTCGCTGTTCTCCGCCTATCCGCGCCTGCTCCGCGAACGGCACCTGGTGGAATTCATCACCGACTGCCTGCGCCTGATCGTGGGCGGCAACATGGAGCCGATCGAGCTGGAGGCGCTGCTCGACGCCGAGGTGGAGACCCACCACATGGAGGCGGAAGTGCCCGCGCTGGCGGTGGCGAAGATGGCCGACGCGCTGCCAGGCTTCGGCATCGTGGCGGCGGTGCTCGGCATCGTCACCACCATGTCGAACCTCTCCGGCGACACCTCGCAGATCGGCGAGCACATCGCCGGCGCGCTGGTCGGCACCTTCCTCGGCATCCTTCTCTGCTATGGCTTCATCGGCCCGCTGGCCGCGGCGATGGAAGCGCGCGTGCGCGAGGACAGCAAGGCCTTCGAATGCGTGAAGGTGGGCCTGCTGGCCAACCTGCGCGGCTACAACCCCAAGGTGTCGGTGGAGTTCGCCCGCAAGGTGCTCTCCGCGCATGCCCGCCCGAACTTCCAGGACCTGGAGGAGCATCTCGGCAAGGTGCATGCCGGAGCCGGCGCATGAGCGACGCGCCGCCGCCGATCATCATCAGGCGGGTGAAGAAGCGCGGCCACAGGCACCATGGCGGCGCCTGGAAGGTGGCCTACGCCGACTTCGTCACCGCGATGATGGCGTTCTTCCTGGTGATGTGGATCATCGGCGTGGGCACGCGCGAGCAGAAGGCGGCGATCTCCGAATACTTCCGCAACCCCAGCGCCACGCCGGGCAACGCCACGGTGGCGCCGCCCGGCAGGATGGGGCCGGGCGGCGCCAGCGACTCCATGATCAAGCTGGGCGGCGCGATGGACCTCTCGCACGGTCCCGGCAAGGACCGCCACAACGGGCCGGTCGGCACTCCCTCGAAGGCCGAGGTGGAACGCCGCGCGCGCGAACTCGACCGTGCACGCCTGCAGGAACTGAAGGACGAACTGAACGCAGCCATCCAGCGCAGCCAGGCGCTGGCGCCGTTCAAGGACCAGCTGCTGCTGGACATCACGCCCGCGGGACTGCGCATCCAGATCGTGGACAAGCTCAACCGGCCGATGTTCGACCTGGGCAGCGTGCGGCTGAAGGACTACACGCGGGTGATCCTGGGCGAGCTGGCCAAGTTCATCAACCGCGTGCCCAACCGCATCAGCATCATCGGGCACACCGACGATGCGCCCTACGGCAGCGACGACGGCTACAGCAACTGGGAGCTGTCCGCCGACCGCGCCAACGCCGCGCGCCGCACGCTGATCGCCGGCGGCCTGCTGGACGACAAGGTGTCCCGCGTGGTGGGACTGGCCGCCTCGGTGCCGCTGGACAAGGCCAACCCCGGCAATCCGATCAACCGGCGCATCAGCATCATCGTGATGACCAGGGAAGCGGAGGCGGCGGCGCTTTCCCGCGGCATCGTGGACAACGCTCCCGTGCCGGGACGGGACAGCCCGGCACCGGCAACGCTGAAGCCCATGCCACCACCCGTACCGGCCAGCGGTGCACATGTGCAGGCCATGCCGGTCGGCCAGCCCACTGCAGCCATTGCTACGTTGCCGGTGCCGCCCACGCTGCACGCGGCGGGAAGCCAGCAGGGCGCGGGTTGAGTCGGCGCCTGCGCGGGTTCTTCAGGCAGAGGCTCCAGAGCCTGTTCAAGATCTTCTCTTCGATTTACGGGGACAGTGCTTTGCGCTGTCGCAAGGAACAAGGCGGTTTCGGTCGCCTTCCGGCGCCCGAGTTCCTTCTCTTTGCTGGCCCAAAGAGAAGGAACCAAGAGAAATGGCCTCATTCAATCCGCCGGAACTACAAGCCGGCTGTGTCTAGGGTTTTGGACCTCACTCCCACCTACACGATAGACGTGATGGCCACCCCGCTCCGTATCTGAAAACTGAGGAGTTTCCAGCTTGACATCAGCATGGCTACGCGGAGGTTTTGAACAGGCTTTCAGCCTGACCGCTTCGCTCGGCGGCGCCGCATGCGCAGCCAGCGCATCAGCCCGTAGGACAAGCGTACCTTTTCCTGCCCCACCGGCAGGTCCGCGCGGGCGAAGATCCACGAGGATTTGCTGAAGGCGATCTGCTGCTCGGGATAGACGCTGCGGTGGCCGATGATGAGGTAGGCCGCCACGCAGGCGCCGGCCACGTACAGCGTGGCGTCCGCGCCGTACAGCTCCACGCCCATCAGGATCGCGGCGATCGGCGCGTTGGAGGCCGAGGCCACCACCGCCACCAGTCCCACCGCCGCGCCCAGTGCCGGCGGCAGACCGAACAGGTGCGCGAACGCGCCGCCGGCCACCGCGCCGAGCACGAATTGCGGCGTGACAATACCGCCGTAGAAACCCGAACCCAGCGTGATCGCCACCAGCAGCGCCTTCCACAGGAAGCCGAGGTACGGCATGACCTCGCCGTGCAACGCGCGCTCCATCAGCGGCAGGCTGAGGCCGAGGTAATCGGTCGGCACCGCGATCACCAGCAGCGCCAGCACGATGCCGCCCAGCATCGGCACCAACGGCGGCCACAGCGCCCAGCGCTGCTTCAAGCCGCCGAAGATCTTCTTCGCCTGCCGCAGCAGCTCCACGAACAGCCACGCCACGCCACCGCACAGCACGCCGATCAGCACGGTCTGCAGGAACAGCAGCTCGGTGAACTGCCCGGTGAAGTCGATCGCGTAATGCGGGTACGGCACGCCAAGGGCACGCGACACCTCGAACGCGGTGACGCCGGCCACGATGCCGGGAAACAGGAAGTCGTGGCGGATACGCCCGATCGCCAGCATCTCCACGCCGTAGATCGCACCCGCGACCGGCGTGCCGAACACGCTGGAAAAGCCCGCGCTGACGCCGCAGGCCAGCAGGCGCTTGCGCATCTCCGGATTGAGGTGCAGCACGCGCCCCACCACCGCCGCAAGGCTCGCGCCGATGTGCGAGCACGGACCTTCCTTGCCCGCCGAGCCGCCGCAGGCCAGGGTGATGATCGCGGCCAGCGGCTTGATCCACATCGTGCGGAACGGCAGCTTGCCGTGCTGCTCGTTGACCGCCACGATCGCGTTGTCGTTGAAAGTGCTGCGTCGCAGCCGGTAGCCGTAATGCAGCAGCAGGCCGTTGGCGAGGCCACCCAGCGGCAGCGCCAGCGCCAGCCACCACCACGGCGCTGCATAGGCATGGCCCGCGGTGGCGTACAGCGCACGCAGGAAGATCGTGCAGCCCACGCCGATCACCGCGCCGGTGAAGATCGACAGCGCCAGCCACTGCAGCACGGTCGCCAGCATCACCAGCGGTTCGGTCAGGCGGAAACGTTGCATCGGCGTGGTGTCGGTGGAATGGAGGGACCGGACAAAACCCGGCAAGTATAACGCCCATCCCAACGGATCCCGGTTCACCACCACGGCGTGCCTGCACGACTTCCGTGGCGTCCATCCGGAATGCGGTGCCAACTTGTCGTACCCGTTGCCAGTCGGCGACTCAGTCCGGGAACCTTACCACCGCGTTCTCCGCAGGCCATTCGTCCAGTCGCCGCTCGGCCTCACCCGCCCGCCTTGAAGTCCAACCCGCCTTGTCGAGCCGGCCCAACTCGCCGTAGCTGCCCAGCAGATCAAATGCGTCGAAAGCGAAAGGAAGCCCTTCCGAACCGATCGGCGACGGCCCGTCGGCCACGTGGAAGTGCAGGTGCGGCCCGGTGGACGCACCAGTGAACCCCAGCGCGCCAAGCACCGCGCCCTGATGCACGCGCTGGCCTGGCCTGACCGCGACGCTGCCGGGCCGCAGGTGCTCGTAGAACGCGTACCGGCCATCGTCGAGGCGGATCGCCACGTAGTTGCCTGCATCCTCGGCCAGTGTATGCCTGGGATTTCCCGACACGCTGGCCGCCTCGGCCATGCCGTCGTGCACCGCCGCCACGGTGGCATCGGCCACGGCCAGCACGTCGGCGCCATAGCCCAACCAGTTGCGTGGCACGTCGCGATCTCCATGCGCCAGATGCCCGCTTGCATCGACCCGCATCCAGTCGACGGCAAAGCGTCCCGGAATGCGCGCCGCTCCATCGACCGCATTGAAGACGCGGCGATGCCCCTTGGCCCAATCGGCGCCGTGGATCGCGACCCAGGGCCCACCGCGCAACGGCGGCCCCAGCGCAACCCCGCCGGCATATGACATCGTTGCACGCGCACCCCGGACGACAAGCGCCGCCGCGTCCGGCGGCGCCATGTAGGTCACCACATGCCCGATCATCCGTGGATGGCGTCCCTGTGCGGGCCATTCGATGTAGACCACGCCATGCCGCCCGGGCGGAACAACCAGGTCGTGCGCGGCGGCCGATGTCCCGATCAGCGCAAACCGCCGCTGCAACGCCTCACCGGTGAAAGTCGCCAGGATGCGGCCATCCCCCGCATCCACCACGTCGACGCGGGAAAGGCGCAGCGGCGCTTGGGCGAAATTGGTCAGATGCAGTTCCTGGAATACCTGCGTGCCGGCGTCGGTGTGCACCGCATGCGGTGCGTCCAACAGGCGCAGATCGAAGGATTGTCCGGACGGCTGCGACCAGGCTTCCCGCGCCGTGCACGCGACGGCCAGGAAGCATGCGAACAAGATGTTGGTCACGGCTTTCATGCGCCACCCACGATCCGGAATCCGGCATGCTGGGCCGGACCGCAAGCCGGTCCCAGTGCGCCGGGACGAGCGTGGCACATCAAGGGACGAACGGCACCCCTGGTGAGCCCGGCGGCATCCGGCGCAAGTTTCCACCAGACGCGCCACTGCTTTGATCCAGGCGCCATCGACCCCATTTCGCGTGATGCCCTGCTCTCCGACCGTGAGGCTCATGCCATGAGCGACACCTTGCATCTCGTCTGCCCGCACTGCCAGGCCGTCAATCGCATGCCGACCGACCGCTTGGCTGCATCGCCCACCTGCGGTCAGTGCCATCAGCCACTGTTCACCGGTCATCCGCTGGCCGTCGACGAAGCCACCTTCCAGAAGCATCTCGCCCGCAACGACATTCCCGTGCTGGTGGATTTCTGGGCCACATGGTGCGGGCCCTGCCAGATGATGGCGCCGCACTACGCACAGGCCGCCGCACAGCTCGAACCGCGCGTGCGCCTGCTCAAGGTCGACACGGACGCCGAACAGTCCCTGGGCAACCGCCACGCCATCCGCAGCATTCCCACCCTGGCGCTGTTCAAGGGTGGCCGCGAAATCGCGCGCCAAGCCGGCGCGATGCAGGTCGCAGGCATCGTGCAGTGGGTGCGGGCGCAGGGCGTGTAGCGACCAACATCGCCACGCCGATGCAGCCAGATCGGCGCTTGCTTCATATCGTGCGGAACGGTGCCCGCACCGACGCGCCGATGGAGATGGGCACTTCCATGCCGGACATGGATAACACCTCCACCCACCCTCTCACACGAGATTGGCGCCGGAACAGCGGTGGACAACGCTGCGGTCGCAAGCGGTATCTTCGTCGGCGCAGGGCCAGGTAGCCCATATTCCAAACACGCCCTCGCAACGACACCGATGGCCAACTCCCGACCGACTTGCAGCCCATGACCCTCCACGCACGGCAACTTGAAAAAGGCGCTTCCATCACCGGCCGATCCCTGCTCGAAGACGTGAGCCTGCCGGCCGCGGCGATCCTCGATTCGGCATTGGCCGGCAACATCGCCTGGATGCAGCGCTACGCCGACGATCACGGCGCGCGGCTCGCTCCACACGGCAAGACCACGATGACGCCCGTGCTGTTCCGGCGCCAGCTCGATGCCGGCGCCTGGGGCATCACGCTGGCCACTGCCGTGCAGTGCGCCGCGGCCTTCGGGCACGGCGTCACGCGCCTGCTGATGGCGAACCAGCTCGTCGGCGCACCCAACATGGCGATCGTCGCGGACCTGATCGAACGCGGCGCGGATTACTGCTGTCTGGTCGACAGCGTGGCCAACGTCGAGGCGTTGAACCGGTTTTTCGGAGAACGCGGCCTGACCCTGCAGGTACTGATCGAGCTCGGCGTGCCCGGTGGGCGTTGCGGCGTGCGCGACGAACGTGGACTCGCGGCGCTGGTCGATGCCATTGCCGCCGCACCGGCGCTCGTACTCTGCGGCATCGAAGGCTACGAGGGACTGATCGGCGGTGCACAGGCGGCCGACGATGTCCGCAGCTACGCCCAGCGGCTCGTCGCCACGCTGCGCGGACTGATGGATGCGGGTGCGTTCGCCGACCGCAGGCCGATCGTCACGGCAGCGGGCTCGCAATGGTTCGACCTGATCGCCGAGGCGTTCGACCAGTCGGACCTGCGCGAGCGCTGCACGCCGGTCCTGCGGCCCGGCTGCTATGTCGTGCATGACCATCGTTCGTACCGCGACGCAATGGCCGAAGTGAAGGCTAGGCATCCGGAACTCGAAGGCGAACTCCAGCCCGCGCTGGCCGTGTTCGCCCATGTGCAGTCCCTGCCCGAACCGGGGCTGGCTGTCGTCGCGATGGGCAAGCGCGACATTTCCTGCGATCCCGACCTGCCGATTCCGCTGCAACTACACCGCCCCAATGAACCCGCGCGTCTGCTGCGGCATTGCACGGTCCGCAAGGTGATGGACCAGCACACGATGCTGGTGATCCCCGAAGACATCGACCTCCGTGTCGGCGACGTCGTGTCATTCGGCGCGTCCCATCCCTGCCTGACGTTCGACAAGTGGCGGCAGGTCCTGCGCGTCGACGACGAACTGCGCGTGCTGGAAGCGATGCCGACGTTCTTCTAGTTCCGGGGAACTCGGAAAAGGCAGCCTTCAGCGCACCCCACGTACCGGCAGGATGGCCCAGGCACCCAGGGCGACGAGGACCGCCGCCACGACGAACAGGGCCGCATAGCTCCCGCCGCTCGCGGACAAGACGCCAGGAGCGACCGCTGGCATCAGCGACTGCGGCAGGACATTGGCGATGTTGAAGATGCCGAGGTTCCTGGCCGCGTGGGTTTCGCGCTCCGGCAGCACGTCGGTCACCAGCGCGAGATCGGCCGCCAGGTACACGCCTTGCGCGATGCCGGCCACCGCCATGCCCGCGAGAAACCAGGGATACGAGGCGGCGAAGGCGATCATCAGGAGAGCCATTGCATAGACCAGCGCCGCACCGCACACGAAGACCTTGCGCCGCCCGAGGGCATCGGACAGGCCGCCGCCCAGGACGCCGAAGATGGCCACCGTGCAGGACTGCACCAGGGTGGACAGGAAGATCCAGCGCGGCACCTCGGCGGGTGCGCAACCCAGCTGACGGATCAGGTAGAACTCCTGGTAGGTCATCAGCAACGCGACTCCGGCGTAAAGCAGGAAGCGGCTGCTCCAGGCCCATGCGAAGTCGGGAAAACGCAGCGGACTGATCCAGAAGCTGCCCAGGAATTCGCGCCAGCCGTAACGCGGCCGCTGCACCGCCGCCAGTCGATGATCGGGCAACACCCAAGCCAGGAGGAGTGCACAGGCCAATGCAATCGTGGCCGGCACCAGGAAGATGGCGAGCGTGGAATCCGCGAGAGCCTCCACCAGGAAGGTGCCGCCCGTCATGCCCAGCGGCAGGCTGATGTTGACGATGCCGGACACCGTGCCGCGCTGCGACGCCGGGATCTGGTCGGCAAAGATCGCCGCCAGCGCGGCCAGCTGCGCGTTGCAGGCGAGCTGCGTGAGGCACCAGCCCAGCAGGAGTTGCGGAACCGACACGGCCGTCGCGACGATCGCCAGCCCCGCCATGCCACCCAGGGCGCCGGCAATTAGCCAAGGCCGCCGCATGCCGAAACGCGAGGCCGTGCGATCCGAGAGGCGGCCGAAGAACGGATTGCCGAACAGTGCGATCAGCGCCCCCACGCCCACCACCAGCGAGAGGCTGCCGGTCGCGTGCGCCGGAGCGATCTCGCGCACGCGCATCGCCAGGCCCACCAGGATGGGCGGCAGCAACGCCATCCACAGGCCCGTATAGGCCAGGCCGTAGATCGCGATGAATGGCCAGCCGACGCGGCGCTCGCTTGGCGCCGCCTCCGCCTGCATGCCGGCCTGCAGAGGCAGCCGGCGCATTGCAGCTTCAGCCTTGTCGTCGATCACCGTATACGCCCCCTGAATCCGGCCACCGTGGGTCTGACGAACCCGGCGCCGGCACAGGGCGAATACTACGGTTTCCCGGGAGCGGCGGTGGATGCGCGCAAATGCACCTGGTAGGGCACGCGCGCCTGCTGGCGCGTGGCGGGATCGCGGATCGACTGCAATACGCTCTCGACGGCCAGGCAACCAAGCTCGCGGCAAGGTTGGCGCACCGTCGTCAGGCCAGGCGAGATCAACTGCGACACCGGCGTGTCATCGAAGCCGCATACCGAAAGGTCGCCGGGAATGGTCAGCCCGCGCTCATAGGCTTCGCGCATCACGCCACAAGCCATGTCGTCGTTCGCCGCGAAGATCGCCGTGGGAGGACGCCGCCGGTCGAGCAGCGCCCTGGCGCCGGCCACGCCGGACGCAAAGGCGAAATCCCCTTCCACCACCAGCGACTCGTCGTACGCGATGCCGGCCCTGCGCAAGGCATCGCGATAGCCGCTGAGCCGCCAGGTGCGCGCACCATGGCCCTGCAGCCCGGCGACGTGGCCGATCCGCCGATGCCCGAGCGAAATCAGGTGCCCGACCATCTCGGCCGCCGCCCTGCGTTCGTCGAAGCCGACATCGATGCGCGACTGGCGCAGCTTGGAGGAGATCGTCGAATAGCGGATGTCCAGCTCATCGAGGCGCTGCAGCAGCTTCGCGTTGTTCGCGTGCGGCGGCACCAGCACCAGCGCGTCCGGCCGGTGCGTCGCCACAAAGCCGTCGATCCGCGCCGCCAAGTCGTCCGCTGCGTCGAAGGGGTGCAGCACCGCGTTGTACGGCGTCCCCTTGCATGCCTGCAGCACGCCGACGATCACCTCCATGGTGTAGCTGGAGCCGGCCATCGGGTTGTCGTACAGCAACGCGACGAGGTAGGAGCGATTCCCCGCCAGACCGCGTGCCGATGCGTTGGGCACGTAGTTGAGCGCGCGGATCGAGGCCTCGATCCGCACGCGCAGCTTGGCGCGCACGCTCGGATGACCGTTGATGACACGGGACACCGTCTTGGTGGAAACGCCGGCATGCGCAGCGACGTCTTCGATTCTCGCAGGCATCTATGGCCCCACCCCTGGTTGGCTCGCAGCGGCCCATGCTACCCCAAGCGGAAGGCGCGCAACCATCCGGATTCCGCCCGTTTCATCCAAAAATACCAGCGCTGGTATTTTCTATTGACAGCGCATGTACATTTGATTAGCTTGCGACACGCGCAAGAAGCCCGTGCCACGGGACACAGTGCAAGGGGAGAGAGGGGAAGTTCGTCCAGCGACCGCTCGCGGCATGTCCTGCGGCAGCCTCGCCGCCGCCTGCCCACGCGACTGCAATCACTTCCTCCGACTCACCGTGGCATGCAGGCTTGCCGTCCGGCCCAGCGGCCGGCGCTGGCGTAGGGGTGGCTTGGAATTTGGGCGGCGGGCGGAAGAAACCGGAACCGGGGGACGGGACCGCGCCAGCCGGACGTTCACTGAATATTGGGGAGATACCGAAGTGAAGAAGCAGTCCATGCATCCGCATGCAGGCAACGCCAACCAGCTGCGCCTGCTGCCTCTCGCGATCGCGATGACATTGCTTGCGGCCGGCCCATTGCATGCGCAGGCCACGCAGCCCGCGCCGCAGGAAACCGACCAGGCCACGCAAGCCGCCCCCGTCGCGAAGAAGGACGCGAAGACCGCGAACAAGAAGAAGGACGCCACCACGGCGGCCAACGAGAAGGAGGCGAAGCAGCTCACCGGCATGACCGTCAACGGCTACTCGTCGAGCCTCAATCGCGCGCAGAACATCAAGCGTTACGCCGACACCGTGGTCGACGCGATCTCGGCGCAGGACGCCGGCTCGCTGCCCGACCTGTCGGTGACCGAAGCGCTGCAGCGCGTGCCCGGCGTGGCCGTCAGCTCCTTCGGCGTCGCCGCCGACCCGGATCACTTCTCGATCCAGGGCTCGGACATCAGCCTGCAGGGCCTGCCCTACACCAGTACCCTGTTCAACGGCCGCGAGGTGTTCTCCGCCGGCGGCGGCCAGGGACTCAACTTCTCGACGGTGTCGCCCGAGCTGATCGGCTCGGTGGTGGTGAACAAGAACCAGACGGCGGACATGATCGAAGGCGGCATCGCCGGCTCGATCGACCTGCACACGCGCTTACCCTTCGACAGCAACAAGGACACGCAGGCCGCCGTCACCCTCGGCGACTACTGGGGCGACCTGGCCAAGAAGGGCACGCCGCAGATCGCCGGCCTGTTCAGCCACAACTGGAATACCGGGATCGGCCGCTTCGGTTTCCTCGCCAACGTGGCCTACGACCGCATCGACCAGACCGACAATGCGATTTCCGTGGTCGATTACCAGCGGCGCTGCAACGGCTGCGACCTGCCGGGCGGCAGAACCGACGCCTTTCCCGGCCTTGCGCCCGGCGAATACCGCTACGTGCCGGTCGGGGGCGACCTTCGCCGCCAGGACGAAACCAGCACGCGCTTCGGCCATGCGCTGGCCCTGCAATGGGAAAGCCCGGACAAGACATGGCAGGCCGCACTGACATGGAATCGTGCATCGGATTCCGAAACCACCTTCGAGCACACCCTTCAGGCATCGACGGATGGCTGCAGCGGCCAGACGTTGGCCGGTTGCGCCGTGCCGCTGGCGGGCACCACGCCGGTGTACGACGCCAACGGCGTATTCCAGTCCGGCACCATCTCGGGCGATCCGGCCCCGTCGACCTTCCTGCCGCTCACCTATGGCGGCGTGCCGACGCAGCTCGATACCGCCGCCTACAAGCGGCGCTACGTGACCAACGACTACGCCTTCAACCTGAAATGGAACGTCAATGACCGGCTGCACCTCAGCCTGGACGCGCAGGACACCCATTCCGACTACTCGGATGTCTACTACTACATCCGCCAGATGACCCAAGCGAACTGGTACATCGCCACGCACGGCGACAACGTGCCCACGATCAAGCTGCTGTCGCCCGATCCCAACGAAACGGCGGCCCAGTATTTCTCCAACCCCAACAACACCTACTGGTCGGCGGCACAGGATCACCAGGAGAAGTCCTGGGGCAACCAACGCGCCTTCCGCCTGGACGGCAGCTTCGACGTGGACAAGGGCCCGCTGGACAACATCCAGTTCGGCTTCCGGCACAGCGACCAGGAAGAAACGCTGTATTCCTCGCCGTACAGCTACTTCTGGGACATCAGCACGCCTTACGCTGGCGGGAATGGTCTGGCGGTCACGGCCGCAAACACGCCCGGCGACGTTTCCCCGTACCACGTCAACCTGCCGGCCTTCGGCAACGGCGATTTCGGCGTGGTCGCGCCCTTCTTCAACCTGAACCCGCAGTCGCAATTCTGGCAATCCGTCGCCGCGATGAAGCAGATCAACCAACAGTCGCTGGCCATCAACCCGGGCTGGAGCTGGTGGAGTCCCTACTACACCAACTACGAGCGCGACCAGTACGGCTATACCTTCGTGCCGGGCACGCATTACCTGCCGCAGGAAATCTCCTCCAACGGGGAGAAGACCAACGCCACCTATCTCCGCCTGAACTTCAGCAACAGCAACATGGATTTCCTGAGCGGCGTGCAGATCAGCGGCAACATCGGCCTGCGCTACGTGCATACCCAGGACGATGCCGCGGGCTACCTGCTGCTGCCGGACATGAAGCAGGCTCTCGGCAACGCCACCGTCGTGGAGTATTGCCAGGGCGTGACGAAGAATGGCACCCAACCGGCCTCGCCGGGCACGTTCTGCGCGCTGACCGCGGCGCAGCAGCAGCAATACGTGACCTTCGCCAACGGCGGGTACAGCCGGATAACGGCCAGCAGCGGCTACGGCAACTGGCTGCCCAGCTTCAACCTGGCGATCGGCTGGTCGGACGACCTCATCACCCGTTTCGCATTCTCCGAGTCGATCTTCCGTCCGGCGCTCAACCAGCTGGAGGCGGGCCAGTCGATCAGCGGCTTGCTTCCTTACGGCACCAACGGCAGCACCGAGCCGACGGTGGGCAACGGCTACAACGGCACGAACCCCTACCTCAGGCCCATCACGGCGCACAATTTCGACCTGAGCCAGGAGTGGTATTTCGGCAACGCCGGTTCGCTGACCGGCATGCTGTTCTGGAAGCAGTTGAACCACACCATCCAGTACATCACCAACGTGGTGGACACCTCGGTCACCAACAACGGCGTGACCTATCCGGAGCAGTACACGGCGGGCCTGGCCAACCTCGACCAGAAGGGCAGCGTGGGCGGCGCGGAACTGGCCTACCAGCAGAAATTCGATTTCCTGCCTGGCTGGCTGTCCGGCTTCGGCGTGCAGACCAACTACACCTACATCAAGCCGCACGGGCTGGCCTTCGGCGTGGTCAACTACTGCCCTGCCACGTATCTGCCGGCCACGCAGTGCGTCAACCAGCTCAAGCTGCCGCCAGGCGAATTGTCCCGCGACACCTTCAACTTCACCGCGTATTACGAAAAGGGCCCGCTGTCGGCACGCCTGGCGTGGAACTGGCGCTCGCAGTTCCTTATCACGGGCCAGGAGGCGGATTACCCGTTCCTGCCGGTCATGGCCGCCTCCCAGGGCCGGCTGGACGGTTCGGTGATCTACGCGCTGACCCCGCACGTCAAGGTGGCACTGCAGGTGGCCAACCTGTTGAACTCGACGTTCAAGAGCCGCGAGATCATCGACACCAACGGCACCACCGTGCCCAAGGGCTTCTTCCGCGACGACACCCGCTACAACCTCAGCCTGCGCGCGGACTTCTGACCAGGCGCGTGCAACAGGCTCCCGCCATGGCGCATGCCGGACCACGGGCGATGGCGGAACGGAACGGCAGCACGGCGATCTCCCCGGTTGCCGCCATTCCCGTGAAGACGGGAATGGCGGCCTTGTTCGCCAGCCTGCTGCTTGCCGTGTCCGTGGGGGTGCCAGTCCATGCGAGGACGACGGCACCGCCACCAACGGACACGGTTTCCACAACATCTCGCAGCGCGTCCCTCGCACGCGCCGGGTGCAACGCCATCGCCTCGCGCGTCGATGCGCTGCCGGGAAACGGCCCGCTCCTGCTGCGCAGTTACGACAGCTGGCGCGGGGAAGGCGCGCCTGCCCTGCCGCCGCTGCACTCGGCGGCATTCACCTACGACAACGCGCTCGCCGTCATCGCCCTGCTCGCCTGCGGCAAGCGGCCACAGGCGGAACGCATCGGCGAAGCGCTGCGGCTCGCGGCGATGAACGACACGCGCCTGCGCGACGCGTATCGCGCAGGCGCCGTCGGGGGTGACAAGCCACTGCGGAACGGGTGGTGGGATACGCAGCAGAAGCACTGGGTCGATGCCGCGCACCAGTACTCCGGCGCGTACCAGGACGGTTCGTCGTGCGGAAACATAGCGTGGGCCGCATTGGCCCTGCTGGCACTGCACGACGCCACCGGCGAGGAGCGTTGGCGCGATGCCGCCGTGCATCTCGCCGACTGGGTCGTCATCCATGCATCGGATACGCGGGGCGCGCCCGGATTCCGGGGAGGCGTCGAATCCTTCCTGCTGGTGCCAAGAGAAGCAACGTGGAAATCGACCGAGCACAACATCGACCTTGCTGCGATGTTCGAATGGCTCAGCCGGATCTCCGCGCCCGGTGGCGACTGGAACGCACAGGCGACGCGCGCCCTCGATTTCGTCGCGCGGCAGTGGGACGCCGCGAGCGGGCACTTCTGGACGGGCACCGAGGGCGACGGCGTGACGCCACTTCACTCGCCGTCTGCCCTCGACGTGCAACTCTGGGCGCAACTCCTGCCGGACGCGCCGAAGACGTGGCGCCGGGCACTGACCTGGGTCGAACGCATGCATGCGGTCAAAGGCGGTTTCGATTTCACCGACATCCGCGACGGGATGTGGACGGAAGGTACGGCGCAGGCCGCGCTCGCCTGGCGCCGGGTCGGCGACGAGGCCAAGGCGGACGTGCTGTTCGCGTCGATCGCGCAACAGGCGTCGCCTGGCGGCTTCCTCTACGCCACGCCCGAGCCACGCATCACGGCGCTGTATGCCTACTACTATCACCGGCCATGCCTCGCCGCGACGGCATGGACCGTGATCGCCGCATCGGATCGCAATCCTTACCTGCCGAAACCATGAGCTTGCCATTCGACGCCCGCGATGCGCATGCTTCCAACCTGTTCCGCAAAAACGAAGGGAACGTCATGGCACTTCACAAAACCCGCATTGCTTCCATCATCGGCATGACCCTGCTGGCATTCGGCGGAACATGCGCCACCGCAAGCGCTGGCGACGATGCGCGCCCGTGGATGAATCCCGCGCTGACGCCCGACCAGCGTGCCGAACTGGTGCTGAAGGCGATGACGCAGGACGAGAAGTTCCGCCTGATCCGCGTCGATTTCGGCGACACCGAGAACGGCCACGTCATGGCTCCGGGTGCGCTGGGTTCGGCCGGCTACGGCCCGGCGATCGCACGGCTGGACCTGCCGGCCATCCAGGAGAGCGATGCCGGCCTCGGCGTGGCCAAGCCGCACAAGCTCGGCGCCACCGCCCTGCCCTCGGGGCTGGCGACCGCGGCCAGTTTCGATCCGGTGATGGCTTACGCCGGCGGCGCGATGATAGCCGGCGAAGCGCATCGCCGCGGTTTCAACGTGATGCTGGCCGGCGGCGCGGACCTGGTGCGCGATCCGCGCAACGGCCGCAACTTCGAATACGCAGGCGAGGATCCGCTGCTGGCCGGCGTGATCGCCGGCAATGCCATTGCCGGCATCCAGAGCCAGCACCTCGTCTCCACCATCAAGCACTACGCGCTCAACGACCTGGAAACCGACCGCACCACGCTGAGCGCGAACATCGACCGCGCCGCGGCGCGCGAATCGGACCTGCTCGCCTTCGAGATCGCCATCGCCACCGGCAAGCCCGGCTCGGTGATGTGCTCCTACAACCGCATCAACGCGGTCTACGCCTGCGAGGACGACTGGCTGCTCAACCAGGTGCTGAAGCGCGACTGGCATTACCCCGGCTTCGTGATGTCGGACTGGGGTGCGGTGCACAGCGCCGCGAAATCCGCGTTGGCCGGGCTGGACCAGGAATCGGCCGGCGAGACCTTCGACAAGGAGGTGTACTTCGACAAGCCGCTGCGCGCCGCGGTGGCTTCCGGCGAGGTGCCGCAGTCGCGCATCGACGACATGGCGCGGCGCATTCTGCGCAGCCTGTTCGCCGCCGGCGTGATCGATCATCCGGCCACGCAGTCGCCCATCGACTTCGCGGCCGACCGCGAGGTGGCGCAGCACACCGAGGAGGCCGGCGCGGTGCTGCTGCGCAACCAGGGCGCGCTGCTGCCGCTGTCCGCCGCGCAATCCGTGGCGGTGATCGGCGGCCATGCCGACAAGGGCGTGCTGACCGGTGGCGGTTCCTCGGCGGTGCAGTCGCCGCAGGGCAACGCGGTGCCGGGCCTGCCGCCCACGGAATGGCCGGGCCCGCGCATCTATCAGCCCTCGGCACCGCTGGCGGCGATCGAACGCCGCGCGCACGGCAAGGTGAACTACGCCGACGGCCAGGACATCGCCGCCGCCGCGAAGCTGGCCGCGCAGGCCAAGGTCGCGGTGGTGTTCGTCGAGCAGTGGGCGGCGGAGAGTTTCGACACGCCGCACCTCGCACTCCCGGGCAACCAGGACGCGCTGGTGGAAGCCGTGGCCAAGGCCAACCCGCACACCATCGTGGTGCTGGAGAACAACGGTCCGGTCGCCATGCCGTGGCTCGACCGGGTGGGTGCAGTGCTGGAGGCGTGGTACCCCGGCGCCGCCGGCGGCGAAGCCATCGCGCGGCTGCTGTACGGCGAGGTCGATCCATCCGGCCGCCTGCCGGTGACCTGGCCGCGCGACGAATCGCAACTGCCACGCCCGACCATCCCCGGTGCCGGCCTGGCTTCCATCGGCCTGCCGCCGCAGGGCCAGCCCGCGCAGGATGTGGACTACAACATCGAAGGCGCCGACGTGGGTTACCGCTGGTACCAGCGCAAGCAGCTCGAGCCGCTGTTCCCGTTCGGCTACGGTCTGAGCTACACGCACTTCGACTACAGCGGCTTCGCTCCGCACGTGGCCAACGGCAAGGTCACCGCCTCGTTCACCGTGACCAACCGCGGCTCGCGCACGGGCGTGGACGTGCCGCAGCTCTACGTGACCCTGCCCGGCTCGGGCGAAGTGCGGCGACTGGCCGGCTGGTGCCGCATCAGCCTGAAGCCCGGCCAGTCCGCGCATCTCACCGCCACCGCCGACCCGCGCCTGCTGGCGAACTTCGACGGCAAGAGCCAGCACTGGCAGCAACCTGCCGGCGACTACCAGCTGCAACTGGGCCACTCGGCAACATCCTTCCAGGGCGAGGGCAAGGTGACGCTGGTCGCGGCCAGCTGGGGCGCGGATGCGTCGCCCGCCGGCGCACCGCAACCCTGCGTGGCGGGCGGCGACCGCTGAGCCATCCAGAAAACGCACAAGCCCCTTCCGTGTTTGCGGGGAAGGGGTTTGCGCAGTCGCTGCAGGCTACGGGCGACATGCAGGGGCGTGGCCGGAGCGTGCAGTGAATCACCCCCTGCCCGGCATGCTGCTTCCCCGGGCGATATGATCCGCGCATCTCGCTCGACGCGAAGGCGGGGACGGCGATGGACCTGGTGGAGCGCGATGCGCTTGTCCGGCGGCTGCAGGGCGACCTGCACGACGCGGCATCCGCCGGCGGTCGCGTCGTCCTGCTCGCCGGGGAAGCCGGGGCCGGCAAGACCAGCCTGCTGCAGGCGTTCGCGACCGTTCGCGGCGAAGCGGCGCTGTGGTGGGGTGGCTGCGACGCCTTGCAGACTCCGCATCCGCTGGCGCCGCTGCAGGACGTCGCGCGCTGTGCCGCGGTAGGTTTCGGCAGTCTCCTGGCGCAAGCGGCCGACCGCGTCGCGCTGTTCGAGGCCGTGCTGGCCGATCTCGCCCGCGCCCCTGTGCTGTTCGTGATCGAGGATGCGCACTGGGCCGATGCCGCGACGCTGGACCTGCTCAAGTTCCTTGGCCGGCGCATCGAACGCTTACCCTGCCTGCTCGTGGTGTCGTATCGCAACGACGAAGTCGGCGCCGTACATCCGTTACGCCGCCTGATAGGCGAATTGCCGCCGGCGCGATCCCGGCACCTGGACGTGCCGCGCTTGTCGCCGGCCGGGGTCGAGACGCTCGCACGGCGCGCGCTGCGTTCGGCCGCGGGCATCCATGCCACGACGCAGGGCAATGCGTTCTACGTCACCGAACTGCTGCGCCACGGCACCGATGGCGTGCCGCGCGGCGTGCAGGACCTGGTGCTTGCGCGTTACGCCATGCTTTCGCCCGCCGCGCAGGATCTGGTACGGCTTGCCAGCGTCGTGCCGGCAAGGATCGAGCGCTGGCTGGTCGAGCGCATCCTCGCGCCCGATACCGCGGTGCTGGAGGAATGCCTCACTGGCGGCCTGCTGCTCGCCGAGGAAGGTACGCTGGCGTTCCGCCACGAACTCGCGCGCGCGGCGATCGAATCGAGCCTGTCCGCACCGGCGGCCGAGGCCTTGCACGCGCGCGTGCTCGCGGAGCTGGAGCAATCCGGCATACCCACCACGCTCGCACGGCTCGCCCACCATGCCGCGCACGCGCGGGACCGTGAAGCCGTGCTGCGCCTTGCACCGCGGGCCGCCGACGAGGCGAGCCGGCGCGGCGCGCACAAAGAGGCTGCCGCGCACCTGCGCAACGCGCTGGCCCATGCGCAGGGATCCGGCGACGCGCGCAAGGCGCAATGGCTGGACTGCCTCGCCTACGAGTGCTACCTCACCGAGCGCATCGGCGAAGCGATTGCCGCTCGCGAAGCCTCACTGCAGCTGTGGCGCACCGGCGGCGACGCGCTGAGAGCCGGCGATGCGCTGCGCTGGCTGTCGCGCCTCAACTGGTACAACGGCCGCAACGCTCCGGCCGTGCAGCATGCGGACGCCGCGGTAGCCACGCTGCAAGCCTTGCCGCCCGGCCGCGAACTGGCGATGGCGTACAGCAATCGCGCACAACTGCATATGCTTGCCGGCGAATGCACGCAGGCCCGCGCCTGGGGCGGCAAGGCGCTCGCGCTGGCCAGGACGCTCGGCGATGTCGAGATCGAGATCCACGCCCTCAACAACATCGGCTCGGCCAGGTTCGGTGAAGGCGACGCGGCCGGCCGCGCCGATCTCGAACGCAGCCTCGCGCTCGCGCTGGAACACGGCTGCGAGGAGCACGCCGCGCGCGCCTACACCAACCTCGGCTACATCACTGCGGCGCATGGAGATTATGCGCAAGCAGATGGATGGCTCGAACGCGGCATCACCTACTGCGAGGCGCGCGACCTGGATTCGTGGACGCGTTACATGAGCGCCTGCCGCGCCGAAGTCGCGCTCTGGCTGGGCGACTGGTCGTTCGCCGCTGAACACGCGGAAC
Organism: Rhodanobacter sp.; assembly: GCA_035277325.1. GTDB lineage: Bacteria > Pseudomonadota > Gammaproteobacteria > Xanthomonadales > Rhodanobacteraceae > Rhodanobacter_A. Next base: position 26,427 of record DATEKS010000045.1, read on the forward strand.
AGCTGCTTCAGCAACCCGGCCTCGCCCCGATCAGCCGGATGCTGGCCCTGGTCGTGCAGGGCCGGCTGCGGGCGCGGCGAGGCGAAGCCGATGCGCAGGGCCCGCTCGACGAGGCGCTCGCGCTCGCCTTGCCTACCGCGGAATTCATGCGCATCGGCCCGGTGTCGGCTGCGCGCGCGGAAGCGGCCTGGCTGCGCGGCGACAGCCAGGCCATCGCGGCAGAAGTCGAAACAGCTTGGCGCCACTTCACCGGCACCACCTATCTTGCGCAGGTGGCCGGCGAACTCGCCTATTGGCGGCATCGCGCCGAAGTCTCCGGCAAGGCCGTCGGTGGCGCAGCGCTCCAAACCGACGAGCCATTCGTGCTGCAGATCGCCGGATGCTGGCGCGAGGCGGCCAGCGCCTGGGCCGCGCGCGGCTGCATCTATGAATCGGCACGCGCCCTGGCCGAAGGCGACGCCGGCGCACGCATCGAGGCATTGGCGCGATTCGAACAACTCGGTGCATGTGTCGACGCAGAGATGCTGCGCAAGGCGCTGCATGCCACCGGCGTGCGCGGCGTACCGCGCGGCCCGCGACCCTCGACGCAGTCGAATCCCAACCACCTCACCGTGCGCGAGGCCGAGATACTGCAGCTGCTCTGCGCAGGATTGAAGAATGCCGAGATCGCCCGGCGCCTGCACCGCTCGGTGCGCACGGTCGACCATCATCTCGCAGCGATCTTCATCAAGCTCGGCGTCGCCTCACGCGCCGAGGCGGTCAGCGCGGCGATGCGCCCGGAAAAATAGGCAGGCGCGCCGCACAATATGGGCAAATCCGCCGTGGGTGCGGCGCATGCTCCGGACTAGTCTGGCGGCGGCGTAGAAACACACCGCCGCGAACCGGAGAAGCCCATGCCACGCTACATGGTCGAACGCGATTTTCCCGATGGGCTGCACATTCCTATCGACGAGGACGGTGCACAGGCATGCGCCGGGGTGATCGAGCGCAATGCCATGTCCGGCGTGTCCTGGGTGCATTCCTACGTCAGCGTCGACAAGCGCAAGACCTACTGCATCTACGACGCACCGGACCCCGGGGCGATCCGCCTCGGCGCCAGCCACAACAACCTCCCGATCCAGCGCATCACCGAAGTGCGCGTGCTTGATCCGTACTTCTACCGCTGAGCCGGCGCCCTGCGGCGCCGCACCGGCATGCCCACCTACGACACGAGGAAACCACGATGAAAACGCTCGCCATGGCGCTTAGTCTCCTGCTGTGCGGTACCGCCATCGCCGCAGAAACGGCCGCGCCTCCCGCCACGCACCGCTACATGATCGAACGCACGTTTCCCAAGGGCGCGCTCGACGGCCTCGACGCGAAAGCCAAGCAGAGCGTGAACACCACCAACGCCCGGTACGGCGTGACCTGGGTTACCTCGTACGCCAATGCCGACAAGACCCGCACCTTCTGCGTCTACGACGGCCCCAGTGAAAAGGCGATACGCGAGGCCGCCGCCGCAAACAAGATTCCGGTCGACTCGGTCACCGAGATCCCGGTTACTTTGGATCCCAAGTAACCCGAAGGGGCAACGGCGGCACCACATACGGAAGCCGTTCGCACGACGCCATCAGGACTTGCCGGCAGCCGCCTGCTTCCGGCTCGCCGGGAGCGGCCTCAGCGGCGCCAGCCACGGATGGTCGGGACGCGAGCGACTGTCCAGGTGGTTGGCGTTGCCGGGGCATCCGCCGCCCTCGCCCGCCGCCGCCAGGCGTTCGTCGCGCGACTGGATGATGGTGCGGTAGCAGCTGCCCAGCGAGTCGGTGAAGCTCGCCTGTTCGTTGCCCGCTTCGTCGTACGCGAAGCTGCTGCGGTCCAGCGGGTCGGGAATGGTCTTGCCGTCGGCGTGGTCGCGGGTGGCGAGGTTTTCGTCCAGCACGGCATGGTAGGCCGCACCCTGCGCATCCGTGCGTCGCGTCTCGATGCGGTGGCCCTGCTTCATCGCTACTTCGGCGGTGAAGTCCTGCCCCTTGGTGATCATGGTCTTGCGCGAGGAGAGATAGAGCGGGTCGCGCTGCTCCACCGTGTAGCCGTCCAGATGCCGGCCGTCCAGCGTGCGTTCCACCGTCAGCGACATCGCGCCCAGCTGGTCGATGGTCTCGTCGTAGCGCTTCTCTCCCGGCCGCGCGAAGCTCTGGTGGTTGTGGAAGCTGCCGTCGTAGTGCACGGTGGTTTCCAGGGTGCCGCGCGGGGTGTGCAGGCGGCCGGCGATCACGTAGTTCTGCGCCTGCTCGGTGGTTATCGTGCCCACGATGCGGCCGGCGGCGTCGGCATGCAGTGTGTCGTGCACCACGAGTCCCGACGGTTGTTGCTGCAGCGTGTCCTGTGTCAGCTCGCCCTGCAGCTGGCCGGCGTCCGGATCCTGGTAGACCAGCAGGTTCGCCGCCACGTTGAAGAAATGGTCGGCACCGGGCACGCGCACGGCCACCGTGTGCGGCTTGCCGTCGTCGAACAGGCCGGCGAACGGCGTCAGGTCCACCCGCGCCGGGATGAAATTCGTGGTCTGGATGGCCGGCGTCGGCAGCCACAGGTGCGGCGCCACACCACCGGTGAAGATCCACGGATAGACCGGCGCCAGCCCGGCGGGCTTGTCGTCCACCAGCACCTCCACGCCGCGGAAGCTGCCGCCGTCGCAGGCTTCGAACGACTCCAGCGAGTAGTCGCGCGTCTTTTCCAGATAGGCCTTGTCGACGCAGGTGTACCAGCGTTCGTCGTGCGACTGGCTCTGCGCGATGATGTCGAGATACGCGCGCTCCACGTTGCGCGGGAAGCTGATCGTGCGCGACAGGCTCTGCTGCGGTGTGTCGAGTTCGGCCTGCTCGCCGCGCGGATCGCTGCCCAATGGATAGACGCGATCAGCCGATGCGGCCGCCGCCTGCCCCTTGCCTGCCGGATAGAACGCCAGGCGCACATCCACGTAGATCGGCTGGTTGGTGGTGGGGCTCACCCAATTGTTGAGGATCAGCTGCCCCGCCTGCGCCTGCCGGAACAGCGCGGCGTAGTCAGTGAGGTCGCGCTCCACGTGCCAGTGCTGGGCCACGCCCGGCTCGGGCTCGATCGTGGTGCCGAAATACAGGTTCACGCCGCCGAGCCACAACGCCACGGTGCGGTCGAACTGGCGCCCGGCCGGCACCGAGAAATCCGCCTCCAGCACCACCTTGCCCCAGCTGCCTGCGCAGCCCCTGGGTGGCGCGAACTCGAAGCGATGCGGGCGCGCGGCCATCGACGAGCCGTCGCCCTTGTCATCGAACGCCTCGTGATCGAACAGCGTCACCGTGCATGGCTTGCCCGCCGGCCGCGACACCGGCGGTTCGGCCGTGGCCACCACGCGCGAACCGATATCGAACCGAGCCGCTGCAGCCGCGTGCAGGCTTGCTGCCGAAGCCGCACACGCCGCCACCATGGCGCCAACCGCAGGCAGGCATCGCCGCACCGCGCTCTTCTTTGCATTCGCCACTGCCGTACTCCCCGTTCATGGACCGTCTGCCGCGGACGGCATCGTGGCACGTTCCTCGGTTTGAACGGGTCAAACCGGCAACGGGCGTGCATGGCCACGACGAAGCATCAGCAAGCATGGGCGCAACCAGCGCCCCGGTGCCTAGCCGAACGGCCGCTCGATCGACGGGCTCTGCGGCGTGAACCAGCGCGCACCGCCGGCGCCGACGTGCATGTCGTCCTCCAGCCGCACGCCGAACTCGCCGGGGATGTAGATGCCGGGCTCGTCGCTGAAGGTCATGCCGGCCTCGATCTTCCGCGTGTTGCCTTCGACGAGGTAGTACCACTCGTGCATGTCCATCCCGATGCCGTGGCCGAGGCGGTGCGAGAAATACTTGTAGCCCGGGCCGTAGCCGGCATCCGCGATCACCTTGCGCGCGGCGGCGTCGACCGACTCCATCGCCGCGCCCGGATGCGCGGCCGCGAGCGCGGCCTGCTGTGCCTTGCGCACGATGTCGAACACCCGCTTCATCTTGTCGCCGGCCTTGCCCAGCGTGAAGGTGCGGGTGATGTCGCTCTGGTAGCCCTCCACGAAGCAACCGTCGTCCAGCATCACCGGCGTGCCCTCGCGGATCACCTGCGGCTCGCGCGAACCGTGCGGCAGCGCAGTGTAGGCGCCCACGTTGATGCTGGCCTCGCCGCGCAGGCCCATGCGCGCGTAGCCGGCATCCACCCATGCGGAAATGTGCTGCTGGGTCATGCCGGGTTCCAGGCCCTGCCAGATCGCCTTGTACAAGGCCAGCGTGGCGTTGTTCGCCACCTGCATCAGCGCGAGTTCCGCGGGACTCTTGATCGCGCGGCAGCCGGCGGCGACCGGCGTCGCCGGCACCAGCCTCGCCTGCGGCGTCGCCGCGGCGATGCCGGTGGCACGGAAAAACGGCACCTTTTCCTCGATGCCCAGCGTGCCCGTGCCGGCGCCCTTCTCGCGCATCACCTGCGCGACCAGCGCGTAGGGACTCTCGTTCTCCTGCCAGGTGCGCACGTCGTGGCCGAAGCGGATCTGTTCCAGCGCGCGGCTGCGTTCGAACGCAGGCGTGATGTAGACCGGCTCACCCGACTTCGGCAGCAACATGCCCATCAGCCGCTCGCTGGTCCACCAGCGCATGCCGGTGTAGTAGTCGAGCGTGGTGCCGCCATCGAGATAGATGGCGTCCATGCCGTGCCGCCCCATCAGCTCCTGCGCCTTCGCCAGGCGCGCGCGGCGCTCGTCGTTGGTGATCGGCACGATCTGCGATTTCACCGGCTGCAACGCGAGGATGGCCGGCGGCAGCTTGATCGCGTCCGCCTCCGCCGCGGTCGCGGCGCCGCCCAGCATCGCCACCGGTAACGCCGCGGCGCCGAGCGCCGAGGTCCGCAGGGAGCGGCGCCGGCCCGGCCGCATCACATCGCCACGGTCATTCATGGGGCTCTCTCGGTGAAGTGATCGCCCCATGATCCTGCGCTGCGCCATGACGCTCAAGCATGCCACCAGTCATGGTCGAGCCACGCGGCGGAACTGCCCGACCCGTGCCGTGGTATGCCACCATGACGCGGGTTCGCTCTCCCTTCCCCTCCCGAGGAACCTCCGGACATGAAGACTACCGCCCTGCATCCGGCGCTCGTTTCACTGGCCTGCCTGCTGTCGACCGCCGCGTTCGCGGCAGCCCCGATGGGCCAGGATGCGGCGAAGGTCACGCCCGACATGATCCAGACCGGCTCGGATATCCCGGCCAACTGGGAACAGCCGCAGGGCAACTTCGACTACGTCAAGCGCGACGTGATGATTCCGATGCGCGACGGCGTAAAGCTGCACACCGTGATCGTGATTCCGAAGGGCGCGCACGACCGTCCGATGCTGCTGGAACGCACGCCGTACAACGCCAGCGGCTTCATGAACGACAACAGCCTGCACATGGCCGACGCGGTGTGGTCGGGTGACAAGGACTGGGCCGACGACGGCTACATCCTGGTGTGGCAGGACGTGCGCGGCAAATACGGCTCGGAAGGCAAGTACATCATGACGCGCCCGCCGATCGGGCCGCTCAACCCAACCACCACCGACGACACCACCGACGCCTGGGACACCATCGCCTGGCTGGTGAAGAACGTGCCGCAGTCGAACGGCAAGGTCGGCATGATCGGTTCGTCCTACGATGGCTGGACGGTCGCCATGGCCCTGCTCCACCCGCATCCCGCGCTGAAGGTCGCGGCGCCGGAGAGCCCGATGATCGATGGCTGGATGGGCGACGACTGGTACCACTACGGCGCCCTGCGCCAGGTGAACCTCGACTACTTCACCGAGCAGACGATCAGGAAGGGCAAGGGCGAAAGCGTGCCGCGCGAGAACTACGACGACTACAGCAACTTCCTCGAAGCAGGTTCGGCCGGCGCCTACGCCGAGGCCAACGGCTTCAAGCAGCTGCCGTGGTGGAACCGCTTCGCGGCGCATCCCGCCTATGACGCGTTCTGGCAGCTGCAGGCACTGGACAAGCTGCTTCCCGAACATCCCTCCAACGTGCCCACCATGTGGCTGCAGGGCCTGTGGGACCAGGAGGACATCTACGGCGCCGTGCACGCCTGGGAGGCGCTGGACAAGGCCGGCCACGGCGCCAACAACCACCTGGTGATCGGCCCGTGGTGGCACAGCCAGATCAACCGCGACGGCTGGAACATGGGCCCGCTCAAGTGGCCCGGCAACACCACGGCCGAGTTCCGCCAGCAGGTGATCATCCCCTGGTTCGACCACTACCTGCGCGGCACGCCGCTGGCCAAACCACTGCCCGAGGCAATGATCTACAACCCGGTCGCGCAGCGCTGGGACCGCTTCGCGCACTGGAAGCCGGCCAGCGAACAAACGCTCACCCCGCTCTACCTGCAGGCCGGCATGGGTCTCGGCTTCGGACAGCCGACCGGCGGCAGCGACAGCTACGTCTCCGACCCGGCCAAGCCGGTGCCCTACCTGCCGCGTCCGATCCCGCAGAAGAACGACCGCTGGCGCACCTGGCTGGTCGAGGACCAGCGCTTCATGGCGGACCGTCCCGACGTGCTGTCCTACAGCACGCCCGTGCTGACAGAGACCGTGACCGTACAGGGCGCGCCGATCGCCGACCTGTTCGCCAGCACCACCGGCACCGACGGCGACTTCGTGGTCAAGCTGATCGACGTCTATCCCGGCACCGATCCCACCGATCCCGCGATGGGCGGCTACGAGCTGCCGGTGTCGCTGGACATCTTCCGCGGCCGCTACCGCAAGAGCTTCGCCGACCCGGAGGCCATTCCGGCGAACACGGTGCAGGAATACAAGTTCCGCCTGCCCACCGTGAATTACGAGTTCAAGCCCGGCCACCGCATCATGGTGCAGATCCAGTCCAGCCTATTCCCGCTGTACGACCGCAACCCGCAGACGTACGTGCCCAACATCCTGTTCGCCAAGCCGGCCGACTACCGGAAGGCCACGGTGACGATCGAGCATGGGCCGGATGGACGGAGTGCGGTGTTGCTGCCGGTGGTGGCGGGCCACGGCGGCTGAGACGAAGTCCGGCCTGACCGACCGCCGTTCATCGGCATGCAGCAAGGCCCGGTCCGCACTCGGCGCGGATCGGGCCTTTCCATGTCGGCGGCAAGCCCGCGGTCAGACGCGACCGTGGCGGTGCGATTGGATTGCCTCCCGCCTGCGCGGGAATGATGCGGAAGCGGACGCGCTCAGATGCGGGCACCCGCGCAAGGCGACCCGCCCGCCTGCATCGCGTGGAATTCGATGGACAGGCCCAGGTCGTCCTGCGTCGGGGCGAGGAAGGATTCGCCGGACAGGCCACGGTAAGTCGCCAGCTTGCGTTCGTAGCCGCGCTCCACCCAGCGCTGCGCGCGTCCAAGGTCGACCACGCCGAAGCTCACGCCCAGCACGCGCGGGCCGCCGTTCGCCATGGTCTGCGCGGCGATGCCCGCGCCGTCGGGCTGCAACGCCAGCAGCGCGGTCGGGCCGACCGGCACGCAATAGCCCTTCGCGCCGAGCGCGGGCAGCTTAACCGGCACCGCATGGCCGTAGCCCATCTTTTCGAGCTGGCCGCGGTCGGCGTCGGCGTCGGCCGACACCAGCCAGATCGACGACAACTCGCGCGCCCCGTTCGGATGCTCGCGCGTCACGCGGTAGTCGCCGGCGTTGGCGGGATCGAACTGATCGGGCGCGTAGCCGTCCGCGTAGTCGATGAAGAAGGTGTTGCTAGACAGCGGCGCGCGGTCGAACGCGAACAGCCGCCAGCCCGGCTTCGCGCTGTCGGGGCCGGAGAAGAACGGCGTGACCGCGTAGTGCAGCGCCTGCAGCGACTGGTGGATCGCATCCAGCGACGAGGTGCGGAAGCCGAAGGTGCGCGAGCCCGGACCGCCCTTCAGCGCCTGCTGGTCTTCCTTCATGCCCGGATCGAACGCGGGATCGGACCGGGTGATGCCGAGCAGCTCGATGAAGCTGCTGTCGGCGAAGCGGATGTAGCGGTTGGCCACGCCGCCGGGATCGCGTCCGGGCCGCACCTGGAAGCCCAGCTTGACCGCCATGACCGACGTGGTCTGGTCGATGCCGCGCCCCCACAGCAGGATGTGGTCGAGCCGCGTGGAGGGCGCCACGGGAACGGTCGCCGGCGTTGCAGCCTGCGCAGCACCCGCGCACAACAACAGCCATGCCGAAACGAAACGGATCAGGCGCATGCATATCCTCGTACGTAGGCTTAGGGGGGGTGTTCCCGGTATGCCGCGGCTGTCGGCCGGGCTGCTCCAGGGCACCCTTTTATGTTCGGATCGCGCCTTGCCCGCAAGGACAATTTCCGGACAAAAACAGCCAACGCGGATTCCGGTCAGCTTGAGCATCAACTCCGGCAAGGGCTGAACGCCCTCGGGCTCTGATCAAGGCCGCGTGCGCTCGCTCGCGACTATATTCTGGAAAGGTCCGCTTTCGACGGATGTTGTATTGCCGCGTGTCCGCGCCGGTGGAAAATTTGAGATCGGTGTTGTCGATTTCGAAAGGTCAGTTTCGTCGTCTTGATGAGCGGCCAGGGGAAGCCGCGCAACAAAGACCATAGCCGCACAGCCGGCACTACCTGGAGGGCAACGCATGGTGACGACGATGATCGCAGGGATGTCTGGACACAATGAACGCGGTTTTCCCCGGGCAACCTGGCGGCCGGCAAGCGGGAGCCTCGCGGGCAGGCTTGCCGTCAGGCGGATGGCGTGCGCGGCCCTGGTAGCTTTGGCCGGGCTCGGCGCCGCGGCGCAGGCGGCCGAACCCTATCCACATATGGCCCCCGTCAAGGCCTACCTCATGGACCGCGCCCAGGAAATCGCCTTGGCCAGGAGTGCCGCGCCCGCTTCCATTGCCAAGGACGCGACGGTCTGGGTGCTGACCCCTACCGGCTACGAAACCGCCGTCACTGGTACCAACGGGTTTGTCTGCTGGGTGGCCAGGGGATTCAGCGGTGCGTCGGACTGGCCCGAGCGATGGAACCCGAAGATCCGCGCCGCCGGCTGCGACAACCCGCAGGCTGCGCGCAGCGTGACGCCGATCGCCAAACTTCGCACAGCGATGACTCTTGCCGGTCGCTCGGACACCGACATCCTCGACCACATCAAGGCTGCCCTGCATAGTGGGGAAATTCCGCCGTTGGGACCGGGCGCCATGTGCTACATGATGTCGAAGACGTCCTATCTTTCCGATGACGGCGGCCATGACATGGCCCATGTCATGTTCTACGTGCCACTCAAGGATGGCGCCGACTGGGGCGCCAACGCGTCCGGCTCTCCCGTTTTCGGCGGCAACTACTGGTTCTACATGCCAGACCATCAAGCGGAAGCTGCCAAGCTGCCGCCGCTGTCGGTGCTGCTGGTCGGCGTCGCCACCTGGTCGGACGGGACGCCGGCCGCGATGCCGTCGATGTAGAGCCCTGGCCAAAAGGGACGAGGGAATCGAAGCCGTCATCGCTCGAAGGCGTGGCCGGGTACGATGTGACCGTCTTGGTGCGTGAGAAGCTAGGTTAGGTCTGCTTCCGACCGTTGCAGGCATTTGAGGTCAGTGTCACCAAGGGGGTATGTATGGCTTACAGGATTGAACCGGAGTCTGGCCGCGACAAATTCGGTAACTACCGCTTCCGGATCTACAGGGGTGAAAAACTGGTTGCGTACTACTGGCACGACTACCGGGGAGACGAGCACGGTATCGATTTCGTGTCTGGGAAAAGCGCCCAATGGCCGGTTGGCCGCATGACGGATTTTGTCGAAGGCGGTGGGCCTGAACCACTGGTGCTTTCTGCGCGTGGCGTGGCCTACATGGATGAAAAGACGTAAGCGTCGAAGGTCCGCTTCCGACCCGAAGCGGCCCTTCGGGCTGACCTGCATTGGGCTATAGCAGCCGGTGTCGAACACCAGCACGTTGTTCAGCTCGAACCAGAACGCTGCTCAGCCATAACCGGAATCCGCAGCCAACGCGAAACGCGCGTCGCACATGTGCGCAGCGTGGCGGCGGGCCACGCGACTGCCGTGGCGATCAGGCGCCCGCGCTGCGACGCAGCGACTGCGGCGACATGCCGAACGCGCGGACGAAGGCACGGCGCATGCGGCTGGCGTCGCCGAAGCCGGTCGATGCGGCGATGTGGTCCAGGCCGAGATGGCTGGTTTCCACCGCGATGCGTGCGGACTCCAGGCGCAGGCCTTCCACCACCTTGGCCGGCGTCGCACCGATCTCCGCCACGAAGGCGCGGGCGAAGTTGCGCGGGCTCATCGCGGCGCGCTCGGCCAGCCGTTCGATCGTCATCGGCTCGGCGAGACGCGCGCGCATCCAGCCGATCAGCTCGCCGAAGCGCCCGGTGCGACCGCCGCGTTCCACCAGGGCGGAGTACTGCGACTGCCCGCCATGCCGCCGCTGGTGCACCACCAGCTGCTGCGCCGCGCGGCGCGCGATGGCGGGACCGAGGTCGTCCTCGACCAGCGCCAGCGCCAGGTCGATCCCCGCGGAAATGCCCGCCGACGTCCACACCTCGCCATCGCGCACGAACATCCGATCGGCATCCAGCCGCACCTTCGGGTAGCGCAGCCGGAAGCGTTCGGCCGCGTCCCAGTGCGTGGTGGCGCGGCGGCCATCGAGCAGGCCGGCTTCCGCGAGGAAGAATGCGCCGGAGCAGACGCCCGCCGTGCGCCGCCGCGCGTCGACGCCCAGCCACGCCATGATGTCGCGCTGGCTCTCCTCGACCTGTGCCAGGTTGCCGCCCGAGACAATCACCGTGTCGAAACACCCCTGCTCCAGCGGCGCGGCCGCCAGGCACACGCCCGAGGAACTGCGCACCGCGCCACCGCCCGGTGCGAGCACCTTGATCGCGTAGCTGTCCGGCCGGAAACGCTCCGCCATCTCGAACACCGCGACCGGGCCGGCAGCGTCCAGCAACTGGAATCCCGGGAAAACCACGATGGCGATCTCGCGTCGCATGGTGCCAGCCACTCGCATGTGCAGTGGCGGAAAAGTGGCGTAACGGCGAGGCGGGCGTCAAGCCGGGCCGCAGCGCTTCAAGCAGCCAGGAAACGGCACCTCACAGACAAGGGCTAGACATGCGAGAGCTAGACTGGTCCCATCTCTCGCGCGGGTCGTCTCCATGATCCCCCACTTCAGCGATCTCTCCGCCAACGAACGCACCTATCTGGCCTGGATCCGCACGGCGATCTCGCTGATGGGTTTCGGCTTCCTGATCGAGCGCTTCGACGTGTTCCTCATCTACACGACACGCGGCGCGGTGCTGAACAGCGGCCTGCACATGCGCGCCTCGGAATGGCTGGGCCTGGGCATGATCCTGCTCGGCGCCGTGCTGATCCTGCTGGCCACCCGCAGCTTCTACCGCAACGGCCGGCTGATCCAGGCCGCGGCCGAAGCGCCCTACCACGGCTCCGCGGTCGAACGCGTGCTGACGGCATTGCTGGTCGCACTGGCGCTGTTCCTGGTGGCGTACGTGGGCTACCAGCTCACCAACCTGCAGTGACGCGGTGCCGGAGCGAAACATCCTGACACCTTCCTTCCGCGGCGCTGCAGTGATCGGAGGGGTCTGGATCGAAGCATTCACGCAGCCATCCTGACTGGAGGGAAGCCATGCGACGTGCGATAGCGATTGCTGCAGCCTTGTCGATCGGTGCTGGTGCGGCGCATGCCGCGACCCGCGACCTCGCGCCCATCGTGTTGCCGCAGGCCGCGGCGCCCGGGAAAGCGGTGAAACCGTACGTCCGGGTGGACGCACCCGTGGTTGCCCTGCTGCATGTGCGCGTGATCGACGGCACCGGCGCGCCCGCGCGCGCGAACCAGACCATCCTGATCGAGCACGGCAGGATCGCCGCCGTGGGTGCCGACGGCATGCCGATACCCGCCGACGCCAAGCGCATCGATCTTTCCGGCCGCACCGTATTCCCGGGCCTGGTCGGCATGCACGACCACCTCTTCTACATCGCGCGGCCGAACCTCGGCGTGCAGGACGGCAAGCTGCATGTCGATCCGCCACTGATCGTGCCGGAGATGGTGTTCTCGGCGCCCCGGCTCTACCTCGCCAACGGCGTCACCACCCTGCGCACCACCGGCAGCGTCGAGCCGTACACCGACCTCAACCTCAAGCACGACATCGACCAGGGCGAACTGCCCGGTCCGCACATGGACGTGACCGGGCCATACCTGGAAGGCGCGGGCTCGTACTTCATCCAGATGCATCCCATCCGCGACCCGCAGGATGCGAAGGAGACGGTGGCGTTCTGGGCGAAACAGGGCGTGACCTCGTTCAAGGCCTACATGAACCTCACCCGCGCCGAACTGAAGGCCGCGGCGGACGAGGCGCATCGCCTGGGGCTGAAGATCACCGGCCACCTGTGCGCGGTCACCTACCGCGAAGCCGCCGAGGCCGGCATCGACGACCTCGAACACGGTTTCTTCGTCAACACCGAGCACGATCCCGGCAAGGCGCCGGACAAGTGCACCGACTCCGACGGCCTGGACACGCTGCATGCGATGGACCCGCAGGGCAGCGACGCGAAAAACCTGATCCACGACCTCGTGGCGCACCACGTCGCCGTCACCTCGACCCTGCCGGTGTTCGAGCAGATGGTGCCGCACCACGCGCCGCTGTGGCCGCAGGCGATGGCCACACTCAGCCCGCAGGCCAGGCACGACTACATGCTGCTGCGTGAACACACGGACGCGCTGCCGCCGGAGCAGGCGCAGAGGCGCAGCATCACGTTCCGGCACGGCATGGCGATGGAACGCGAATTCGCCGCCGCGGGCGGCCTGCTGCTGGCCGGCCCCGACCCCACCGGCAACGGCGGCGTGGTCCCCGGCTTCGGCGACCTGCGCGAAGTGGAACTGCTGGTGGCGGAGGGCTTCACGCCCACGCAGGCGATCCGCATCGCCAGCTACAACGGCGCGCTCTACCTCGGCCTGCAGGACCGCATCGGCTCGATCGCCGCGGGCAAGGACGCCGACCTCGTCGTGGTGAAAGGCGATCCCTCGCAACACATCGACGACATCGAGCACGTCGAGACCGTGTTCAAGGACGGCGTCGGCTACGACTCGCAGGCGCTGCTGGAATCGGTGCAGGGGCGCTATGGCGAATATTGAAGCCGAAGATGCTGCGCAGCCCTGGCGGAACCGCGCAGCAGCATGACCCGGATTGCCTGGACTGCCTACATCGCTGGCGCTGGCGTTCCGTCCGACCACTTCGCGGCCGTAATCATCAGCACCTGTACCGGCACCACCCCGTCGTGGAACTGCGGGTTCAGCATGACCGGCGAACCCTGCAGGTCGGCGCCCCAATCGGTTCCGCGCGGGACGTAGAACATCAGGTGTGGCATCCAGTGCCCAGCGTCGTCATTCAGGTAGCCCTGTTTCGACATCATGTAGCACATCGCGCCAGGCTCCAGCGGCGGCAACTGCTTCGCGGCGAGCGCGGCCTTCATGCCCGCCATGATCTGCTCCTTGGATTTTCCGGCAAGCGCGAGTTCGGTCCGCTTGAAGGTGATGGGCAGGATCGAACGTGCCGCCGGCGGGTTGAGGCACATCGGCCCGCGCAACTTGGGATTCCAGAATTCCGGAAAATCGAATTGCGCCGTCCAGGACCGGTCGACCAGGCATACGAAGCCGTTGCCGCCCTTGACCGCCGTGACGTAACCATGCGGCCCCAGCACCAGGATCGTGGCCTTCCCGGAGATCGCCTTGGGCGCCGCGCTACGTGCCAGTGCGATCTCCGCGTTGCGGTCCGCCATCAGGTACTGCGGCAGGGGCGCCATGCCGGGATAGGCGTGTTGCGCATCCCCGGCTGCCGAACTTCCAGCAACCGCTGCCGCCAATAGCAGGCCCAGCGTCATGCAAATCTTTGAGCGGACGGCATCTCGCTTCATCTCTGTCTCCCGAATGGATCGCGCAGGCACCATGAGGACCCGGCTCTCGCCGGATCGAACCCGGATCGCGCGGGCACAGGCGCCCGTGAACGAACCGCTCCAGCGACGAACGGCGCAGGGGGAAATCGACATCCGGCCAGGTCGCGCACACCCGGGCAGTCCCACCGGCCTCCCTCCAGGGAAGGCCCGGTCAACCGGTCGGATCAGCCCGGCTCATCGGCCAGGAAAGGCCTGGACATCAATCCATCGGGAACCACGGGCAGCCTGGTCCATCGACTGCCGGCCCGCCTCTCCTGTGCAGGCAGAAGGCACGGCTACGCCGGACACGACACTCCGCGGCTTTCATCAGAAATCGCCCCGGGCACCTTTTCCCTGCTTACGGCGCCAGAATCCGCGGCACGAACGCATGCCATCCCGGCGTGTCCCACAACACATAGATGGCGATGGTGATAGGCAGGTACAGGGCCAGCCAGACCAGGTACACCCGGTCTACCGCCCGATGCCTGATCACGTCCCACAGGAAGATCGGCGACACGGCGAGCAGCACGTAAAGCTCGGTCGAGAGTGGGCTGACCGGGGTGGTGCCCGGCAGCCAGGGGATCCGGTCGATCCCCGCCGACAACGGCATTCCCACTGCCAGGAACATCATCCGCTTGTGGAAGCCCGGATCGGTTCGCCGCGCGCGCAAGGCCAGCCAGACGCAGATCGGGAAGAGGATGCCGGCGCTGATCTGGAACAATGCGATGTTGTCCAGGAACAGCAGCGTGTGCCGGAGCTTTTCCCGGACCGGTGGCGGCGCCGCCTGGGCGCCGTGCCAGACTTGCTGGTAGATCGTCGGCACGAGCATGAAACCGACCACGACGATGGCCGGGACGAGCAGAAAGGCCGCTCGCCCCAGCAGCATGTGCCGAGCGCGCCGGCCCGTCGCCATCAGCCAGGACTGGGCGAGCAGCAACAGCAGGAATGCCCCCATGAGCACGGCATGCACGTGCAGGATCGGCGGGAACGGTGGCCTGGCCCCGGCCCGCACCATGCCGACCTTCATGACCGCGTCCGGAATGAACCCGGCCAGCGTGACGGCGATGAAGAAGGCCGCCATGAAGACCCAGATCCAGCGGTCGATGGCCAGGGCAAGCGGCCTGGCAGGCACATAGAGCGGTTGCGCGTAGTTCGTGTTCATGACGCCCCCCGTCAGCTCTTTCCGCAACGGATGGCCCGGCCGGGACCGGCATCATGTCGATCATGATGCCGGGAGCACGGATAAGCCCGATGGCACATGTCGCCGTTGCTCCACCCGGATACGGGGGAACGGGGCGTTCGTGCCTCCCTCGAAGCTGCACTTCCCCTCACCACCCCGCGTCGGCCCTCGCCGGCCGCGATGCCTTCCATCCACTCCGCCCGGTCGGAAAACCCCTTTTCCGCGGCGAAGCCGGTGCGATGCGACCCTCGACCAGCAGCTCGGCCACCCGGCCAGGGGTTTTCCAAGCCACGTTGGCGAGGCGTCCATCACGCCATTCCGCACGGTCGAACCCATGCAGTTCCGCGTGCCGCAGCATGGTGAGCTTTCCGCATCGACTCCGCAATAGCCGGCCAGAAGGCCAAAAGCCGTCAGGGACAATTTGAACGTGGAAGGTGTGCACGGCCGGCCGGCGATCGCGCGCCGCCCGATTGAGATGCGCGCTCCCGCCTCCACATCATGGACATCCGAACCCGCACTGGATTACCCATGGCTTCCCCCACCCCGCTCCGCATCGATTTCGTTTCCGACGTCGCCTGCCCGTGGTGCGTGGTCGGTCTCGCCAGCCTGCAACAGGCACTGACGGCGCTCGACGGCGAACTGCGTGCGGAAATCCACTTGCAGCCGTTCGAACTGAATCCGCAGATGGCGGCCGAAGGCGAAGACGCCGGCGAACACATCATGCGCAAATACGGCATCGACGAGGCGCGGATGGACGCCAACCGCGCGGTGATCCGCGAGCGCGCCGCGGCGCTGGGCTTCGCCTACAACGTGGGACGTGGCAGCCGCGTCTGGAACACCTTCGACGCGCACCGTCTGCTGCACTGGGCCGGATTGCAGGACAGCGCCCGCGCGCTGGAACTGAAGCAGGCCCTGCTGCGCGCCTACTTCAGCGATGGCGAGAACGTTTCCGACCGCGAAGTGCTCACCCGCATCGCCAAGGAGGTCGGACTCGATGCCGGCGAAGCGCGCCGCGTGCTGGACAGCGGCGAGTACGCCGACGAGGTGCGCGCACAGGAACGACGCTTCCAGCAGGCCGGCATCCACTCCGTGCCCGCCACCATCGTCAACAGCACGCACCTGATCTCCGGCGGACAGCCGCCGGAAGTGTTCGAACAGGCGCTGCGGGAGATTGCGGAGAAGGCCGCCAGCAAGGACGGTGTACGCGGCTAGCGCGAAACCCGGTAGCCGTGTTGCCGCATGATCCGCAGCACCTTGTCGACCGGCAGCGCGTCCACGTGGTGCTGGTCGACGCCGGTCGTGCCCTGCGCATGGAATAGTGAATTGATGATGGCCTCTTCGGTCGCCTCGATGGCGGCCATGAACAGGGGCGACATCGCGTCGTTGCGCAGCACCTCGATCTTCTGCACCGGATCGTCCGACTCGTACGGCACGCGCACGGCCGCATTCGTCGAAAAGGCGATCGCGTAATCGCCGCTGCCGTCCGACGCGATACCACCGGTGCGGCCCAGCCCCAGCATCGCGCGCTTGGCGAGCCGCTTCAGGTTGCGTGCGTCCAGCGGCGCGTCGGTGGCCACCACGATCATGCACGAACCGTCGGGCGAATCGCCGAGCTTGTCGCTCAGGTAATACTTGTGCAGTGCCTTGCCGACCGGCACACCGTCCACGCTCAACACGCCGCCGAAATTCGTCTGCACCAGCACGCCCACGGTATAGCCACCCAGCGAAGGCGGCAACCTCCGCGACGACGTGCCTATGCCGCCCTTGAACCCAAACGCCACCGTGCCGGTGCCTGCGCCGATGTTGCCCTGTGCGACCGGGCCGCCGGTGGCTGATCTGATGGCGTCCAGCACATCCTGCTTGCCGACATGACGGCCGCGGATGTCGTTCAGGTAGCCGTCGTTGGTTTCCCCGACCACCGGATTGACCGAGCGCACCGCGGCATTCGCGGGAAAGGAAAACGTGTAGTCGATCAACGCATCCGCCGCGGTAGGCACGCCCAGGGTATTGGTCAGCACGATCGGTGTTTCGATATTGCCCAGCTCGTCGATCTGCGTGGTCCCGGCCAGCTTGCCGAAGCCGTTGCCCACATACACCGCCGCAGGCACCTTGTCCTGGAAGATGTTCCCGGCGTAAGGCAGGATCGCCGTGACGCCGGTGCGCACGTCATCGCCCTTCACCAGCGTCTTCTGCCCCACCTCAACGCCTGGCACGTCGGTGATCGCATTCCACTTCCCAGGCTGGAGCACGCCGATGTCGATACCGTAGTCGCGCAGGTTTTTCTGCTGGGCGTGCGCGGATGTCCATCCCAAGAGCGCACAGAACACGACAAGCAATCGGAATGCGCGGGAGCTGGCAGCGGGCATGACGATGACCTTGCATGGGCGGCGATCGGGCCATCTTAGGCGATCAATGCCCAGCGCATCGCCACCCGGTTTTTCTTCAAAGCATTACCCAGAAACGTGCTGGTCGACCGTCATGTCGGCGACGGTGCCAGCGGGCTAGACCGTTTGGGCGACCAGCTTGCCGTTCGGCGCTACGCTTGGCGATGGCATGGCAATTCTCCGGCAGACGGGAGTTCGCTACGCTTGATGCCGGGATGCCGCAGAGGACAGCGCATGGCGCAGGGCGAAAACTGGTTGCGTGTGGAGGTGGAGGCCTGCGTGGCCGATTACCTGACGATGCTGACGCTTGAACTCAACGGCCAGCGCTACAGCAAGACCGCGCACGCGAACGCTCTGATGCAGAAGCTGGACGACCGCAGTCGTCAGTCGATCGAGTTCAAGCACTGCAATATCAGCGCGGTGATGCTGGCACTGGGTTTCCCCTATATCGATGGTTACAAACCGCGTGGCAACTACCAAGGCATGTTGCTGGACGTAGTCGAAGCCCAGGTGCAAACCAACATCGAACTCCAGGATGCCGCCCAGGCGGCAGTGCTGCGTCCGGCGGCTGTAATGGCACAGGACACCAACGGAGCAATCTGGGTGCCTGCGCCCAAACCGTCGCGCGTTCGCGAAGCGCCTGCCAGCTACACGCCGCGCTTTTCGCCCGCCCGGCGAGACTACCTCGCCCAGGAGACTCGCAACCGCTCGCTCGGCCGCGCGGGCGAGCTGTTCGTGCTGGAGCTGGAAGCGCGCCGCCTGCACGCTGCCGGAAAGAAAGGGCTGAGCGAACGCGTCGAGCATGTTGCCGCCACCCAGGGCGACGGCCTGGGCTTCGACGTGCTGTCGTTCGAAGAAGACGGCCGTGAGCGGCTGATCGAGGTCAAGACCACCGCCTTCGGCGAACTGACGCCATTCTTCGTCAGCCGCAACGAGCTGGCACGCTCCGAAACGGATGCCGAGCGATACCGCCTTTACCGCGTCTTCGACTTCCGCGATCGCGCCCGGCTGTTCCAGTTGCCCGGCGCCATCACTGCGTCTTGCACGCTCGAGGCCACTACCTATCTGGCCCGTCTGGGTGGGTAGCGCCGATACCACACAGTCCACCAAGTAGACGTACGGGGGCTCCGCGCATGGAACCGCAACAACTGACATTCAGCGCTTTGGAAAAGCGTATCGAGGAGATCCCACAACACCCCTCTTACCGCATCTCTCCAAATCACCGTGTCCGCTGGGGCAACGGTATCGGCATGGTGGCAGGCCTGCTGGGACTTGTCATAGGCAAGATGCTCCCAGCCAGCCCTACCACGCTTGTTGCTGTAATCATGCTGCTTGTCATTGAGATCGCCGCTTTCGTGGTGGCATGGACGGCGGACCTTCCCACCTTGAACCTGAGCCCACCCAGCGAACGTCGTGAATATGCCGAAGTTCTGGACTACGACATGCCGCACCACCTGGACCTGATCGAATGGCTCAGAACCTTTCCCCGGGAGCGGCTGGAAGTGATGAGCGCTTTCGCGAGCCATCGCCTGGACCGATTCCGAAGCAAGCTTCCGCTGTTGACCGGTGGCGTGGAGAAGTTGGGTTTTCTACCTCTCGCCGCCGCGCTCTTCCTGCAGTTCAAGGACATGCACTGGCCATTGCATCCAAACTGGCTGGAGATCGTCCTGATCGGTGCTCTCATGTCCATCTACTGGCTGAGCATGCTGCAGTTGAGCTTGCGGTTTCGGTTGGAGCTTTACGACGCGTTGCTCAAGAAGACGCTGAGCAACTAATGGGGCCTCGGCGCGCCACGATCGGCCGCATGCCCTGATATGAGCTGAAACAGGCACACCAATCCGGCGACGGAAGCACTCACCAAAGCCAGCCTCAAGTCGGCCGAATCGGTATCAACAGCGCCTGCATGGCCGTGGCGACCGTGGCAGCCGGGTCGGCATCGGCTTCCAGCACGATGGCGCGTTCGTCCGTGGCGGGTTCTTCCAGTGTCGCCAGCTGACTGTCGAGCAGGCTGGCCGGCATGAAATGTCTGCGCGCGCGCAGGCGGCGCGCGAGCTCGTTGCGCGGCACACGCAGGTAGAGCAGGCGCAGCGCCGGGTCCGCCTGGCGCAGCACGTCGCGGTAGGCGCGACGCAATGCGGAGCACGCCACCACCACGCCCTTGCCGCGATGCGCGGCGATCGCCGCGGCGACCGCCGCAAGCCACGGCTGGCGATCCGCATCGTCCAGCGGGATGCCGGCGCTCATCTTTTCGATGTTCGCGGCAGGATGCAGCTCATCGCCCTCCACGAAGTCCACGCCGCAGGCGCGTGCCAGGACAACGCCGACATGGCTCTTGCCGCTGCCGGAAACCCCCATCACGACGATCGTCGGCAGCGCTGGCATCAGGCGTGTCTGCAAGGCTCGACTCCGAAACAGGTCACGTGGTGGGCTCACTTCCCGGCACCGGATGGATTCTCTGCGCGTAGGCTTTGTGCTCTGCGTTTCGACCAGGGCCCGGTGCCGTGGAGTGTTCTTGAGAATGCGCACTTTGCCCAGATTCTCTGGACGCCGTCGACTCCCTTCAGTGCGTGGCCATGTTCAACAAAATCAGAAACTGGCGCGCACGACACATCGTCACCCGGCGCCCCATTGCCGAACTGCCCTGGCAGGACGCGCTCCGACGGTGTGCCCCGGCACGTCGGCTGGGTGCTTCCGACCAGGCCATGCTGCGCGTGCTGGCCACCCTGTTCCTGGAAAGCAAGTCGCTGGAACCGGTTCGGGGGCTGGATCTCGACGATGCCGACCGCGTCCTGCTCGCCACCCACGCCTGCGTCCCCATCCTGAAACTGGGACTGGACTGGTACGACGGCTGGCACAGCGTCATCGTCTATCCGGATGCGTTCATTCCGCGTCGCGAGCGAACCGATGCAGCCGGCGTGGTCCACCGGACCGACGCAGCGCTGACCGGCGAGGCCTGGGGACGCGGGCCGGTGATCCTGTCCTTGGCGGACGTGCTGAACGCCGGGAAGAAGCCGGGGCACAACGTGGTCATCCACGAGATGGCACACAAGCTCGACATGCTCAACGGGGATGCCAACGGCTTTCCGCCCTTGCACCGGCGCATGGATCGCCGCGTCTGGACGCAGGTCTTCTCCAGCGCGTGGGATCGCCTACACGACGACCAGGGCAAGGGAGTCCCCTTGCCGATCGACCCGTACGCCCTCGAAACCCCGGCCGAGTTCTTCGCGGTGGCCAGCGAGCAATTCTTCGAGGACCCCGCCGCATTGCACGCGCATTTGCCGGAGGTCTACCGGCAGCTGGAGCAGTTTTACCGGCAGCATCCCTACTGAACCTGCGATGCAAAACCTCGAACCAGGCTCGTGGTCGTCAGGCCACCACCACCTGCGCCACCGTGCTTGGTGCTTGCCGGCAATCTTTGTCTAACAGGGTCAGGATGAGCTGGCCGCGTTCTTTGGAATCCCCCTGGCAACGCTCTCCAATAGTGCACGCTGGCTAATCTGATGCGGGCGTCGCCTGGTAAAACACATTCAACCAGCCACCGCTCCGTTTCATCCACAGAGACGATGCGTAACCGTCGAGCCGAAAAGCCTTCCCGTGGTCGAGTCCCGCTGCCTGCACCCGGTAGGTGACAAGCGCGGCATTCTGCGCGACGAAGCGGACCTCGAATCCCGAAAGCGCGCATCGGTCGAAGCGCACCTGCGCGTCCATGGCCGACGCCTCGCTGGCCGCCCTGCCCACCACGCCGCCGCCGGTAACCGTGATGAAGTCCGTAGCGTGAAGGGCCCGGTAGGCATCGGCGTTGCGCTGGATGGCCAGGTTCCAGCTCGCCCGCTCTTCCGCGATCAACAGTTGCGCAGCGCCGTGGTCTGCCGCTTTGGCGGCAGCGCGAGGGCTGGCTGCCGCATTGCAAACGGCCGACGGTGCGGCGTTG
>DATEKS010000046.1:0-7375 GCA_035277325.1 Rhodanobacter sp.
CGCGCCTCACCGCCTCAAGCAGCGGCTGCAGTGCCGCACCGATCTTGGCGTTGCCCATGCGGTGGACCAGGCTGAGCCGGCCCGGTTCGTTCTGCGGATTCAGCGCGTCGATCAGCGGCAGCAGCTGGTCCGGCGTTACCGAGGGACCGACCTTCACCGCGATCGGGTTGCGGATGCCACGGAAGTACTCCACGTGCGCACCGTCCAGCGCCGCCGTGCGCATGCCGATCCACGGGAAATGGGTGGACAGGTTGAACCAGCCCGGGTGCCGCGGTACTTCGCGGGTCAGCGCCTGCTCGTAATGCAGCAGCAGCGCCTCGTGCGAGGTGAAGAAATCCACCTTGGAAAAGCCGGCGATCGGCCCGGCCAGGGTCTCCATGAAACGCAGCGAATCACCGATGCCGGCCACCATGCGACGGTACTCGGCCGCCAGCGGCGAATGCTCGACCCAGGCCAGATCCCAGTATTCCGGGTGATGCAGGTCGGCGAAGCCGCCATCGATCAGGGCGCGCACGAAGTTCATCGTCAGCGCGGAATGCGCATGGGCGCGGATCAGCCGCTGCGGGTCGGCACGACGCGCCGCGGCAGTGAACTCGGGACCGTTGACCACGTCACCACGGAAGCTGGGCAGGGTCACGCCGTCGCGCGTTTCGCTGTCGGCCGAACGCGGCTTGGCGTACTGGCCCGCGAAGCGCCCCACCCGCAATACCGGCCTCTTCAGGCCGTGCACCAGCACCAGGCTCATCTGCAGCAGCACCTTGAGCCGGTTGGAGATGATCGGGCTGCTGCAATCGGCGAAACTCTCGGCGCAATCACCACCTTGCAGCAGGAAGCGCTTGCCTTCCTGCGCCTCGGCCAGCGCCTGCTTCAGCGCCAGCACCTCCCACGAGGTGACCAGCGGCGGCAGCCCGGCCAGTTGCGTAGTGGCCTGCGCCAGCTCGGCGGAATCCTCGTATTGCGGCTGCTGCAGCGCCATGCGGCCCTGCCACGACGACGGCGTCCAGTCCGTGGCGAACACGGTCGAAGATGTTTCGCTCATCGCCGTGCCACCGTCGAACGGCGTGCGCCGGCCAGCACCGCCCAGGTGCCCAGCAGCACGAACCAGATCAACGACCACCACGGCATCGACAGGCCCAGGATCGGCTGCACCGCGGCACACTCGCCGGAACCGGAGAGCACCTTGAGCAGCACGCGAATCAGGCCGCCGTTGCTGGCGCGGGTCTCCAGCAGGTAACCCAACGGCGCGCCGCAGCTCGGCACCTGGCCGGGCGGCAGCGACTGGATCCACAGGTGGCGCGCGGCAATGCCGATGCCGACCAGCGCGACCAGCAGCAGCAGCCCCACGTACACCCAGCGCCCGCCGCTGCGCGGCGCATGCAGGCCGCCGGCGAGGAACACCACACCCAGCGCGATGAACGCCACGCGCTGCAGGATGCACAGCGGGCACGGATCCATCTGCAGCACGTATTGCGCGTACAGCGCGAAACCGATCAGGCCGGCGCAGACCAGGAAGCCGGCAAGGAGACTGACGCGAAACGACCAACGCAGGGGGTTCATGAATGGCACGACAGGGAGCGGAAACACGACATTACCCGCTTGGCGCCGGGCTGTCAGCATCGCCCGCCCAGCGCCGCCGCGCAGACGCAGAAAACCCCGGCAGGTTGCCCGGCCGGGGTTTCATTCGGACGTCTGGATGTCCGTACGTGCGACGCTTACTCGGCGTCGACAGCCTCAGCCTGCGGACGGCCGACCAGCTCGACATAGGCCATCGGCGCGTTGTCGCCGTCGCGGAAACCGCACTTCAGGATGCGCAGGTAACCGCCGGGACGCTCGCGGTAACGCGGGCCCAGCTCGACGAACAGCTTGCCCACCGCTTCCTTGTCGCGCAGGCGCGCGAAGGCGAGGCGGCGGTTGGCGACGCCGTCGGTCTTGGCAAGCGTGATGAGCGGCTCGGCGACGCGGCGCAGTTCCTTGGCTTTCGGCAGGGTGGTCTTGATCAGCTCGTGCTTGAACAGCGACGAAGCCATGTTCTTGAACATCGCTTCACGGTGGGCGCTGGTGCGGTTGAGCTTGCGACCGGATTTCATGTGGCGCATGGCGGAATACTCTCTAAAGGTCTGTTGTTATGAAAAGCCGGCGCATGTGTCCGGCCTCCCGCGGTTGCCCGCTGATGAAAGCCCTTCGTGGTACGGGCTCTTGTTGAGCATGACGGCCAACGGCCGTCCGGGGCGTCTGCAAAATCCGAGGCTTGCGCACTCGTCAGACCGCCAAAACCGGGCGCCAAGCGTGTCGCCCGAAACAGCTTGCGGCCCCGCAGGGCCGCTTTGCAGCCGGCGAATGCACCGGATGCACCGGCCACGTTGCCGGTACCGCTGGCGGCCGCGAACGGCCGCCCTTGAATCAACCCAACTGCATGCCGTGGGAGAGGCCGGCCGGCGGCCAGTTCTCCAGCTTCATGCCCAGGGCCAGGCCGCGCGAGCCAAGGACGTCCTTGATCTCGGTGAGCGACTTCTTGCCCAGGTTCGGCGTCTTCAGCAGCTCGACCTCGGTCTTCTGCACCAGGTCGCCGATGTAGTAGATGCTCTCGGCCTTCAGGCAGTTCGCCGAACGCACGGTGAGCTCCAGATCGTCGATCGGGCGCAGCAGCAGCGGGTCGAAACCGCTCTTCTCGGCCTTGTCGGTAGCGCTCTCGCGACGCGAGAAGTCACCGAACACCGACAGCTGGTCGTTGATGATCTCGGCCGCCTTGCGCACCGCGTCCTCGGCGCCGATGGTGCCGTTGGTCTCGATGTCCAGCACTAGCTTGTCGAGGTTGGTGCGCTGCTCGACGCGGGCCGCGTCCACTTCGTAGGCCACGCGCAGCACCGGCGCGAACGACGCGTCGAGCTGCAGGCGACCGATCGGGCGCGCCTCGTCGTCCGGATGGACGCGGGCGCTGGCCGGCTGGTAACCCACGCCGCGACGCACCTTCAGGCGCATGTTGAGCGCGATGTCCTTGGTCAGGTGGCAGATCACGTGCTCGGGGTTGATGATCTCCACCGAATGGTCGACGACGATGTCGCCGGCCGTGACCACGCCCTTGCCCTTCTTGGACAGGGTGAGGGTGACCTCGTCGCCGGTGTGCTGGCGGATCGCCACGTCCTTGAGGTTCAGCAGGACTTCGATCACGTCCTCCTGCAGGCCCTCGAGCGTGGTGTATTCGTGCAGCACGCCGTCGATCTCGACCTCGACGATGGCGCTGCCGGGGATCGAGGAGAGCAGCACGCGGCGCAGCGCGTTGCCCAGGGTGTGACCGAAGCCACGCTCGAGCGGCTCGACCACCACCTTGGCGCGATTGGCTCCGAGCTGTTCGACGCTGAGGCCGCGTGGCCGCAGCACGCTAGTTGACGAAACTGCCATGCAGAGCTCCGGTGATTACTTCGAGTAAAGCTCGACGATCAACGCCTCGTTGATGTCGGACGGCAGGTCGCCGCGATCCGGCACCGCCTTGAACGTGCCTTCGAATTTCTTGCTGTCGACCTCGACCCAACCCGGACGCAGGTCCATGGTGTCGAACACGGTCGCCGCTTCCTGCACGCGCAGCTGGCTGCGGGCGCGCTCGGTCAGCGCGATCGCGTCACCCGGCTTCACCTGGTAGGACGGAATGTTGACCTTCTTGCCATTGACCAGGATCGCCTTGTGGGCGACCAGCTGGCGGGCCTGGGCGCGGGTGACCGCGAAGCCCATGCGGTAGACGACGTTGTCCAGGCGGCTCTCGAGCAGGCGCAGCAGATTCTCGCCGGTGTTGCCCTTGAGGGTCGACGCCTTGGTGTAGTAGTTGCTGAACTGGCGCTCGAGCACACCGTAGATGCGCTTGACCTTCTGCTTCTCGCGCAGCTGGACGGCATAGTCGGACATGCGCATGCGCTTGTTGGCGCCATGCTGGCCAGGCTTGTTCTCCAGCTTGCACTTGGAGTCGATCGCGCGGGCCGGGCTCTTCAGGCTGAGATCAGCGCCTTCGCGGCGGGCGAGCTTGCAGGTAGCTCCACGATAACGGGCCATGGTGACTACTCCTTAGACTCGACGCTTCTTGGGGGGACGGCAGCCGTTGTGCGGGATCGGCGTGACGTCGATGATGTTGAGCACCTTGTAACCCAAGGCGTTCAGCGAACGCACGGCCGACTCGCGACCCGGGCCCGGGCCCTTGATGCGCACTTCCACGGTCTTCACGCCGTAGTCGCCGGCGGCACGGCCAGCCTTCTCGGCGGCGACCTGGGCGGCGAACGGGGTCGACTTGCGCGAACCGCGGAAACCCGCGCCGCCGGCAGTCGCCCACGACAGGGCGTTGCCCTGGCGATCGGTGATGGTGACGATGGTGTTGTTGAAGGAGGCCTGCACGTGGGCCACGGCATCCGTGACGACGCGCTTGATCTTCTTCTTGGTCTTGACAGGCTTGGCCATATGCTCGATCCGTTACTTCTTGATGGCGCGACGCGGGCCCTTGCGGGTGCGTGCGTTGGTACGCGTGCGCTGACCGCGCACCGGCAGGCCGCGACGATGACGCAGGCCGCGATAGCAGCCCAGATCCATCAGACGCTTGATCGCCATGCCCACTTCGCGGCGCAGGTCGCCTTCCACGACGTACTTGGCGATTTCCGCGCGAAGCTTCTCCACTTCGCCTTCACTCAGCGACTTGATCTGGGTGGTGGGAACCACGCCAGCGTCCGCGCAGACCTTCTTGGCCCGGCTGCGGCCGATGCCGTAAATGCTCTGCAGGCCAACCCAGACATGCTTCTGGACCGGCAAATTGACACCCGCGATGCGCGCCATGATGTACTTTCTCCGATGCGTTTCGTGCGCGGTAAACGCGCAATTCTATCTTGAATCAACTTGTCAGGAAAGCCCTGCGGCGCCCAACGCCGCCCGGCCCTCCGGGTTTTCGACCCTTCTCCCGCGCCCAGCAGCCACTAGTTGCGACGGAGATTGGCCTTCTTGAGCAAACTTTCGTACTGGTGGCTGACCAGGTGCGCCTGCACCTGCGCCGTGAAATCCATCACCACGACCACCACGATCAACAGCGAGGTGCCGCCGAAATAGAACGGCACATGCCAGAACTTCTGCATGAACGACGGCACCAGGCAGACCAGCACCAGGTACAGCGCGCCGACGCCGGTCAGCCGGGTCATCACGCCGTCGATGTAGCTGGCCGTGGCGCGACCCGGGCGGATGCCCGGAATCAGCGCGCCGGAGCGCTTCAGGTTGTCCGCCGTCTCGTCCGCGTTGAACACGATCGCGGTGTAGAAGAACGCGAAGCCGATCACCAGCACCGAATACACGATGGCCCAGAGCGGCTCACCCGGGTTCAGCGCCTGGCTCAGGTCCTGCAGCCAGCGTGCCTCATGGCCGGTGCTGAACCAGCTCACCGCGGTGGCCGGGAACATCAGCAGGCTGGACGCGAAGATCGGCGGGATCACGCCCGACATGTTGATCTTCAGCGGCAGGTTCGAGCTCTGGTTCTGGTAGGCCCGCTGGCCACCGGAACGCCGTGCGTAGTTCACCGTGATCCGTCGTTGCGCGCGCTCCATGAACACACAGAACGCCGTCACGCCCAGCACGATCGCGAACACGATCAGCAGCATCAGCACCGACAGCTCGCCATTGCTGGACATGCCCAGGGTGTGCACCACCGCGCCCGGCAGACCGGCCACGATGCCGGCGAAGATCAGCAGCGAGATGCCGTTGCCGATGCCGCGCTCGGTCATCTGCTCGCCCAGCCACATCAGGAACATGGTGCCGGCGGTCAGACCCACCACCGAGGCCAGCACGAAGCCGAAGCCCGGCGTGTACACCACCGGCGCACCGCCCGCCGCGACCTGCTTCTGCAGCGCGACCGCGATGCCGAAGGACTGGAACAGCGCCAGGCCCACGGTGCCGATGCGGGTGTACATCGTCATCTTGCGCTTGCCGGACTCGCCTTCCTTGCGCAGCGCCTGCAGGCTCGGGATCACCGACCCCATCATCTGGATCACGATGGACGCCGAGATGTACGGGATCACGCCCAGTGCGAACACCGAGAAGCGTGCCAGCGCACCGCCCGAGAACATGTTGAACATGTCCATCAGGCCGTTGCCGTTGACCAGGTTGCTCATCGCGTCGGGGTTCACGCCCGGCACGGGAATGAACGAGCCGAGACGGAACACCACCAGCGCACCGATCACGAAGAAGATGCGCTGACGCAGCTCGGTCAGTTTGCCGAGCTTGCCGAGTGCGTTGCCTTTGGCCTGGGCCACGCGATTACTCCACGCTGCCGCCGGCCGCCTCGATGGCAGCCTTGGCGCCAGCCGTGGCCAGCAGGCCCGACAGCTTCACCGCACGACCGATTTCACCCTTCAGCACCACCTTGACCTTCTTGGCGCGGCTGTCGATCAGGCCGGCCTTGTGCAGCTCGACCACGTCGATCACGTCGGCCTTGAGGTTGGCCAGCTGGTACAGGAACACCTGCTGGCTCTCGGCCTTCAGCTTGGAGCGGAAGCCGACCTTGGGCAGGCGACGCTGCAGCGGCATCTGGCCGCCTTCGAAGCCGTACTTGTGGGTGCCGCCGGCGCGGGCGTGCTGACCCTTGTGGCCGCGGCCGGCCGTCTTGCCGAGGCCGGAGCCGATACCACGACCCACGCGCAGGCGCGTCTTGCGCGAACCGGCGGCGGGCTTGATGTCGTTGAGACGCATGATGATTACTCCTCGACCTGCACCAGGTAGTAGACCGTGTTGATCAGGCCACGCACCTGCGGGCTGTCCTTCAGCTCACGGACGTCGTTGGTCTTGTTCAGGCCCAGCGCCTTGACGCTGAGACGATGCCGTGCCTGCACGCCGCGCAGGCCCTTCACCAGGCGCACGCGCACGGTGCCGGCGGTTTCGTTCTTCTTAGCCATTGCCCAGCACCTCTTCCACGGTCTTGCCACGCTTGGCGGCGATCTGCTTCGGCGACGCCACCGCCTGCAGGCCCTTGATGGTGGCGCGCACCAGGTTGATCGGGTTGCGCGAGCCGACGGCCTTGGCCAGCACGTTCTTCACGCCCACCACTTCCAGCACCGCGCGCATGGCGCCGCCGGCGATCACGCCGGTACCTTCGGAGGCCGGCTGCATGTAGACGCGGGCCGCGCCATGGTTGGCCTTGATGGCGTACCACAGGGTGCCGTTGTTGAGGTCGATGTTCACCATGTTGCGGCGGGCACGCTCCATCGCCTTGGAGATGGCCACCGGCACTTCACGCGCCTTGCCATAGCCGAAGCCGACCTTGCCCTCGCCGTCGCCGACCACGGTCAGCGCGGTGAAGCTCATCTGGCGGCCACCCTTGACGGTCTTGGCCACGCGGTTGACGGCAATCAGCTTTTCCAGC
>DATEKS010000047.1:0-17153 GCA_035277325.1 Rhodanobacter sp.
GCCGACGCGATGATCGCCGGCGGCGCCGAGTTCGCCACCACCGGCACCGCGATGGCGGGCTTCTGCTCGGCCAAGGCCATGTCCACCCGCAACGACGAGCCGACCAAGGCCAGCCGTCCGTGGGACAAGGACCGCGACGGCTTCGTGCTGTCCGACGGCGCCGGCGTGCTGGTGCTGGAGGAATACGAGCATGCGAAGGCGCGTGGCGCGAAGATCTACGCCGAGCTGGTCGGCTTCGGCATGAGCGGCGACGCCTACCACATCACCGCGCCCAGCGAGGGCGGCGAAGGCGCGGCGCGCTGCATGGAGAACGCGCTGAAGGACGGCGGCATCAATCCGTCCGAAGTGCAGTATGTCAACGCGCACGGCACCTCGACGCCGCTGGGCGACCTCGGCGAGGTGCTGGCCGCCAAGCGCGTGTTCGGCGACCACGCGTACAAGCTGGCGATGAGCTCGACCAAGTCCGTTACCGGCCACCTGCTCGGCGCAGCCGGCGGCGTGGAGGCGATCTTCAGCATCCTCGCGATGCGCGACCAGGTGCTGCCGCCGACCATCAACCTGGACGAGCCTGGCGAGGGCTGCGACCTCGACTTCGTGCCGCACACCGCGCGCGAGGCCAAGCTGGACGTGGTGATCTCCAACTCCTTCGGCTTCGGCGGCACCAACGGCACGCTGGCGTTCCGTCGCGTCTGACGTGACGCACCGTCGTACCCTGGACGGCCGGCGCGACCTGCTCGCGCCGGCCGCTGCATTTCCGCAGCGCTATCCATGCCTGCTCGAAAGCGTCCTGCACGGCACGCCGCAGGCGCGCTTCGACATCCTGTTCGCGTTTCCGCGGGACAGCCTGACGCTTGCCGCGGACGGCCACGTGCGCAACGCCGCCGGCGACGTCGTGGGTGCACGTTTTCTCGATGCGCTGGACGCCGTCTGGCAGGCCGAACGCCTGCCGCGCGAGGACGACGGCCTGCCGTTCCACGGCGGCTGGGCATTGCTGCTCGGCTACGAGCTTGCCGGCGAGATCGAGCCGAAGCTGCAGCTGCGCACCGATGCCACACTGCCGGTGGCACTGGCCCTGCGCTGCCCGGCTGCAGCGATCGTCGACCATGCGCGCGGCTGCACCGTGCTGGTGGCCGAGGCGGGCAGTGAGTACCTGCTCGATGCGCTCTCGGCGGATCTGCAGGCGATGCCGGTGATCCCCGCGCTCCCGTCGCCCACGCACCTGGCCGAAGACGAGCCGAAACATTTCCTCGATGGCGTGGCGCGCATTCACGAACACCTGCAGGCAGGCGACATCTTCCAGGTGAACCTGTCGCGCGCCTGGCGCGCGCATTACGCGCAGGTGCCCGCGCCGACGGCGCTGCATGCCGCGCTGCGCCGCGCCAATCCGGCGCCGTTCGCGGGCTTGCTGCAGCAATCCGGCTGGGCGATTGCCAGCTCCTCGCCGGAGCGGCTGGTGGAAGTGCGCGACGGCGTGGCGCAGACGCGGCCCATCGCCGGCACCCGCCCGCGCACGGCCGGCGACGACGACGTGGCGCGCATCCGCGAACTCGCCGCGCACCCCAAGGAACGCGCCGAGCACGTGATGCTGATCGACCTCGAACGCAACGACCTCGGTCGCGTGTGCGTGCCCGGCACGGTCGAGGTGGACGAGCTGATGACGGTGGAGAGCTACGCCCACGTACACCACATCGTCTCCAACGTGCGCGGACGCCTGCGCGCGGGCGTGACGCCGGGGCAGGTGATCGCCGCGGTGTTTCCCGGCGGCACCATCACCGGCTGTCCGAAAGTGCGCTGCATGGAGATCATCGCCGCGCTGGAGGACGCGCCGCGCGGCGCCTACACCGGCGCCCTGGGCTACCTCGACCGTAATGGCGACCTCGACCTCAACATCCTGATCCGCACGCTGACCCTCACCGGCGACACGGTGGGCCTGCGCGCGGGCGCCGGCATCGTGGCCGACTCGGTGGCGGAGAAGGAACTGGACGAAACCCGTGCCAAGGCGCGCGGCCTGCTGCGCGCGCTGGGAGCGGCAGACGCATGATCCTGGTCGACGGACAGCCGCAGGATGCCGTCTCCGCGCTGGATCGCGGCCTGCTGTACGGCGACGGCCTGTTCGAGACGATCCGCTTCGTGGGCGACACCGCGCCGCTGTGGCCGCGGCACATGCAGCGGCTGGCCCGCGGCTGCGAACGTTTGCGCCTGCCCATGCCCGATCCCGCACAGCTGTGGCACGAGGCGCAGACGGCGCGCAGCGACATGGCGCAGGCGGTGCTGCGCATCACGTTCACCCGGGGCGTGGGCGTGCGCGGCTACGTCATGTCTTCGGCGCCGCAAGCCACCCGCATCGTGGCGGCGTTCCCGATGCCGGCGCTGGATGCGGCGCTCTACCGCGACGGCGTGCGCCTGCACTTGTGCGAGACGCGCCTCGCCGAGCAGCCGCGGCTGGCCGGCATCAAGCATCTCAACCGGCTGGAGCAGGTGCTGGCGCGCGCCGAGTGGAGCGATTCGGCCATCGCCGAAGGCCTGTTGTGCGACGTGCGCGGCAACGCGATGTCGGCCACGGCGGCGAACCTGTTCGCGGTGATCGACGGCGTGCCGGTGACGCCCGCGCTGGAACGCTGCGGCGTGGCCGGCGTGCTGCGTGCCGAGTTGCTGCAGGTGCTGCCGCGGGTCGAGGTGCGCGATCTGCCCTTGCACGAGTGCCTGGGGGCCGGCGAGCTCTTCCTTAGCTCCAGCGTTCGCGGCATCCTGCCGGTTCAGGCCGTGGGGACCAAGATGTTCGTTCCCGGCCCGGTGGCCCGCGCGATGCAGGCGCATTGGCGCGGACTCGGCTTTCCGATGGAGCAGGCATGACTCGCAAGACGTGGCGCAACGCGATCCTGGTTTTGCTGCTGACGCTGATGGGCGTCGCGGTATGGGGCTGGTTCGACTTCAGCCGCTTCAGCAGTGCACCGCTGCACGTCACCGCGCCGGGCGAAAGCGTCGATATCGCGCGCGGCAGCAGCTTCAAGGAGATCGTGCTCCAGCTGCGCAGCCAGGATCTGACGACTGCCCCGCCGTTGTACTGGCGCCTGCTGGCCATGCAGATGCAGGTGGCCGGACGACTGCACGCGGGCGAGTACGCCACGCCCGCCGGCATCACGCCGCGCCAGCTGCTCGCCAACATGGCAGCGGGCAGGGTATTGCAGCGCAACTTCACCATCGTCGACGGCTGGACGTTCCACGAGGTGCTCGCGGCACTGGGCAACGCGGAGAAGCTCAAGCACGAGACCACCGGTCTCGACGACGCCACGATCATGCAGAAGATCGGCGCGGCGGGCGAACAGCCGGAGGGCCGCTTCCTGCCCGAGACCTACGCCTACGTGAAGGGCGACAGCGATCTCGACATCCTGAAGCGCGCCCATGCGGCGATGGTGAAGACACTGGACGAGCTATGGCCAGGCCGCGACAAGGACCTGCCGCTGGCCACGCCCTACGATGCGCTGATCCTAGCCTCCATCGTGGAGAAGGAAACCGGCCGCGCCGACGAGCGCGCCAAGATCGCTGGCGTCTTCGTGCGCCGCCTCGAGAACCACATGCTGCTGCAGACCGACCCCACCGTGATCTACGGCATGGGCGTGAGCTACCAGGGCAAGATCCACAAGGTCGACCTCACCACCGACACGCCGTACAACACCTATACCCGGCCGGGCCTGCCGCCCACGCCGATCGCGCTGCCGGGCAAGCCGGCGATCGTGGCCGCGCTGCATCCCGAGCCCGGCACCGCGCTGTATTTCGTGGCGCGCGGCGACGGCACCCACGTGTTCGCTGACACCCTGGCCGAGCAGAGCCGCAACGTGGCCTGCTACCAGTTGAAGAAGTGCAGCCAATGAGCGGGCGCGGCCGTTTCATCACGCTGGAAGGCGGCGAGGGCGCGGGCAAGAGCACCTTGCTGGCGGGCTTGCGCGCGCACCTGGAAAGCCGCGGCTTGGACCTGCTGCTCACCCGCGAGCCGGGTGGCACCGCGCTGGGCGAGGCGGTGCGCGCGATCGTGCTCGATCCGGCGCGCCGCGAACTCTGCGCCGAGAGCGAGCTGCTGCTGATGTTCGCCTCGCGCGCGCAACTGGTGCGCGAGGCGATCCAGCCCGCACTCGACGCGGGCCGCTGGGTGCTGTGCGACCGCTACGTGGATGCCAGCTACGCCTACCAGGGCGGCGGCCGCGGCCAGCCGACCGGGCGCATCGCCGCGCTGGAACAGTGGGCCTGCGCCGGTCTGAAGCCTGACCTCACCCTGTTGCTGGACCTGCCGGTGAGCACCGGCCGTGCCCGCGCCGCGGGCCGTGGCGAAGCGGACCGCATCGAGGTCGAGGCCGACGGTTTCTTCGAGCGCGTGCGCGTCGCGTATCGCGCGCGCGCCGCGGCCGAGCCCCAGCGCTTCCGCGTGATCAACGCCAGCCAGCCGGCCGAGGCGGTGCTGCGCGCCGCCATCGCCGCCACCGCGCACCTGTTCGAGGCGCAGGCATGAACGCGATGCCCTGGCACGCGGCGGACTGGGCGCGATTGCAGGCGCGCCGTCAGCGCAATGCGTTGCCGCATGCGCTGCTGTTGTGCGGTCCGGCCGGCCTCGGCAAGCGCGCGTTCGCGCAGCGTTTCGTGCGCGGCTTGCTCTGCGAGCGCGCGCAGGACGGCGAAGCCTGCGGGCAGTGCCGCAGCTGCCTGCTGCTCGATGCGGGCACGCATCCCGATGTGGTCACGCTCAGCTTCGGCCTGCGCAAGGACGGCACGCCGCGCACCGAGATCGTGATCGAGCAGATCCGCGAGTTGTCCGCGCGATTGGCGATGAGCAGCCAGTTCGGCGGCTGGCAGGTGGCGCTGATCGACCCGGCCGACGCGATGAACGCGGCCGCGGCGAACGCGCTGCTGAAGACGCTGGAGGAGCCGGCCGGGCAGACCCTGCTGGTGCTGCTGGCCGATGCGCCATGGCGGTTGCCGCAGACGATACGCAGCCGCTGCCAGCGCATCGAGTTCACGCTGCCGGCGGCCGGCGAGGCACGCACATGGCTGGAAGGGCAGGGCGTGGCGCAGGCGCAGGCAGCGCTGGAAGCGGCGCTGGGCAATCCTGGCCTGGCGCTGGCCTGGTCACAGGAAGGCGCGCTGGAACGCCGTGCCGAAGTGCGACGCGATCTCGCTGCACTGGCGGCCGGTCGCGGCCAGGTCACCGAAATGGCGCGACGCTGGCTGGACGACGAGGCCGCGCAGCGCCTGTGGTTCGCCGCGCAGGCCGTGGCCGACGAGCGGCGTGCGCAGGCTTCGCAAGCCGTCCCTCAGCTTGCCAGTGCGATGGACGGCGAGGCCTTGGCCCACTGGTACGACGCCGCCAACCGCACCCGCGATGCCTTGCGCGGCCCGCTGCGCGGCGACTTGCTGCTGCTGGAACTGCTGGCGCAATGGCGCTGACGGTCGCGCCGGAGGCGTCAGCGCTGCCGCCATTCACGGCGCAGACCCGCCTGCTGGTGGTGGCGCCGCATCCGGACGACGAGACGATCGCGAACGGCCTGCTGATCCAGCGCGTGCGCGCGGCCGGCGGCACGGTGCGCGTGCTGCTGCTCACCGACGGCGACAACAACCCCTGGCCGCAGCGCTGGCTGGAGCGACGCTGGTCCATCGGTACGGCCGAGCGCGCGCGCTGGGGTCGCCGCCGCCGCGCCGAGATCGCAGAGGCGTTGCATCGACTGGACGTGCCGGCCACGGCGCTGCAGCCGCTGGGCTGGCCGGACATGGGTATGCTGGACTGCCTGCTGCAACCGGATCGGGCGGCACTGGCCGAGTTGGCGGCGGCACTGGGTGGCTTCGCCCCCGGCCTGGTCGCACTGCCGGCGCTGGGCGATCGTCACCCCGACCATGGCGCGGCCCATGTGCTGCTGCGCATGGCGCTGGCCGCGGCGGACCTGTCGCCGACCTTGTTCGGTTACCTGGTCCACGGCCGTGACGACGGCCAGCCGACCTTCGAGCAACCGGGCACGCCCGGCCAGCAGGCCGCCAAGCGGCAGGCGCTGGCGGCCTATGCCAGCCAGCTGGCGCTGAGCGGCGGGCGCTTGCGTGACTTGGCCGAACGCCCCGAACGTCATGCGCGGATCGAGTCGATGCCGTACGGTCCAGCCCGGGCCCTGCCGTGGCGGCCTTCGCCCCTGCTGTGGTCGCGCCTGCGCCTGACCGCAGCGAGCACTTCCGGCCTGGCGCAGCAATGGCCCTGGTCTGCCGCGCCGCTGCGGCGCGACGGGCAGGGCGGCTGGCGGCTGGAGTGGCCGGCGGCGCAGGCCGGGGATGCCTGTTTCGTGCGGCTGTCGCTGGCGTTGCCGTCGCCGTGGATCTTCGACCACTGGGGCTGGCGCGAAGTGTGAGGCTTTGCGCGACGCGTCGCGGTGGTTAGCATGGAGACTGTCGTCCCGGCTGCCGAGAGCCGACCAGGAGCCCGCATGAACCCCGTCGCCGCCCGCCAGGGCATCATCTCGCTGAAGATCAAGGACGCTGCCACGCTGTACAACGCCTACATGCCGTTCCTGCGCAACGGAGGCCTGTTCGCGCCCACCGCGCAGGCGTATTCGCTCGGCGACGAGGTGGTGCTGCTGGTGAGCCTGGCGGACGAGAGCGAGCGCCTGTCGGTGGTGGGCAAGGTGGTGTGGATCTGTCCGACCGGCGCACAGGGCAATCGCACCGCGGGCATCGGCATCCATTTCAACGATTCGTCGGACGCCGAGGTGGCGCGCCAGCGCATCGAGAACATGCTCGCCGGCGTGCTCAACTCCGAGCGGCCCACCCACACGATGTGACCGCGCAGTGACGCGCTGCGCATGAGTGACTTTATGCCTCGCCAGCGCCCGTCAAGCTGTTGTGGTGTCGGCATGCGCTGATACAATGCGTCGGTTCACGACCCCCTTATCGTGGAGAGTCGGGCGCCCGTGGTTCCCACCAGACGCGAGCGCGGCCGCAAGGCCCGTGGCCTTCATGGCCTGCCGAAACGAATTGCCGGACCGTCACCCCACGGTCACTGATGCGTCGAAGGCGCGGAGGTAGGTTGCATCGTGATTGCCGAATACTGGCCCGTATTGCTGTTCATCGCCGTGGCCGCCGGCCTCGGCCTCGTGCTGCTGGCGGTCGGCATGCTTGCCGGCCCGCGCCGTCCCGAAGCGGAAAAACTTGCGCCGTACGAGTGCGGCTTCGAGGCATTCGAGGACGCCCGCGCGCGCTTCGACGTGCGCTACTACCTGCTCGCGATCCTCTTCATCATCTTCGACCTGGAAATCGCCTTCCTGTTTCCCTGGGCGGTGGTGTTCAAGCAGATCGGCATCACCGCGCTGATCGAGATGGCGCTGTTCCTGCTGCTGCTGGTGGTCGGTTTCGCCTACGTCTGGAAGAAGGGAGCACTGGAATGGGAGTGATCTCCTCCATCGACAAGGTGATGCACAACCCGCAGCCGCTGGACGTGGTGGACGACATCCTGCGTCCGGCCGGCGACAACCCGGTGGTGCAGCGCGGTTTCGCCACCACCAGCGTCGACGCGCTGATGAACTGGGCGCGCACCGGCTCGATGTGGCCGATGACCTTCGGCCTGGCCTGCTGCGCGGTGGAGATGATGCACGCCGGCGCCGCCCGCCTCGACCTTGACCGCTACGGCGTGATCTTCCGCCCGTCGCCGCGCCAGAGCGACGTGATGATCGTGGCCGGCACCCTGGTCAACAAGATGGCCCCCGCGCTGCGCAAGGTCTACGACCAGATGCCCGAGCCGAAGTGGGTGATCTCGATGGGCAGCTGCGCGAATGGCGGCGGCTACTACCACTACTCCTATTCCGTGGTGCGCGGCTGCGACCGCATCGTGCCGGTGGACATCTACGTGCCGGGCTGCCCGCCCACGGCCGAAGCGCTGATCCACGGCATCCTGCAGTTGCAGAAGAAGATCCGCCGCACCAGCACCATCGCGCGTTCCTGAAGGCGCTGCCATGACCGACACCCAAAAGACCTCGCTGGCCGAGCGCCTCGCTGCGCGGTTCGGCGACACGCTGAAGATCAGCGTCGTCCGCAACGAGACCACTGCCGAGCTGGCGGCCGCCGACCTGCTCGCCGTGGCCACCGCGCTGCGTGACGAGCCGGGCTTCCGCTTCAGCGAGCTGATCGACGTGTGCGGCGTCGACTACCTCGGCTACGGCCAGACCGAGTGGGACACCACCGACGTCACCAGCACCGGCTTCTCGCGCGGCGTGGAAGGCGAGGCGCAAGGGCGCTTCGGCTGGGCCGACCGTCCGCGTGGCGTGAACCAGCCGCGCCGCTACGCCGCGGTGATCCACCTGCTCTCGATCGAGCACAACCAGCGCTTGCGCCTGCGCGTGTTCTGCGAGGACGACAGCCTGCCGCTGGTGCCCTCCGTGACCGGCATCTGGCCGGGCGCGAACTGGTTCGAACGCGAGGCGTTCGATCTCTACGGCATCATCTTCGACGGCCACCCGGACCTGCGCCGCATCCTCACCGACTACGGCTTCGTGGGACACCCGTTCCGCAAGGACTTCCCGCTGATCGGCAACGTCGAGGTGCGCTACGACCCCGAGCAGAAGCGCGTGGTGTACGAACCCGTGACGTCGGTGGTGCCGCGCGTGCTGGTGCCGCGCGTGATCCGCGACGACGCCGACCTCATGCAGGCCAAGGCCGAAGCCGCCGACGACTGGCGCAGGAACTGATTCGATGGCCCAGGAAATCCGCAACTACACGATGAACTTCGGCCCGCAGCATCCCGCTGCGCACGGCGTGCTGCGCCTGGTGCTGGAGATGGACGGCGAGACCATCGTCCGCGCCGATCCGCACATCGGCCTGCTCCATCGTGGCACCGAGAAGCTGGCCGAGTCCAAGCCGTTCAACCAGTCGATCGGCTACATGGACCGCCTCGACTACGTGTCGATGATGTGCAACGAGCACGCCTACGTGCGCGCGATCGAGACCCTGCTGGGGATCGAGGCGCCGGAGCGCGCGCAGTACATCCGCACGATGTTCGACGAGATCACCCGCATCCTGAACCACCTGATGTGGATCGGCTCGAACGCGCTCGACCTCGGCGCGATGGCGGTGTTCCTGTACGCGTTCCGCGAGCGCGAGGAACTGATGGACGTCTACGAGGCGGTGTCGGGCGCGCGCATGCACGCCACCTACTACCGCCCGGGCGGCGTCTACCGCGACCTGCCGGCGAAGATGTCGCAGTACCGCGAGTCGCCGTGGCACAAGGGCAAGGACCTGCAGCGCCTGAACAGCTGGCGCGAGGGCTCGATGCTCGACTTCCTCGATGCCTTCGCCGACGACTTCCCGAAGAAGGTGGACGAGTACGAGGAACTGCTCACCACCAACCGCATCTGGAAGCAGCGCACCGTCGGCATCGGCGTGATCTCGCCGGAACAGGCC
Source organism: Rhodanobacter sp. (assembly GCA_035277325.1). Lineage (GTDB taxonomy): Bacteria > Pseudomonadota > Gammaproteobacteria > Xanthomonadales > Rhodanobacteraceae > Rhodanobacter_A. Next base: position 9,421 of record DATEKS010000047.1, read on the forward strand.
CAGGCCTGGGGCATGACCGGCGCGATGATCCGCGGCTCGGGCATCGCCTGGGACCTGCGCAAGAAGCAGCCCTACGCGAAGTACGCCGAGATGGATTTCGACATTCCGGTGGGCGTCAACGGCGACTGCTACGACCGCTACCTGGTGCGCGTCGAGGAGATGCGCCAGTCCAACCGCATCATCAAGCAGTGCGTGAAGTGGCTGCGCGCCAACCCCGGCCCGGTGATGGTGGAGAACTACAAGGTCGCCCCGCCGAAGCGCGAGGAGATGAAGGAGAGCATGGAAGCGCTCATCCACCACTTCAAGCTGTTCACCGAAGGCTACGGTGTGCCGGCCGGCGAGACCTACTGCGCGGTCGAGGCGCCGAAGGGCGAGTTCGGCTGCTATCTCGTCTCCGACGGCGCCAACAAGCCGTTCCGCGTGCACCTGCGCGCGCCGGGCTTCGCCCACCTGTCCTCGATCGATCCCATCGTCAAGGGGCACATGCTGCCCGACGTGGTGGCGATGATCGGCACCTACGACCTCGTGTTCGGCGAAGTGGACCGCTGAGCCGGCACGACGGAGAAACGCATGAAAGCCACCGGACATTACGACCAGGTCAAGAACGTCGATCCGCTCGCCGTGCTCACCGAGCACACGCGCCATCACATCGACCACTGGCTGACCAAGTTCCCGCCGGACCGCAGGCGCTCGGCGCTGATCCAGGCGCTGTTCGCCGCGCAGGAACAGAACCACGGCTTCCTCACCGACGAGCTGATCACGGCGGTGGCGAAGTACCTCGACCTGCCCGCGGTGTGGGCCTACGAGGTGGCCAGCTTCTACTCGATGCTGGAGACGAAGCCGGTGGGCCGCAACAACGTGGCGATCTGCACCAACATCTCGTGCTGGCTCAACGGCGCCGAGGACCTGGTGAAGCACTGCGAGAAGAAGCTGGGCATCAGGCTCGGCGAGAGCACCCCGGACGGCCGCATCTACCTCAAGCAGGAGGAAGAGTGCATCGCCGCCTGCGTGTATGCGCCGGCGATGACGGTGAACGGCCACTACCACGAACGGATCACGGCCGAGAAGCTCGACCAGATTCTGGACGGCCTGGAGTAAGCGCGACATGGCAAGCATCACCGGTCCGGTCGGACCCGCACCCCAGGACCACCAGGTCGTCTATACCACGCTGCATTTCGACAAGCCGTGGGCGATGGACAGCTACGAGAAGGTGGACGGCTACAAGGCGTGGCGCAAGATCCTCGCCGAGAAGCCCGATCCCGCCGGCCTGGTCGAGGAAGTCAAGAAATCCAGCCTGCGCGGTCGCGGCGGCGCGGGCTTCCCCACCGGCCTGAAGTGGTCCTTCATGCCGAAGGGCAACATGCAGAAGTACATCCTCTGCAACTCGGACGAGTCGGAGCCCGGCACGGCCAAGGACCGCGACATCCTGCGCTACAACCCACATGCGGTGATCGAGGGCCTGGCGATCGCCTGCTACTGCACCGGTTCCACCGTCGCCTACAACTACCTGCGCGGCGAATTCCACCACGAACCCTTCGAGCATTTCGAGGAGGCGCTGAAGGAAGCCTACGCGGCCGGTCTGCTGGGCAAGAACATCCAGGGCACGGGCATCGACGTGGACATCTACGGCGCGCTCGGCGCCGGCGCCTACATCTGCGGTGAGGAAACCGCACTGATGGAGTCGCTGGAAGGCAAGAAGGGCCAGCCGCGCTTCAAGCCGCCGTTCCCGGCCAACTTCGGCCTGTACGGCAAGCCCACCACGATCAACAACACCGAGACCTATGCCTCGGTGCCGGCGATCCTGCGCAACGGCGCCGACTGGTTCCTCAACCTCGGCAAGCCGAACAACGGCGGCCCGAAGATCTTCTCGGTCTCCGGCCACGTCAACAAGCCCGGCAACTTCGAGGTCCGCCTCGGCACCCCGTTCAAGGACCTGCTGGAGATGGCCGGCGGCGTGCGCAACGGCAACAAGCTGAAGGCGGTGATCCCCGGCGGCTCCTCGATGAAGGTGCTCAACGCCGAGGAAATGATGGCGGCCACCATGGACTACGACTGCCTGCAGAAGGCGGGTTCGGGCCTGGGCTCCGGTGCGGTGATCGTGATGGACGACACCACCTGCATGGTCAAGGCCTGCCAGCGCATCGCGCGCTTCTACAAGGCCGAGTCCTGCGGCCAGTGCACGCCCTGCCGCGAAGGTACGGGCTGGATGTACCGCGTGCTCACCCGCATCGTGGAAGGCAAGGGCACGCAGGACGACCTGCATCGCCTCAAGGCCATCGCCGGCCAGATCGAGGGCCACACCATCTGCGCGTTCGGCGAAGCCGCCGCGTGGCCGGTGCAGGGCTTCCTCGCCAAGTTCTGGAACGAATTCGAATACTACGTGCAGCATGGCCGCTCGATGACCGAGGACCAGCTCGCCGCCAACCGTGGAGTCGCTGCATGAGTGCGCAGCCCACCGGCAACACCGCGCCGGATCTGGTCAACATCGAGATCGACGGCAAGCCCGTGCAGATCCGCAAGGGCGCGATGATCATCGAGGCGGCCGACGCCATCGGCGTCGCCATCCCGCGCTTCTGCTACCACCGCAAGCTCCCGATCGCCGCCAACTGCCGCATGTGCCTGGTCGACGTGGAGATGGGCGGCCGGCCGATGCCCAAGCCGCAGCCGGCCTGCGCCACGCCTGTGGGCGAGGGCATGAAGGTCATCACGCGTTCGGACAAGGCGCTGAAGTTCCAGAAGGACGTGATGGAGTTCCTTCTGATCAACCATCCGCTGGACTGCCCGATCTGCGACCAGGGCGGCGAGTGCGAGCTGCAGGACGTGGCCCTGGGCTACGGCCGCAGCGTGTCGCGCTACACCGAGCGCAAGCGCACCATCGCCGACGAGAACATCGGACCGCTGGTCGCCACCGAGATGACCCGCTGCATCCAGTGCACGCGCTGCGTGCGCTTCACCAGCGAGATCGCCGGCAGCTACGAGCTGGGCGGCATGAGCCGCGGCGAGAACCTGCAGATCGGCACGTACATTGGCAAGACCGTGGAAACGGAGCTGTCGGGCAACATCATCGACGTCTGCCCGGTGGGCGCGCTGACCAACAAGCCGTTCCAGTTCAAGGCGCGCGCTTGGGAGCTGATCGCCAAGCCGTCGGTCGCCTACCACGACGCGCTGGGCTCGAACCTGTGGCTGCACACCCGTCGCGGCGAGGTGCTGCGCACGGTGCCGCGCGACAACGAAACGATCAACGAGTGCTGGCTGTCCGACCGCGACCGCTACAGCCACCAGGGCATGTACGCGGCCGACCGCATCGGCAAGCCGGAAGTGAAGCGCAACGGCCAGTGGCAGCAGACCACCTGGGAAGACGCGCTCGCCGCCGCCGCCGAGGCGCTGAAGAGCATGCCGGGCAGCGAGCTGGGCGTGCTGGTGCACCCGGCCACCACGAACGAGGAAGCCGACCTGGTGCTGCGCCTCGCGCGTGGCCTGGGCAGCGCCCATGTCGATCACCGCCTGCGCCAGCTCGACTTCGCCGACCACGCCGTGGCCACGAGCTTCGGCCTGCCGGTGGCCGAGGTGGCACAGATCAAGGCCGCGCTGCTGGTCGGCTCCGACCTGCGCCGCGAGATGCCGCTGCTCAACCACCGCCTGCACCAGGCGACCAAGCAGGGCGCCAAGGTGTACGCGGTCAACCCGGCCGCCTTCGAGTTCAACTACAAGCTCGCCGGCGCCGCGATCGTGCCGCCGCAGGGCATGGTCGACGCGCTGCTGGCGCTGGCCCGCGCCGCGGTGGCGGAAGGCGCCACCGCGCCGGCCGCGCTGGCCGGTGCGATCAATGCCGCGGCCAGCGACGAGGGCGACCACGCCGCCATCGCCGCGCTGAAGGCGGGCAGGGCGGTGGTGATCCTCGGCGAAGCCGCGGCCACCCATCCGGAAGCCTCGTGGCTGCGCGCGATCGCGCGCTTCATCGCCAGCGCCACCGGTGCCGGCTACGACGAACTGCCGGTGGGCGCGAACGCGATCGGCCTCGGCCAGCTCGGTGTGGTGCCGGGCAACGGCGGGCTGGACGCGCAGGCCATGCTGGCGCAGCCGCGCAAGGGCTACGTGTTGTACGGCGTGGAGCCGCCGCACGATTTTGCCGACGGCGCGCAGGCACTCGCCGCGCTGCGCGGCGCGCAGCAGGTGGTGGCGTTCAGCGCCTATGCCAGTCCCGCGCTGCGTGAGGTGGCCAGCGTGATCCTGCCGATCGCGCTGCTGCCGGAGACCGACGGCACCTTGGTCAACGTCGATGGGCTAGCGCAGGCGGTGCAGGCCGGCGCGAAGGCGCCGGGCGAGGCCCGACCGGGCTGGAAGGTGCTGCGTGCGCTGGGCGGCCTGATGCAGTTCGCCGGCTTCGAGTTCGACGACCTGGGCGGGCTACGCGACGGCATCGTGGCGCGCGGCGTCGCGGCACGCGACGCGCTGGCCGAGCGCAAGCCGGCCGCCGGTCTTGCCCGCATTGCCACCTGGCCGATCTACCGCGGCGATGCGGTGCTGCGCCGGGCCACCGCGCTCAACGCGCATCCGTTGAACCGTGCGCCGGCCGCGCGCATCAACGAGGCGGAGGCCGCGCGGCTGGGCGTGGCCGACGGCGCGCAGGTGAGCGTTGCCGACACGACGCTGCCGCTGCTCGTCGACCCTGCCGTGCCCGAGGGCGCCGTGTGGATCGAGGCTGCGCAGGATATCACCGCCACGCTGCCGCCCTATGGCGCAGCCATCACCCTGAGCAAGGCGTAAGCACATGCTTGATCAGCTTCTTCATCAGGTAGGAATGCCGATCCTCTACATCCTGTGCATCGTGCTGCCGCTGGTGATCGCGGTGGCGATGTTCGTGTACTGGGAGCGCAAGGTCATCGGTTGGATGCACGTGCGCATGGGGCCGAACAAGGTCGGCCCGCTCGGCCTGCTGCAGGCCTTCGCCGACGTGGTGAAGCTGCTGCTGAAGGAAGTGATCCTGCCGAGCAAGGCGAACCGCGCGCTGTACTACCTCGCGCCGCTGCTCGCGCTGATCCCGGCGCTGGCGGCCTGGGCGGTGATCCCGTTCGGCACGAAGATGGTGCTGTCGAACGCGAACGCGGGCCTGCTGTATCTCCTGGCGATGACCTCGCTGGGCGTGTACGGCATCATCCTCGCCGGCTGGGCCTCCAACTCGCGCTATGCGCTGCTCGGCGCGATGCGCTCGGCGGCGCAGGTGATCTCCTACGAGCTGGCGATGGGCCTTTGCCTGGTCTGCGTGCTGGTGCTGGCTGGTTCGCTGAACCTCACCGACATCGTCAACGCGCAGGCCGGCAGCAAGGGCATCCTCGGCTGGTTCATGTGGCCGCTGCTGCCAGTGTTCGTCGTCTACTTCATCTCCGGCGTGGCCGAGACCAACCGCGCGCCGTTCGACGTGGCCGAGGGCGAGTCGGAGATCGTGGCCGGCTTCCATGTGGAGTATTCCGGCTCGGCGTTCGCGCTGTTCTTCCTCGCCGAGTACGCGAACATGATCCTGGTGAGTTTCCTCGCCTCGATCCTGTTCATGGGCGGTTGGCTCAGCCCGTTCCCGGAGAGCTGGGGCTTCATCGGTCACGGCGGCTTCCTGTGGCTGTTCGTCAAGGCCTTCGCCTTCGCCTTCCTGTTCCTGTGGTTCCGCGCCACCTTCCCGCGCTACCGCTACGACCAGATCATGCGGCTGGGTTGGAAGGTGTTCATTCCGATCGCGATCGTCTGGGTGCTGGTGGCCGGTTGCATGAAGTACTACGGCATCGCGGGGGTCTGAGGTTCCGATGAAGCGTGTAATCAGTTATTTCAACAGCCTGCTGCTGATCGAGCTGTTCAAGGGCATGGCGCTGACCTGGCGCTACATGTTCAGCCCGAAGTACACGATGCGCTACCCGATGGAGCACATCCCCAAGTCGAACCGCTTCCGCGGCCTGCACGCGCTGCGCCGCTACGCGAACGGCGAGGAGCGCTGCATCGCCTGCAAGCTGTGCGAGGCGGTGTGCCCGGCGCTGGCGATCACCATCGACTCGGCGCCGCGCGAGAGCGACGGCCAGCGCCGCACCACGCGCTACGACATCGACCTGTTCAAGTGCATCTACTGCGGCTTCTGCGAGGAGAGCTGCCCGGTCGACTCCATCGTCGAGACGCACGTGCACGAGTACCACTTCGAGCACCGCGGCGAGAACATCGTGACCAAGTCGCAGCTGCTCGCCATCGGCGACCGTTTCGAGGCGGATATTGCCGCCGCCCGTGCGCAAGACGCGGCCTATCGCTGAGGACGGAACGCCATGATTGATCCGAACCTGTTCCAACTCATTTGTTTCTACGCTTTCGGCGCGATCACGGTGCTTTCCGCGCTGGCGGTGATCAGCCTGCGCAACTCGGTGCACGCGGTGCTGGCGCTGGTGCTGACCTTCTTCAGCACGGCCTGCATCTGGATGCTGGCCGAGGCGGAATTCCTCGCCATCGCGCTGATCGTGGTCTACGTAGGCGCGGTGATGGTGCTGTTCCTGTTCGTGGTGATGATGCTGGACATCGACCAGGAGAAGCTGCGCGAGGGCTTCGTGAAGTTCCTGCCGGTGGGCCTGGTGGTCGCCGTGGTGATGCTGGTGGAGATGCTGGCGCTGATCGGCGTGCGCGTGATGCACGCGCAGACGATGGGGGCGAATCCGGCCGGCGATTCCAATACCGCGTGGCTGGGCAAGGCGCTGTACACGCAATACCTGCTGCCGTTCGAGATCGCCGCGCTGATCCTCACCGTGGGCGTGATCGCCGCGGTGGCGCTGACCCTGCGCCAGCGCACCGGCGTGAAGCGCCAGCTGGCCAGCCAGCAGGTCGCGATCAACCCGCGCGACCGCGTGCGTGTGGTGAAGATGGCGGCCGAGCGGCCCGTCGATGCCGCGCCGGCCCCGGCCCAGGAGTCCCAGCCATGATTACTCTTTCGCACTTCATCGTGCTCGGCGCGATCCTGTTCTGCATCGCCGTCGCCGGCCTGTTCATCAACCGCAAGAACGTGATCGTGCTGCTGATGGCGATCGAACTGATGCTGCTGGCGGTGAACATCAACTTCGTGGCGTTCTCCCGCTTCGGCCATGATGTGGCGGGGCAGGTGTTCGTGTTCTTCATCCTCACCGTGGCCGCGGCGGAATCCGCGATCGGCCTGGCGATCCTGGTGCTGCTGTTCCGCAACCGCAGCACGGTCAACGTCGCCGAAATCGACAGCATGAAGGGTTGATCCGATGCCTTTGTCCACATCCATCCTGCTGACGATCGCGCTGGCGCCGCTGGTGGGCTGCCTGCTGGCCGGTTTCCTCGGCAAGCAGATCGGCCGCGCCGGTGCGCACAGCGTCACCATCCTGGGCCTGCTGATCTCCTGCGGCCTGTCGTTCTACGTGTTGTACCAGCTGGTCTGGGGCGGCGCGCCGAACTTCAACCAGAACCTCTACATCTGGTTCGAGATCGGCAAGTTCAACGCCAGCGTCGGCTTCATGATCGACCGCCTCACCGCCATGATGATGGTGGTGGTCACCTTCGTGTCGCTGCTGGTGCACGTCTACACCATCGGCTACATGCACGAGGACCCGGGCTACCAGCGCTTCTTCAGCTACATCTCGCTGTTCACCTTCTCGATGTTGATGCTCGTGATGAGCAACAACTTCCTGCAGCTGTTCTTCGGCTGGGAGGCGGTGGGCCTGGTGTCGTACCTGCTGATCGGCTTCTGG
>DATEKS010000048.1:0-21741 GCA_035277325.1 Rhodanobacter sp.
GGTTGAGTGCGAGCAGCCAGCGCCAGCGGCCTTGCCTGTCGCCGAGCTGGGCGGCGAGGCGATGGCCGTCGTAATCGCCGCCGGCGCCGTAATGGTCGCTGTAGCCCTGGCTGAAATACTGGGCGTCCGCGCTGGCGACCAGCCGGTCGGGCAGGCGGGTGTGGATCAGCACCGTGGTGCCCATCGCGTTGCCGGGGTACAGCGCCGAGTAGGGGCCGTACAGCACGTCCACCGCGCCGATTTCGCCGGGCGCCACCATGCCCCAGCGCGGCGCGCCGTCCCAGCTGTTGCTCATCAGGTTGGAGAGCAGCAGGCCGTCGACGTAGAGCAGGCTGCGCGCGCTCTGCAGGGTGCCGCTGCTGCGACCGCTGATGGTGGCGTTGGGATCGCCGATGTAGCGCTGGCGCACCTGCAGGTTGGGCGCGTAGCGCAGCGCGTCGGCGTTGTCGACCAGGTTCTGCTGCTGCAGGCGCTGGCGATCGATGCGCACGGTCACGCTGGGCGTGTTCAGCACCGCGGTGTCGCTGGCGTGCACGTGCACCGGCGCCAGCGTGGTGGATTGCGGCGGTTCGGTCGCGAACGCCGCGCCGCCTGAGGAAGCCAGCAGCAGCGCGACGGGAAAACGGATGTCCAAGCGAAAACCTTTGACCAAGGTCCAAGGTTGCAAGCTTAGCCGCCTTTCGTGGCCCCGGCAGACGGCGCGTTGTCGCAGCGGTGGTGGATCAGCCCTCGCCCTCGGGCCGCTCCCGCACCGGATGCTTGCCCAGCTTGCGCTGCAGCGTACGCCGGTGCATGCCCAGCCGGCGCGCGGTCTCGGAGATGTTGCCGTTGCATTCGGTGAGCACGCGCTGGATGTGCTCCCACTCCAGCCGGCGCAGCGCCAGCGGTGCCTCGGGAGCGTCGGGCAGATCCTCGTCCTCGCCTTCCGCGCCGTTGTCGCCGTCGAGCAGGGCACGCACCACCGCGTCGGCGTCCACCGGCTTGGCGAGGTAGTCGTGCGCGCCGCGCTTGATCGCCTCCACCGCGGTGGCGATCGAGGCGTAGCCGGTAAGCAGCAGGATGCGCATGTCCGGCACCAGGGTCTGCAGCTCGGGGATCAGGCGCAGGCCGTTCTCCTCGCCGAGCTTCAGGTCGAGCACGCAGTAGCGCGGCTGGTGGCGGCGCGCCAGCACGCGCGCGTCGCCGAGGTTGGTGGCCGAGATCACCTCGAAGCCGCGCGAGCTCAGCGCGCGGGTCAGCACGCGCACGAAGGTGGCGTCGTCGTCCACCAGCAGCAGGGGGCGCGCGGAAGTGGGGTAGGCAGGCTCGTTCATGGGGGAATCCGGGTGGGGCGGCTGCGCCCATTCTTGCCGCATGCGGCGGAACTTGCACGCGCGCGGCGCGCGATGCTCAGCGTCGCGAGATCACCGCCAGCGGCAGGCGCAGGCAGACCACCGCGCCGTCGTCGGTGTTGCGGGCCACCAGTTCGCCGCTGAGGCGTTCTGCGGTGGCCACCGCGAGGGTGAGCCCGATGCCCAGGCCGGTCTGCTTCTGCGAGTGGCCCAGCCGCGCATTGCCTTCGGTGCTGGCGAAGCCGGGGCCGCGGTCGATCACCAGGAACTGCAGCCAGTCGCCTTCGCGCTCCACCTGCAGCAGCACTTCGCGCGAGTCGCGCTGGGCGGAGGCATCGGCGGCGTTGTTGAGCAGGTTCAGCAACGCGTGGCGCAGGCCGGGAGGCACGCGCAGCGGCAGCCGCGCAGTGTCCTCGTCCAGCTGCAGTTCCAGCTCGGCCTCGGGGCGCAGCAGCTGGAAGCGCTCGGTGCAGCTGTGCAGGAACTGCGCTACGTCCAGCCGCTCGGGTTCCTGCGAGAGCTGGGCCTGGCCGAACGCCACCATCTCGCGCAGGATGTCGCGGCAGCGGTCCACCTGGCCTTCGAGCAGGCTGAGATCCTCGGCCAACCCGGCGTCGCCGGCGTGTTCGCGGCGCAGCTCCGGCAGCAGGGTACGCATGGTGGAGAGCGGGGTGTTGAGCTCGTGCGCGGCGCCGGCGGCCTGGGTGGCGATGGCGAGGATGCCCTCGTCGCGCAGCGCGCGCTCATGTATGCGCTGCATCGCCAGCTGCTGCACGCGCAGCGCGCGCGCCAGCCGGTTGGTGAAGAAGCCCAGCAGCAGCGCCATGATGACGAAGTTCACGCCCATGCCGATCACGTGCAGCGAATAGCCGTGGTCGTGCATGCCGTCCAGCACCGGCAGCGGCACATACCAGCGCAGCAGCAGCAGATAGGCGGCGCCGGCGAGCGCGGCCACCGCGAGGATGGCACGGATCGAGAGCGTGGCCGCAGACAGCGCGATCGGCACCAGCAGCAAGGTGACGAAGGGGTTGCTGGCGCCGCCGGTGAAGTACAACAGCACGCCCAGCACCAGGGTGTCGATGCCGATGTGGGCGATCGTCTCCGACTCGCTGACCGGCCAGGGGCGGCCCAGTCGCCACGCCGCCAGCACCGAGAACACCGCGAGCAGGCCGATGCAGGCCAGCAGCGGCAGCAGCGGTATCGCCAGGCGCAGCCAGAACGCGCAGACCAGCACTGCCACGCTCTGTCCACCGATCGCGCACAGGCGCAGCCAAGCCAGCGCGCGCGCCAGCGCGAACGGGCCGATGCGGTTCTTGGGTGGGCGATGCGACATGCGATCCGTCCCGTCGGCATGGGCCCGCCGCCGTGCGGCGACGGGCCGTGCCGAATCAGGGCGTGTCGAATTCCTCGCTGCGCACGGCGGGCAGCGGTTCGCGGCTCGCCGCCACGTCGGCGTGGCTGGCCGACAGCTTCTTCATCAGCGGCAGCATGGCCAGCGCGATCGCCGTGCAGGCGACGCCGGCGAAGCCGAGCTTGTCGAACAGGTCGATGTAGATCGGCAGCGACACCACCGGATCGGTCACGTCCTTCGGCACGTGCGCGAAGTTCGCCACCACGCTGCCGAGGTACTGCGAGATGCCCGAGGCCACGTAGTAGGCGCCCATCATGAAGCCGCCCATGCGCTCCGGCACGTAGCGGGCGACCATCGCCAGGCCCAGGCCCGACACCAGCAGTTCGCCCAGCGAGTAGAAGCCGTAGCCCCACACCATGGTCCACGAGGAGACCTGGCCGGCTACCGCGAAGCGCGCGCCCAGGCCATACATGAAGTAGCCGATCGCCACCGCGGCGAAGCCCCAGGCGAACTTGGCGGCGATCGAGGGATCCTTGCCCAGCCTGCCCAGCGTGTTGTACGCGAACACCAGCACCGGGCTCAGCACCACGATCCAGATCGCGTTGAGGTTCTGGAACTGCTCCGGGATCCAGTTGAACAGGTGGAAGCCGAACACGCCGAACGACAAGTCCACGTTCTTCTGCGCGAACAGGTTCAGCGAGGTGGACATCTGCTGGTAGAAGATGAAGAAGAAGATGGTCTGGATCACCAGCACCAGCGCCGCGATCAGGCCGGCGCGTTCGTCGCGGTGACTCTTGGAGATCAAGTAGCCGAAGATGAAGAGCAGCACCACGCCGGCAGCGTACACGCAGATGCGCGCCACCAGTTCGTTGTGCAGGATGAAGGCGGACACGAACACCAGCGCGATGGCGCCGCCCAGCACGCCGGCGAGGTTCTTCAGCTTCACCGGCTCGCCGTCGGCGGGCGAGCCGACATGCTTCAGTGCGCGGCTCATCAGCGCATAGTTCGCCAGGCCCAGCAGCAGGCCGATCGCGCACACGCCGAACGCGGTGTGCCAACCCCAGTCGTCGCCGTAATGCTCGCCCACGTAGTCGCGGATCCACGGCGTCAGCGTCATCGAGATCATCGAGCCGATGTTCACCGCCATGTAGTAGATGGTGAACGCGCTGTCGATCTTGGTGTCGTCGCCCTCGTAGATCTTGCGCACCAGGTTGCCGGCGTTCGGCTTGAACATGCCGTTGCCGACGATGATCACGCCCAGTGCGAAGTACAGGAAGCTCGCGTTGTCGGTGGGAATCCACAGCAGCGCATAGCCCAGCATCAGCACCATCGCGCCGAGACGCATGGTGCGGCGGGTGCCGATCAGCTGGTCGCCGACCCAGCCGCCGATCGCCGGTGTCACGTAGATCAGCGCCGCGGCCGCGCCCCACACCAGGTTCGCCTTGATGTCGACGAAGCCCAGCTTCTTCATCATGTAGGTGACCATCAGCACCTGCATGCCGTAGAAGCCGAAGCGCTCCCACATCTCGATCAGGAAGACGGTACTGAACGACCGTGTTTGCGAAACGGGTGGATTCTGGATTGCCATGCATCTATTCCGGACTTGAGGAGTACAACGGCCGCGCGAACGCGGCCGGCGAGTCGTGGCCTGAACGGCACCACAACCGTCGAAGGGTAACCCATCCGTCACGCCGGCTTCGCTGCAGCGCAATATCCCTCAGGCTGGCACGCAAGCGCGGGGCCGGCCTGTGGCATCATCGCCGTTTGCCCGCGATGCGCGGCATCGCCCGCCGGAGACTCGTTCCCCATGCCAGGCCAAGGATTCCGCGGCAACCCCCGTCAACTCTGGAACGCCTTCCGCTGGTCGATGCTGGGTCTGCGTGCAGGCTGGCGGCACGAGGCTTCGTTCCGGCTGGAAGCGATGCTGGCGGTGGTGCTGATCCCGCTGGGCCTGTGGCTGGGGCAGGGCGCGCTGGAGAAGCTCGCCCTGGTAGCGCCGGCTTTCCTCGTACTGTCCGCCGAGCTGCTCAACTCCGCGATCGAGGCGGTGGTGGACAAGGTCAGCCCCGAATTCCACGAGCTGGCCGGTCGCGCCAAGGACATGGGCTCGGCCGCGGTGTTCCTGCTGCTGGTGCTGATGGTGCTGAGCTGGGTGCTGGTGCTGGGTGTGCGCTGGGTCTGATTGCACCGCCCGTTCCGGGATGCTGCAATGGCGTCCTCACCGGAACGGAGCCCGCCATGAAACTGCTGCGCAATCTCGTGCTGTTGCTGCTCGTCGTGGGACTCACCGGCTGCGGCTACAACGCCATGCAGCGGCAGGACGAGGCGGTCAAGGCCGCGTGGTCGGAAGTGCTCAACCAGTACCAGCGCCGCGCCGACCTGGTGCCGAACCTGGTCGCCACGGTGAAGGGCTACGCCCAGCACGAGGAGAAGGTGTTCACCGAGGTGGCCGACGCGCGTGCCAGGGTGGGCAGCATCCAGGCGACGCCGGAACTTGCGAACGATCCGCAGGCGCTGGCGAAGTTCCAGGCCGCGCAGGGCGAGCTCGGCAACGCGCTGTCGCGGCTGATGGCGGTCAGCGAGAACTATCCGACGCTCAAGGCCGACGGCCTGTTCCAGAACCTGCAGGCGCAACTGGAAGGCACCGAGAACCGCATCACCGTGGCGCGCCAGCGCTATGTGCAGGCGGTGCAGCAGTACAACGGGCTGATCCGCACCTTCCCGAACAACCTCACCGCCAAGATGTTCGGCTACACCGTGAAGCCGAATTTCAGCGTGCAGAACGAGCAGGCGATCTCCAGCGCGCCGAAGGTCGATTTCGGCGGTGCCGCGCCGGCGCCCGCCGCCTCGGCCCATTGAGATGATCCGGCGCCGCCCGCGGACGCTGTGGGCATGGTTGTTGGCAGTCGCATTGCTGCTGCCGGCGTTGCTGCACGCCGATGCCGCCGTGCCGAAGCTCATGCGGCACGTCACCGACCTCACCGGTACGCTCAGCGCGCAGCAGGTGGACCAGCTCGATGCGCAACTGGTGGCGCTGGAAAAGGCCAAGGGCGCCCAGCTCGTCGTGCTGATGGTGGGTAGCACCCGGCCGCAGGACATCGACAGCTATTCGCTGGACGTGTCGATGGCGAACAAGGTGGGCCGCAAGGGCATCGACGACGGCGTGCTGCTGCTCATCGCCAAGGACGACCGCGCCGTGCGGATCGAGGTGGGCGCGGGGCTGGAGGGGGCGATTCCCGATGCCGCCGCGGCACGCATCATCCGCGAGTACCTTGCGCCGAAGTTCCGCACCGGCGACTACTACGGCGGCATCGGCGACGCGGTGGGCGCGCTGACCCTGCTGATCAATGACGAGCCGCTGCCGCCGCCGGTGCAGGGGGCGCCACACGAACGGCGTGGTCCGGATCTCAACGGCCTGTTGGGCATCGGCTTCTTCGTGTGGATCTTCCTGCGTGGCGTGCTGGGCCGCACGCATGCACTGGTACGTGCACCGCTGGGCGGGCTCGTCATCGGTGGCCTGTTCTGGTTGATGGCCTCCGTGGGCATGGGCATCTTCGGCGGCATCGTGGGCGGACTCCTGATGCTGTTGCCCGCCGGTGCCGGCCGTTCCATCGGCGGCGGTGGCTGGGGTGGCTTCGGCGGCTGGGGTGGTGGTGGCTTTGGCGGTGGCGGTGGCTTCGGCGGCGGTGGCGGATTCAGTGGAGGCGGCGGCAGCTTCAACGGCGGCGGCGCCTCGGGGAGCTGGTGAGATGGCACGCCGGTCACGTCTGTTGATGAATCTCGGCGAAGGCTGGTTCCAGCTTCATCGCCGCTTTCCTGCCAGCCTGCTGGACGAGATCGCTGCGGCAGTCGCGGAAGGCGAACGCACGCATCGCGGCGAAGTGCGCCTGGTCGTGGAGTCGCGGCTGTCGCCGCTGGCCGTGCTGTCCCGCCTGGATGCGCCGATGCGTGCACGTCAGTTGTTCGGCCAGCTCGGCATCTGGGACACCGAGCACAACAACGGCGTGCTGCTCTACGTGCTGCTGGCCGAGCACCGCATCGAAGTCGTCGCCGACCGCGGCATCGCCCGTTACGTGGCCCTTGATGAGTGGGCGGAAGTCTGCACCCACATGCGCGACGCCTATGCGCGCGGACAATGGCGCGAAGGGAGCTTGCAGGGCATCGCCTCGGTCCACGCCCTATTGCGACGACATTTTCCTAGCAACGGGACGGATCGCTCGGACGAGCTGTCGGATCGGCCGATGTTGCTCTGACTTGTTTGACGGCCCCTCCGGTCCGGCGAGTCTGCAACTTTTGCATCGTTCGTCACGAGTTGACCCGCACTGACATTGCTGCATGCAATGAACAAAAAGCCGCCGAATTGCTTCGGCGGCTCTGGAGAGTGCATTCGCCCAAGTGACCCCCAGGCGAACGCGACCTTTTGCAACAGTTATTAGAAGTCGTAGCGCATCGTGAAGCGGACCGTGCGGGGGTTGGTGTAATCCAGCACGCGCTGATACAGCGGATTCACCGTCGAGCGGTTGGAGGCATAGCGCATGTTGTAGTACAGCGGCGTCTGCTTGTTGAAGATGTTGAACACGTCCATCTGCAAGGTGAGCTTGTTGTCCGCCCATGCCGGCGAGTACGCCACATTCAGATCCAGTTTGTACGTCCATGGCGAATGACCACTGGTGCCGCGTGGAGTGAACACGTAGCCTGTGGAGCCGGCGATCGGCAGGCCGCAATAGTGGTAGTACGAGCCGTTGTAGACCGGGGCCGACGGATCGGGCCAGAAGGTGGTGCAGCTGAGCGGACGACCGGAGGCGATTTGCGCGGTGGCGCCGAAACGCCATTCCTTGCTGAGCTGGTAGTAGCCGAACGCGCGAATCTGGTGCTTGCGATCATTCGGCAACGAGCCGTTCGCACCGACCATGAGTTGCGGCAAGTCCCAGTCCTGGGTCACCGATACATCCGACTGGCCGCCGTTACCAGTATCCAGGTCTGAAGCGAGCTGGCCTTCCGTGTTGCCGTAGTTGTGCGAGAACGTGTACTCGATCTTGCCGTACCAGTTATTGGCGAACGGATGCTCGATGAACATGTCCAGCGAGGCGTATTTGCGCTTGAGCTGTGGGAACCCAAGTTGGGCGTTGGAGTAGGTCACTTCCTTGAAGCTGCCGTCATCCTGCTCTTCCAGGAACGTGTTGGCGACGCCGGGGTTGAACAGGAAGCAGCGGCCGCCGAGAGCAGGCGTGCAGGTGTCGTCGATGGCGCTGCGCAGCTTGCGCATCGTGGCTTTGGCGCCGACCACGTACGAGGGCGACAACTGGTATTCCGCGCCAAGGATGTATTCATCCTGGAAGTGCGACTTCATGTTCTTCGCAGCGACCGTACGCGGGTCGGGGGCTTCGCCGCACTCCAGATTGGAGGAAACCTGATTGGTGTTGCCGCAGGTGTAGCCCTTGCTGTGATCCACCGCCACCGGCGAGAGCCCGGTCGGCGCGCCGGTCTTCGGGTCGACGCCGGTATAGGTGAAGTACTCGCTGGTGATGAGCGAGCCGGAAGCGCCGCGTACCGCGACATTATTCGGCATGGCCAGGTGGTAACGGCCGGCGTTGGCGAACACCTTGAGGGTGGAATCGCCGAACACGTCCCACGTCACGCCAAGACGCGGGGCCAGCTGGTTGCGCTGACGCGCGTAAGGCTGGTTGTTACCGTTGTAGTTGGTGAACTGTTCGTTGCGCAGGCCGAGCGACAGCAGCACGCGGTCGTTCACCTGCCAGCGGTCCTCGATGTACTGGGAGGACTGCTCGGTTTTGACGTTGGCCAACTGCGTCTGGTAGTAGCGGTACACGTAGTAACCCTGCGAGCCGAGGCCGCCAGCGGAAGCAGGCGAACCGACGCCATGGCCGCCGTCGATCGGATCGCCCGGCTTTGCCTGCCAGCCGTAATACCAGCCATAGCCGCCAGGCATGCTGCTGCCAGTCAGCGACACCGCGGTCTGCTTGTCGAGGCCCACGCGCACGTCGTGGTCGCCGATGCGGTACTCCACGTCGAGACGACCGCCGTAGGTCTTGTCGTGGGCCTTCGGCACCAGCACCGTGCTGGTGGTCAGCTGACAGCTGGTGTAGGTCAAGCCGGGGGCCTGCGACTGGGTGCTGGAAGAGATGAATGGGCAGCTCGGGTCGTAGCGCCACGGCGAGCTGTAGTGGTCGATCTGCTGCGTGCCGTACAGGGCGGTCAGGGTCAGGTCGTCGGTGACGTATCCGGTGTACTTACCGACGTACAGCTCGCCGCCGTCCTTGGTGTAGGAGCCGCCGGTCTGCGTATCGGTATGGGTGTCGGTGACATAGCTGTAGGGCGAGTACTTGGCGTCGTACTGTGTCTTGTCGGAGATACCAGTCAGCTCGAGGATGTTGCTGTCGTTGATGTTCCAGTCGACCTTCGCCGTCCAGCGCGGCATCTTGTAGGCGTAGTCGTTCCAGGCCTGCTTGAGGTTCGTGGCCGAGGAGTTCGTGTAGTAGCGGACGCTGTTGCCTTCCTGGCGGTTCATTTCCAGGTCCGCGTAGATGAACAGTTTGTCCTGGATCAGCGGGCCGCCAACATAGGCGCCAACCGTGGACGTCCAGTACTGCGCGTGTGCACGGTTCAGGTAGAGCGTGCCGTCGGTCGGCGTGCGATTGCCCGGACCATAGAAGCCGGTATCCGGGAAGTAGTTGTTGCGCGGGGTGGAGCGTAGCGATTCCGGAGACCAGATCGAGTAGACACCGGCCTTCCACTGGTTGGAGCCGCGCTTGGTCACGATGTTGATCACGCCGCCGGTGGAGCGACCGAATTCGGCGCTATAGCCACCGGTGAGCACCTGCTCCTGGTCGATGGCATCGAACGGCAGGGTGGAAAAGCCGATCGAGGTCAGCGGGTTGGTGGTCGGGTAGCCATTGATGTAGTAGGCGTTCTCGGATGCAGCCGAGCCGCCGAAACTCGGGGCGCCCTTGTAACTGGAGCCCTGGATGACGCCTGGTGCCAGCAATGCGACAGACGAGATGTCGCGCCCCACCGGGAGCTTCTGTAGCTGTTCTGCCGTCATCACGGTGCGGGTGTCGACCGAGGAGACGTCGATTGCGGGCAGCGCGGAAGCCACCACCGAGACGCCTTCCAGCGTCTTCGCGGCACTCGCCGGTGCGCCGAACGACACTTCCGTGCCGCCCGCGATCGTCACCATCACGTGGTCGCGAGAGCTGACGGTCTGGCCGCTGTTTTGCAGGGTGACGGTGTAGTCGCCGGTCGGCAGCGAGCTGATGCGGTAACGGCCGGCGCTGTCGACCGGCACCGAGCGCTCGAAGCCGGTGTTCACGTTGCGGATGCTCACGGTGTCGCCGTGCTGCCCCGAGATCTGGCCGAAGATGGCGCCGGTGACGTTCTGCGCCAGCGCGGAAGTGCCGACCAGGCCGAGACCCAGGCCCAAGCTCAGTGCCAAGGTCGTGCGACGCAGCGTGCGCGTCGAAAAAGTGTTGCGATTGCTCATGAAATACATACTCCCCAAGTGGTTCCGGCCCCGTGCCGGAAAACTCCCCGATACTGAAGACGGCGCATGTTCTTACGCCGTCTTTGGAACATAACGTGAACATAACGAACGTTCAACAAGATTATGCGATGCGGGTGCGTATGTACTTTCGCGGTGCGCTTTTGTGTGACTGGCTGTGATGGGCGGTTGGGTACCCCAACACGTTGGTGCGACTCGAGCCAGGCAGCCTTCGGGATGCCGGGGGCGGTACAGGTTTGGGATATCGAATCTGGCGCCTGCGCCATGCTTTCACGCAAGAAAAAGCCGCCGGGATATCCCGGCGGCTTGAACTGATGGGGTCAGCGTGGGCGCAATGCCCACCCCGGACCGGTTGCGTCAGTAGTCGTAGGTCACGCCGAATCGCACATAGCGTGGTGTCTGCGAGCTGATCGGACGCAGGTAACTGCTGGAGGCCGAGATCGCGTAGGTCTGCGTGGTCTTCTGTGAGTTGAACACGTTGTAGACCATCACGTTGAACGCCAGCTTCTTGCCTGCCCACTCCGGGCGATACTCCGCGCTGAGATCCAGGCGGTAGGTCCACGGGTTGCTCTTGGTGCCCGGCGGCCACGGCTTGCCGTTGCAGAAGTGGTAGTACGGGCCGTAACCCAGGCCCGGGTTGGGCTGGGCGCCCGGGTAGTAACCCAGGCAGGTTTGCGGCGAACCGGACAGGATCGAGGCATTGGCCGAGACCAGCCATTCCGGCGCGACCTGGTACGAGCCATAGGCCTTGAACTGGTGCTTGTGGTTGTTCGCCAGGTAGCCGTTGGCGTAGTCCATGACCTGGGCGTAGTCCCAGTCCACCGTGGCCGACACGTCTTCCTGACCGATGTCGGTGCGCACCTGGCCTTCGCTGTTGCCGTAGTTCCGCGAGAACAGGTAGTCGAAGCGGACGAACCACTTGCCGTCGAACGGATGCTCCAGATACATGTTCAGGCCGTAGTAGTGGCGCTTCATGGTGGTGTTGAAGCCGAAGTCCTGCTTCCAGTCCATCGGGACTTCGTAGTAGCCACCGCCCAGCTTGGCGACGGAGTAGGTCGCGTTCTTGCCCGGGTTCATCAGGTAGCTGCCCGGCATGACGCTGGCGTCATACGTTGCCGGGTCGATACCCATCTTGTTCATCTTGTTGATGATTGAGTTCTTGTCGCCGATGTCGTCGATCGCGTTGCGCAGGTTGCGATAGGTGGCCTTGGCGCCGTACATCCACGAGTCGCCCAGCTTCTTGTCGAAGCCGAGGATGTACTCGTCCTGGTATTCCGACTTCAGATCCTTGGTCGTGGCCACCATCGGATCGCGTGGCTGGCCGTATTCACCGTTGGCGGACAGCGGCATGTCCGGGCCGCGGCTGGTGTCGATCGGGGTCAGGCCGGTCGGGATGCCGTTCGCGTCGATGCCGGTATAGGTGTAGTAGGTGCGGGTGTACAGCGAGCTGCCTGCGGAGCGCAGCGCCACGCTGGTCGGCAGGGCCAGGTAGTAACGCCCCGCGTTACCGTAGACCTTGAAGCTGGCGTCGCCATTGACGTCCCAGCTGAAGCCCAGGCGCGGCGCCCACTGCGGCTTGGTGAGGCGCAGGAAAGGCTGGCCGGCGGCGTTGTAGTTGGTGAACTGGTCGTTGCGCAGACCGAGCTTCAGCATCAGGCGGTCGTTGACCTGCCAGTCGTCCTGGATGTATTGCGCACGCTGCGCCACGCGCACCGAGGCGTTGTCGTGGTACTCGTACCTGGCCACGTAGTAGCCGGTTTCACCGCCTGCGTAGCCGGCGGCGGGGGCCACCCAAGGCGAGTTGTGCCAGTCCGCGCCCGGCAGCGCCGAGCCGGGGCCGCCCAGGATGTACAGGTTGGGGTCCGGATCGCCATTGGCATCGGTCACCGGTTCGTTGTATTCCCAGCCGTAGCCCACGCCCTGGGACGGGAACATCGTGCCGCCTTCGATGTTCTTCATGTCCATGTTGTCGATACCCGCGGTGAGCGTGTGATCGCCAAGGTGGTAGCTGAGGTCGAGGCGCAGGTTGGTGCTGACGGAACGATGGCCCGGAAGGTTGATCGTGCTGACGGTCTGGTTGTTGGTGATGACCTGGCCACCCGTGACGTCCGGGTTTTCGTAGGTCGGGTTGTAGATGTACGGGTAGGTGGGGTCGTACCCGGGCGTGTCGCTGTAGTACGTGCTCTTCATCTTGCCGTACATGGCCGACACGGTGAGGTCGTCGGTGATGTAGCTGGTGAACTTGCCCGAGAACAGCTGCGCGGCGTTCTTGGTGTGGGTGTCGTAGCTGTTGAAGCCACCTTCCTGCAGCGTGGCGTAGTCGAACTCGTTCATCGTGCCCTGGTAGGACGACTTGGTGGAGGCACCCGTCACTTCCAGGATGTTGCTGTCGTTGATGTTCCAGTCGAGCTTGGCGTACCACTTCGGGTTGTCGTAGCGGTAGTGGGTGTCGTAGGGCAGTGCATTCGAGCCCACCGACTGACCCTGCTGGCGCTGTGCCTCGACCGAGGCGAACAGGAACAGCTTGTCCTTGATCAGAGGGCCGCCAACATAGGCATCGACCGTGGTGGTCCAGCTCTTGTTGTCGTTGCGGTACTGGCGCATCGAGCCCTGCGAGCCGTCCTTCTTGACGTAGTAGTAGTTCTTCGGGTCGCTCTGGAGGCCGGTCGGCGTCCACTCGACCAGGCCACCGAAGTGCCAGTCGTTGGTGCCGCGCTTGCCGACTTGGCTGATCACGCCACCGTCGGAACGACCGTAGGCCGCACCGTAGCCGCCGCTGAGGATTTCCTGCTGGTCGATCGAGCCGTACGGCAGCGAGATGCCGCCCAGGCCGCTGAGCGGGTCGGTGGTGTTGAAGCCGTTGATGTAATAGGCATTCTCGGTGACCGAGGAGCCGCCGAAGGAAACCAGCGAGCCGCCCATGGGGCCGGTGAAGTAGGAGCTGCCCTGGACGACGCCAGGAGCCAGCAGGGCGATCGCTTCAGCGTTGCGCGCCAGCGGCAGTGTGGCCAGCTGCTGGGAGGTGATCACGGTGCGCGAATCGACGCTGGTGACGTCGATGGACGGCATGGAATTGGCCGTGACGGTCACGGAAGACAGGTCGCGGGCGTTTGCTTCGGTTGCAACGAATGAAACCTCCGTGCCCGCGCCAACGCGCAGCGTCACGTTCGAGCGCGAATCGACGGATTGGCCGGCGTGCTTCAGCGTGACGGTGTACGTGCCCAGCGGCAGCGAACCCACGTTGTAGCGGCCGGATGCGTCGATGGCGGCCTCGCGGGTGAAGCCCGTTGCGTTCTGGATGACGACCGTGTCGGCGCTGCCTGCCGGTGCCTGGCCGAAGATGCTGCCGGTGGTGGCTTGGCCGAAGGCCACGCCGCTGAAGCCCATACCCAGCGCCAGGGCGAGGGCGGTCCGGCGGTAGCTTGATCCACGTCGAGTGTGGTTGTTGACCATCATCAATCTCCCCAAATGGGTTGTGCGAAAAAAAGCCAAGGGGATGCCAGTTGTTTGTAAACAATGGCTTATGAAGCAAATGGAGGTCGTCCAAACTTTGCTTGCGGGTGAGCGCTTGGCTTCGAGGGTTCTTGCAGGTGGAGCGGGGATGCAAGAATTTATGAACGTATAGCAAGAAAATACGCGAGTCAACGGCTTCGTAACATATCCGTCGCAAAAAAATAGCGAACCCTTCCGGGTTCGCTATGGGGTTTTGCCCTTGGGCTGGAGGTCAGGGCGGCGTGGTGCCTTTGCCGATGTATTTGGCCAGGAAGTCCTGCATGCGGTTCAGGCGCTCCACGTTGTTTGCCTCCGTGTAGAAGCCGTGGCCCTCGTTGGGTTTGGCCATCCATTCGTAGGGCTTGTGTGCGGCGTCCAGCGCGGCGCGCATGGCCTTGGCCTGGGCGAACGGGGCGCGCTGATCGGCCTCGCCGTGGATCAGCAGCACCGGCACGTCGATCTGCGCCGCCAGCTGGTCGGGCGAGTTGGCGGCCAACGCGGCGTCGTCCTTGCCGATCACGTTGGTGAGGTAGTTCCTGCCGGAGGCGTGCGTGCGGATGTCGCCCTTCTTGTACATCATCGCCAGGTCGTAGATGCCGGCATAGCCGATCGCGCACTTGAACAGCTTCGGTGCGCGGATCACGGACATCAGCGCCGAGTAGCCGCCGAAGCTACCGCCGTACACGCAGACCCGGTCGGGGTCGGCGTACTGTTGCTGTTCGGCCCACTTCACACCGTCGATCAGGTCCTGCTGGATGCGCGTGCCCCACTTGAGGTAGCCGTCCTGCTCGAAGTTCACACCGCGGCCGCCGGAGCCGCGGTAGTTCACCTGCAGCACCAGGTAGCCGCGGCTGGCGAGGAACTGCGCATCCCAGTCGAAGAACCAGTCGTCACTGACGCCGTGCGGGCCGCCGTGCGGCAGCAAGACCATCGGCAGATGGTTCATCGGTACGCCGTTCGGCACGGTGAGGATGGCTTCCAGTTCCATACCGTCACTGGCCTTGAAGCGCATCGGCACGCGTTCGGCCATCTTCGCCGGGTCGATCCATGGCGCCGCAGTGAACAGCTTGACCACCTTGTAGTGCTCGGTGTCGATCAGGTACCAGGTGCCGGGGTCGCGGTCACTGCTTACAGAGAACAGCAGCTCGCGGCCGTCTTCGCTGAAGTTGATGAAGTCGACGAATTCGCCGGGAAATTTCTGGCTGATCGCCATGTACAGCTTGGCCGCCGGCAGGGACGGATCGATGTAGATCGGGCGTGGCGTGCCGGTCGTGGTAATCACCGCGAACGGCTGCAGCGGCGGGGCGGTCCACTGCGCATTGCCTACGTTGCCGAAGTCGTCCTTCGCCAGCAGCTTGCGGTCGGCACCATCCAGGCGCTGTTCGACCAGTTCGGTGGGACCGCCGTTGGCGCTGTACCGGGCGTAGACGGACTGGCTGTCCGGAGCCGTGGCGAACGGGGCGAACAGCTTGCCGGCCTGTGCCTTGCCCAGTTGCGCCCAGCGGTCGCCGATGCGCTGGTAGGCCACGTATTCAAAGTTGGTATTCGTGCCGAAGGCGAATTCCACCTTGCCCTCGGGGCTCACCATGAAGCTCAGCCCGCCCACGCCGATGTCGCCGATCAGGTGGCGCACGTTCTTCATGGCGTCGACGTCGTACAGGCGGCTTTGGTTCTCGTCGTTCCAGAGCTGGGCGCCGAGATAGAAGTGCCCGTTGGCCTTCGGCGGCAACCCGTCGATCGAGCCCCAACCATCGTCGCCCTGGCGGGTGTCGCCGCGTGTGCCGTAACCGGACTGGTAGCCGAACAGGTAGTCCTGGTGGCTGCCGTCCACGTTGGTGGCGAGGATCTCGCCGGTGCCCACGGGCCGGTCGATGGAGCCGAGCAGCTTGCCTTTCTCCACGATCAGCCGGGTCGGGCTGACCCACTCCACGTCGACCGGCAACTCGTTCACCGGCATGCGCAGCATGCTGACCGGCCGGCTCATGTCGGCGACATCGAAGATCATCAGCGCATGGCTGCTGCCGTCGTCCATGCGCAGCGCGATGTGCTTGCCGTCGGGCGACAGCCGTGGCATCGACATGCTGGCGTGGCGGGCGAAACTTTCCACCGGAATCAGGTCGGTCGCCGCCGTGACGGCGGGCAACCCCAGGCACGCCGCGACCAGCGCGGCACGCAACTTGCGCAAAGACATCATCCTTGCTCTCCCCTGTTGGCACCCGGTCGTGGCGGGTGCTCCCCTGCACCTTGGCTGACCGGATGCCCCGCAGTGTAGCCAGCGTGCCGGGGCTTGTCCCGTTACACTGGCGGCCTACCTGCCTGATCCCGGACCGCATGACGCAGCCCCTCGTCGTCGATATCAACCCCATCGCCTTCCACCTCGGCCCGGTGCAGGTGCACTGGTACGGGCTGATGTACCTGGTGGGTTTCTTCAGCGCCGCGGTGCTGGGCGAATACCGGCGGCGCAAGGGGCGCCTGCCGGTGACGCGCGACGCGTTGGGCGACCTGTTTTTCTACGGCATGATGGGCGTGATCGTGGGCGGGCGGATCGGCTACATGCTGTTCTATTACGCTGGCGGCCTGCGCTGGATCTGGACCGATCCGCTGGCGCTGTTCAAGGTGTGGGACGGCGGCATGAGCTTCCATGGCGGCCTGCTGGGCGTGCTGGTGGCGGGACTGTGGTGGTCGCGCAAGCAGCAGTTGCACTTCTTCGACACGGTGGATTTCGTGGCGCCGCTGGTGCCGATCGGCCTGGGCCTCGGCCGGCTGGGCAACTTCATCAACGGCGAGCTTTGGGGCAAGCCCACGCAGCTGCCGTGGGGCATGATCTTCCCGCACTCGCATGGCGAGGACGTGGCGTACGTGGCGGCGCATCCGGCCTGGCAGGCGCAGTTGCAGCAGTTCGGTGGACTGGTGCGCCAACCCTCGCAACTGTACGAGATGGCGCTGGAGGGCGTGGTGATGTTCGCCGTGCTGTGGCTGGTGTCGATGAAGCCGCGGCCGCGCTACCTGATCTCCGGCCTGTTCGCGCTGATGTACGGCTGCTTCCGTTTCGCGGTGGAGTTCGTGCGCCTGCCCGACATCCAGCTTGGCTATCTCGCCTTCGGCTGGCTCACGATGGGACAGATCCTGTCACTGCCGTTGATCGCCGTGGGCCTGTGGCTGCTGTGGCTGTCGCGCAAGGCGCCCACGCTGCGCCTGTACGAAGTGGCCATGCCGGTGAAAGACGACAAATGAAGGCCTACCTCGACCTGCTGCGCCACGTGCTGGAGCACGGCACGGAGAAGTCCGACCGTACCGGCACCGGCACGCGCAGCGTGTTCGGCTGGCAGATGCGCTTCGACCTCGCGGAAGGCTTTCCGCTGGTCACCACCAAGAAGCTGCACCTGAAGTCCATCATCCACGAGCTGATCTGGTTCCTGCAGGGCGATACCAACATCGCCTACCTCAAGGAGCACGGCGTCAGCATCTGGGACGAGTGGGCCGACGAGCACGGCAACCTCGGCCCGGTCTATGGCAAACAGTGGCGCGCGTGGCCCACCGCCGACGGCGGCACGGTGGACCAGATCCGCTGGGTGGTGGACGAGATCCGCCGCAATCCCGATTCGCGCCGCCTGATCGTCAGCGCGTGGAACGTGGGCGAGCTGCCGAAGATGGCGCTGATGCCTTGCCACACGATGTTCCAGTTCTACGTGGCAAACGGGAAACTGAGCTGCCAGCTTTACCAGCGCTCCGGCGACATCTTCCTCGGCGTGCCGTTCAACATCGCCAGCTATGCGCTGCTCACCCACATGGTGGCGCAGGTGTGTGGCTTGGGCGTGGGCGACTTCGTGCACACACTGGGCGATGCGCACCTGTACAGCAACCACGTGGAGCAGGCGCGGCTGCAGCTGACGCGCCAGCCGCGCCCCCTGCCGCGACTGGCGCTGAATCCCGCGGTGCGTGCGCTGGAGGATTTCCGCTACGGGGACATCGCCATCGAGGGCTACGACCCATACCCGGCGATCAAGGCACCGGTGGCGGTGTGACTGCGGGCTTGCAGTCGCGCACGCAGCGGAACCAGGCTGCTTCGTGCGGATAGTCCAGCGTCATCACGAAATGCTGGAAGACGTTGGCGCCGACAGAGCCCTCGATTTGCCTGTCCATCAAGCTTGACATCATTCCATGGAAGGGAGCGTTGGGGCGTTCGGTGAACCATACCGGCCCCACCGACCAGCCCGCGATTTCCACTGTGGGTACTTCGATCAAGCGCATGGTGTGCTTGGG
The DNA here is from genome assembly GCA_035277325.1 of Rhodanobacter sp. Classification (GTDB taxonomy): domain Bacteria; phylum Pseudomonadota; class Gammaproteobacteria; order Xanthomonadales; family Rhodanobacteraceae; genus Rhodanobacter_A. The sequence goes on from DATEKS010000048.1 coordinate 17,957, forward strand.
CCCGAACAGGTCATCGCCATTCGTCACGACGCGCCAACCCGGATGCGCTTGGTGCCAACGGCTGAATACGCTGGTGGTGATGTAGCTGGTCACGCCTATGCCATTGACGACAGGCGTGCCGCTGGCTTTCTCGCCTTCCGAGGTGGGATGCGCCGTGGCGCCGGTGTCCAGCAGCATGTCCAGTGGCTGGCCATCGACTCGAATGACGATGCGGGGGTAACCCTGCGTGGCACGACCATGATCGTCATGTTGGAATCCAAGACGAGTGTCATGTGTGGCTGGGTCGGGATGCCATGCTCCGTCCTGCAGCGTCACCCGCCGGGAGGGGTAGTCGAAAGTCCACACGCCGCCTGCGTAGAGATAGCTGCCACTGAATTGGCCGTCATCGTCATAGCCGGGGGGCGCATCCTGCACCATGAGGACCTTGCCGCAAGGGCTGGACGCGGGGGCAGGCAAGCCGTATCCCGGTTTGTAATCAGGCAGCTTGGCCACGGTGATGGGAGCTTTCTCGTCGAGCAAGCAGGTATGCGTCTTCAGATGCAACCGCTTTGCAGCTTGGGTGGTGATCCAGTACAGGCGGGTCGCACCGCCACCACCACCGGTATCTACCAATAACCTGAGCCGCTGCCCGTCCATGGTCTCCGGCACCGCATAGAAGTGTCCGGCCTCGTACACGGTGGGCAGCACCTGCGCCGTGGCTGGCGCGGTGGTTGCCGGAGCCGCGGCCAGCGCAGTGGCCAGGATGCCCATGACTATTACCATGCTCGCCGTCCCCCCTGAATCGCTACAATGGTCAGGATTATGGGCAAGCTGTCGCGCTGCCACATATGCCGTTCGACCCCGTGACTTCCTGCCAGGAGCCAAGATGGCCATTTCGCTGATCGCCGCCCTCGACGAGAACTTCGCCATCGGCCGCAAGGGGCATCTGCCCTGGCACCTGCCGGACGACCTGCGCTGGTTCAAGCAGCTCACCATGGGCAAGTACGTGCTGATGGGCTACAACACTGCGGTGTCGATCGGCCGTGCGTTGCCGGAGCGCACCAATCTGGTGTTGTCGCGCCGGCACGAGGCGCCGTTTCCTGGCCAGGTCACGGTGCGCTCGATCGACGAGGCACAGGCGCGTTGCGACCACACCGGCCTGATGGTGATCGGCGGCGGCCAGGTGTTCCGCGAGGCCCTGCCGCTGGCGCGCCGGCTGTACCTCACCTGGGTCAGCGCGGCGGTGGATGGCGCGGACACCTTCTTCCCCGGCGTGCACTTCAGCGACTGGACCGAGGTTTCGCGCGTACATCACAAGAAGGACGCCGAGCACGCCTACGACTTCGACATGGTCGAGTACGTCCGCGGCAGCTGAGCCCGTCCATGGATGACGCGCCGTTGCATGTGCTGGCCGGCGCGCTGCGCGACCGCGAGGGTCGCGTGCTGCTGGCCGAGCGCCCCGCCGGCAAGCACCTGGCGGGGCTGTGGGAATTCCCTGGCGGCAAGCGAGAGCCTGGCGAGGCGCCGCTGGCGGCATTGGCGCGCGAACTGGACGAGGAGCTGGGTATTGCGCTGGTCGCGGCGGAACCGCTGATCCGGGTGCCCTGGCGCTACCACGAGCGCGGGTTGCTGCTGGATGCATGGATCGTGACGCGCTGGCACGGCGAACCATGTTCGCTGGAAGGGCAGGGCCTGCGCTGGTGCTGGCCGATGGAGGCGGACCCGGCAACGCTGGCGCCGGCCGACCGCGCGATCCTGCAGGCGCTGCGTCTGCCGCCGCATTACCTGATCACGCCGGCCGAGGTGCCAGTGGCTAAGCGCGGGTCCTGGTTCGAGCGGATAAGCCGTGCCATCGAAGCGGGCGAGCGACTGCTGCAATTGCGCCTGCCGGCATGGCCACGCGAGGCGGTGCGCGAACTGGCCGCGTCGCTGTTGCCGCTGGCGCGCGAACACGGCGCACAGCTGCTGCTCAATGCGGATATCGAAGGCGCGCAGGCCTTGGGCATCGGCGTGCAGCTGACCGGCGTGCAGCTGGCCACGCTGGGCGAGCGGCCACTGCCTTTGCAGCAAGTCGTTGGCGCCAGTTGCCACGATGCCGCGCAACTGACGCAGGCGCTGCGGCTGGGCGTGGATTTCGCCACCTTGTCGCCGGTGGCGGCCACCGCCAGCCATCCGCAGGCTTCGCCGCTGGGCTGGCCGGATTTCCAGGCGCTGGCCGAGGCGGCCGCGATGCCGGTGTATGCGCTGGGCGGCATGGCGCCGGCGCAGCTGGTGCACGCGCGTGCGCTGGGCGCGCAGGGCGTGGCGGGAATCCGCGGTTTCTGGCCTGCGCCGTAGAAGCGCACCCTGTGCGCGATGGCTTTTGGCTTCGATCAAACGCCACGGCCATCGCGCACAGGGTGCTCCTACGCTTCGTCGTCCTGCAAGGACTTCAGCAACTGGAACAGCTCGCGATACGCGCGTGGCGGCTTGTTCGGTGTGGTCTTCTCCACGCGCGCCTGGCGGATCAGCGCGCGCAGATGCTGGCGGTCGATCTCGGGGTGCCGCGCAATCAGTTCGGAAGTGGCGCTGTCACCGTCCTCGCCCAGCAGGCGTTCGCGCAGCGCTTCCATGCGGTGCATTGCGGCAGTTTCCTGGCGCTGGCGGTCGCGGTTCTCGCCCAGCGCCGCGCGCACCGCGTCGAACGCCGTGCTGTCGTGGCGGCGCATCAGCTTGGCGAGGAAGGCCAGCTCGCGCTTGCGCGCGATGTGCGAAGTGATGCGGCGCACGTGGGCGATCTCGTCGCGCACGTCGTCGGGCAGTTCCAGCTTGGCCAGCCGCGTCGGCGGCAGTTCGACCAGCTGGCCGGCCAGCTCCAGCACGGCCAGCGCGTCGCGGCGCTGCTGGGTGCGGGTGGGGCCGTAGTCGTGCTCGGGATCGTCGGTGTAGTTGCGGTTCATGGGTTTTCCAGCGGGCCGGGTTCGGCCTGTTCCAGCGCGAAGCGGGGCACGCACTCGCCATCCACGGTCACGCTTTCGGCGAACATCGCCGCGGGGCGCACCCACAGGCCGTGCTCGCCGTACAGCGCCTGGTACACCACCAGTGGCTCCAGCGTTTCGCTGTGGCGGGCGGTGCCCAGCACGCGGTAGCGCTGACCCTTGTAGTGACGATAGAGGCCGGGGACGACCGGCATGCGCTTGGCTCCGCGAGGCGTTGCAGGTGGGCCGTGGCGTCCCCATGTGGAGACGGCACGGCGCGGATCGTGCATTCTACCCGTTTGACTTGCCCGGAAGCCCCCTCGTGAGCGACATCGTCCCCGCCACCGACCGCAGCCTGCAGGATCTGGACCGCCTTGCCGGGCTGGCCGAGGACGTGATCCGCCGCGCCCGCGCGGCCGGCGCCAGCGCCGCCGAGGTGGCCGCCAGCATCGACACCGGCCTCAACGTGAACGTGCGGCTGGGCGAGGTGGAGACGGTGGAGCACACCCGCGACCGCGGCTTCGGGCTCACCGTCTACTTCGGTCAGCGCAAGGGCTCGGCCAGCACCGCCGACCTCAACCCCGATTCGATCCAGGCCACGCTGGACCAGGCCTGCGCCATCGCCAAGTTCACCGAGGAAGATCCCGCCGCCGGGTTGGCCGATGCCGCGCGCATGGCCAAGGACTTCCCCGATCTCGACCTGTGGCACCCCTGGGCCGTCGACACCGCGGGCGCGATCGAACTGGGCCGGCGCATCGAGGATGCCGGCCGCGCACACGCGGGCATCAGCAACTCCGATGGCGCCGGCGTGCAGATGGGCGAGAGCCTGTCGGTGTACGCGAACTCGCA
>DATEKS010000049.1:0-11757 GCA_035277325.1 Rhodanobacter sp.
CGGCCTGCAAGGCCACCAGCTGCTGCTGGTGGACGACGACATGCGCAACCTGTTCGCGCTGTCGAAGGTGCTGCGCGGCTGGGGCCTCAAGGTCAGCATGGCGCAGGACGGCCCGCGCGCGCTGCGCATGCTGGACGAGGATGCCGAATTGGAACTGGTGCTGATGGACATCATGATGCCGGGCATGGACGGCTACGAGGCGATCCGGCAGATCCGCGCCCAGCCACGCTTCGCGCAGCTGCCGATCATCGCGCTCACCGCCAAGGCCATGCGCGGCGACCGCGAGCAGTGCCTCGCCGCCGGAGCGAACGACTACCTCTCCAAGCCGGTCGACCTCGACAAGCTCAACTCGATGATCCGCGTCTGGCTGCGACGCTGAGGGCGCCGTGGATCATCCGCCGGACGACCTCGAACTGGAAGGCATCGAACTGGACCTGTTCGTCGAGGCGATGCGGCGCCGCCACGGCTACGACTTCGGCCAGTACGCGCCGGCCTCGCTGCTGCGCCGGGTACGCCAGCTGGCCCAACGCCACGGCGACGGCGCGATCAGCGCGCTCACCCACCGCCTGCTGCACGAGCAGGCCCTGCTGCCGGACCTGCTGGAGGGGCTGTCGGTGCCGGCCTCGGACATGTTCCGCGACCCGTCGGTATTCCGCGCGCTGCGCGAACGGGTGCTGCCGCTGCTCGCCTCCTACCCGCAGATCACCATCTGGCAGGCGGGCTGTGCCCACGGCGAGGAGGTGTACACGCTGGCGATCCTGCTGGAGGAGGTCGGGCTGTACGAACGCAGCCAGATCTTCGCCACCGACCTCAGTGCGCGCGCGCTGGAACGCGCGCGCGAGGGCATCTACCCGCTGCGTTCGGCGCAGCAATGGTCGCGCAATTACCTAGCGGCCGGCGGCAGCCAGTCGCTGTCGGACTATTGCAGCGCGCGCTACGGCCTGCTCAAGCTCGATGGCCGGCTGCGCCGCAACGTCACCTTCGCCCAGCACAACCTGGTGGTCGACACGGTGTTCTGCGAGGCGCAGCTGGTGGTGTGCCGCAACGTGCTGATCTATTTCTCCAACCCGCTCCAGCAGCGCAGCCTCGCGCTGTTCCGCGACTCGCTGGTGCGCGGCGGCTTCCTTTGCCTGGGGCTGCGCGAGCGTCCGGATGCCAGCATGGTCGCGGCCGACTTCACGCCCGTCGACGCCAACCTGCGGATCTACCGGCGCACCGCCCCGGCCACGGCGGAACGGCGGCCATGACGCGCCCGGCCGCGATCGTGCTGGGCTGCTCTGCCGGTGGTCCCGAGGCACTGAAGGCGGTGCTGGGCGGGCTCGATCCGCGCCTGCCGCAGGCGGTGCTGGTCTGCTGCCACACCGGCTCGGAGACGGTGGAGCTGCTGTGCGAACTGCTGGCCCGTGCATCGAGCCTGCCGGTGGTCGAGGCGGCCGAGCGCGAAACGGTGCGCGGCGGTACGGTGCAGGTCGCGCCTGCCGGCTACCATCTGCTGGTGGAACGCGACCTGCACTTCACGCTGTCGACAGACCCGCGCGTCAACCTGGCGCGCCCCTCCATTGACGTGCTGTTCGCCTCTGCTGCCGCAGCATGGCGCGACGCCCTGGTCGGCGTGGTGCTCAGCGGCGCGAACGCTGATGGCGCCGATGGCCTGCGCGAGTTGCGGCGGCTGGGCGGTTGCGCGATCGTGCAGTCGCCGGACGGTGCGCTTGCAAGCGCAATGCCACAGGCGGCGCTCGACCGCGCCGGCGCCGACCACTGCGTACCGCTGGATGCGATCGCCCCCCTGCTCAACCGGCTATGCCTGCCATGACCGAACCGCGCCCGAAATTACTGATCGTCGACGACACCCGCGCCAACCTGGTGGCGATGCGCCGCGTGCTCGGCGACTGCGGCGCCGAACTGGTCGAGGCGACCAGCGGCAACGAGGCGCTGGCGCTGTGCCTGGAGCAGGCGTTCGCGCTGATCCTGCTCGACGTCAACATGCCCGACATGGACGGCTTCGAGGTTGCCACCCTGCTCGGCGAGACCGAGCAGCTGCGCGACACGCCGATCATCTTCGTCACCGCCGCCTACGCCGACGACGTCAACCGGCTGAAGGGCTACCGCTCCGGCGCGGTGGACTACATCGCCAAGCCGGTCAACGACGTGATCCTGCGTTCGAAGGTGCGTGTGTTCCTCGACCTCTACAGCGCGCGCATGGAATTGCAGCAGGCGCTGGGCGAACTGGGCGAACGCAACCGCCAGCTGCAGGCGGAGGTTGCCGAACGCCAGCGTGTCGAGGCGCAGGTGCGCCACCAGGCCACCCACGACATGCTCACCGGCCTGCCGAACCGGGCGCTGTTCCATGAGCGCCTGCACCAGGCCATCGCGCAGGCGCAGGAGCGCGGCTTCGCGCTGGCGATGCTCGACATCGACGGCTTCAAGGCGGTCAACGACACCCACGGTCACCCCGTCGGCGACGCCCTGCTCCAGGCCATCGCCGTGCGCCTGCGCACGCATGTGCGCGCGGGTGACACCGTGGCGCGGCTGGGCGGCGACGAGTTCGCGCTGATCCTCGAAGACGCCACGCAGCTGCCGCTGCTGCTCCAGCGCTGCCAGCAGCTGTGTGACACGCTTGCCCTGCCCTATCCCCTGCCCGGCCCCGCCGGCGAGGTGGTGGCGCGGGTCAGCGCCAGCATCGGCATCGCGTTGTGGAAGCCCGACACGCCGTCGGACGAGGCACTGATCCAGGCCGCCGACCGCGCGCTCTACGAAGCCAAGCGGGCCGGCAAGAACCGCTGCCTGCTCGACGTGGCGGACGCCGCCTGAAACCTCAGCTCCGTTTGCGCGGCGACAGCCACATCTCGATGCGCGCGCGGAATACCTCGCTGCCCGCGTCGTCGCGCACCCGCACCGTTACCGGCCACGCGTACCCGTCCGCGGACTCGACGGCGGCGTGCGCCGGCGTGGCCGACGCATGCATGGTGCCGCGCGCCTTGGCGAGGTATTCCACCGCCATGCCTTTCGGAATCCAGCGCATGTCCGTGGGGATGGTGGCATCGGTCATCATGCCGGCGCTGAGCTCGGCGAGGTTGCACAGCGCGATCGCGTGCACGGTGCCGATGTGGTTGTGCACGCGGCGGCGGTCGCGGATCGCGATCTCGCAGCGCCCTGGCTCCAGAGCCACGAAGCGCGGTGCGATGGTGGCGAAATACGGCGCCTTGAAGCAGATCAGCCGACCGTACAGCCACTTGCCGCCAGGTTGGCGGGACAGCTTGCGCCACAACACGAGCGCAGCGCTCATGCCTCGCCCCACGGCGTGAGCGGCAGGGCGAACAGCACCGCGCCGAGCGCGAACAGCGCCGTCAAGGCATGCACCAGCGGCTTGTTGCAGCGCAGGAACACGAACTGCTCGACCAGACGGCCGATCCAGAACAGCGCCATGCCGGCCAGCAGCGCGTGACCCAGCCGCGTCACCAGCAGCTCGTGCGGCAGCCGGAAACACAGCACGGCCACGCCGAGGAACACATAGATCAGCCGCAGGTTGAGGATCTGCGTCACCGCGCGGGTGGCGACGTTGGTCTTGCGCAACGCGGCCGGCCAGCCGAACAGCTTCCAGAACGCGAGGTGGAACGCGGCGAAACCCAGGCTGTGGATGCCACACAGATAAATCAGTGTCTCGCCACGCATGGGTTCAGGCGGCATCGGCCAGCTGCTTGCGGCGCTGGTCCGCGCGGCTCACCGCCGCGCGCAGCTCGGCCGGATCGAAATCGTCCACCGAGATGAACTCGAATACCGCGGCATGCACGCGCTTGAGCAGGTCGTGCTCTGCCTGGGTGATCACGTTGGCGGCAAGCGCCTCGGCCAGCTGGCCGTCATAGTCGTGCGCCTTGAACTGGCCGGCCTTCAGGCCTTTCAGGAACTTGCGCTCCACCGGTTCGGCGGCGATCACGTCGGGTAGCAGCGCATTCATGCGACCCACTGTGTTGTTCGCGCCGGGCTTCAGGTAGACCCATTCGAGCAGCCGGTCGCGCGCCTCGTTCGGCGCGGTGAGCAGCGCGGCCACTCGGCGGCCCAGGCGGTCGGACGGCGGCACCTCGCGACGACCGAACGGGAACACGAGCGCGCGCAACAGCCAGGCCACTGGGCGCACCGGGAAGTTGCGGATCGCGCCATCCAGCGCGTTCTGGATCAGCCACATGCACTCGTGGAAACCCCAGGCGAGGAAGGGACGATCCGCTTCCGGCCGGCCGGTGTCCTCGTAACGCTTGAGCATGGCGCTGGCGATGTAGAGATAGCTCAGCACGTCGCCGAGCCGCGCAGAGAGCTTCTCCTTGAACTTCAGCTTGCCGCCCAGCACGCCCATGAAGGTGTCGGCGCACAGCGCCAGCGCGGCGGAGTAACGATTGAGCTTGCGGTAGTAGCGGCGCGTATACGCGTCGCCTGCGGCCTCGCCCATGCGGCCACCGGAGAGGCCCATCACGAAACTGCGCACGGCATTGGAAAGACCGAAGCCGATGTGACCGAACAGGGCCTCGTCAAAGCTGTGCAACCGGTCACGATAATCGACGATGGACAGCGCCTCCATTTCCTTCAGCACGTAGGGATGGCAGCGGATCGCTCCCTGGCCGAAGATCATCAGGCTGCGCGTCATGATGTTCGCGCCTTCCACCGTGATCGCGATCGGCACGCTGGACCAGCCGCGCCCGGCGTAGTTCTTCGGGCCCAGCTGCACCGCCTTGCCGCCGTGTACGTCCATGGTGTCGCCGGCCACCACGCGCGCCCACTCGGTGGCGTGGTACTTGGCGATGGCCGAGGGCACTGCCGGCTTCTCGCCGCGATCCACCGCCGCCGCGGTGGATCGCGCCAGTGCGGTGCTGGCGTAGGTGAGGCCGCCGATGCGGCCCAGCGCCTCCTCCACGCCCTCGAAGCGGGCGATGGCTAGGCCGAACTGCTTGCGCATGCGCGCATAGGCGCCGGTGGCCGCAGCGGAGCCGCGCATCGCGCCGGTGGCGTTCGACGGCAGCGAGATCGCGCGGCCCACCGACAGGCATTCCACCAGCATGCGCCAGCCGTGGCCAGCCATGTGCGGGCCGCCGATCAGGGTGCTGAGTGGCGCGAATACGTCCTTGCCGTGGATCGGTCCGTTCTGGAACGGGATGTTGAGCGGGAAGTGGCGGCGGCCGATCTCAAGCCCCGGCGTGGAGCGCGGCAGCAGCGCCAGGGTGATGCCGAGGTCGTCCTTGCCGCCCAGCAGGTGCTCCGGGTCGTACATGCGGAAGGCCAGGCCCACCACGGTGGCGATCGGCGCCAGCGTGATGTAGCGCTTGTCGAAGGTGAGCTTCACGCCCAGCGTCTCGACACCGTCCACCAACTGCTTGCAGACGATGCCGTAGTCGGGAATCGAGGTGGCGTCGGAGCCGGCGTAGGGGCCGGTGAGCGCGAAACAGGGAATCTCCTCGCCCACCGCGAGGCGCGGCAGGTAATGGTTCTTCTGCTCGTCCGAGCCGTAGTGCAGCAGCAATTCCGCCGGACCCAGCGAGTTCGGCACCGCCACCGTGGACGCCACCGTGGCCGACATCGTCGACAGCTTCTGCAGCACCGCCGAGTGCGCCAGCGCGGAGAACTGCAGGCCGCCGTATTGTTTCGGGATGATCATGCCGAAGAAGCGGTGCTTCTTGAGGAAGGCCCAGATTTCCGGCGGCAGGTCGGCCAGCTCGTGGGTGATCTGCCAGTCGTCGATCATGCCGCAGAGTTCCTCCACCGGGCCATCGAGGAAGGCCTGTTCCTCTACGCTCAGTTCGGGCTTCGGCTGGCTCAACAGTTCCTGCCAATCCGGCTTGCCGGAGAACAGCTCGCCCTCGAAGCCCACCGTGCCCGCCTCCAGCGCGGTCCGCTCCGTCTCCGACAGTTTCGGCGTGACCTTGGCAAACAGCTTCAGCAGCGGCGCGGTGATCCTCCTGTGGCGGAAGCCGTCCATCAGCAAGGGCAGCGCGATGCCCAGCTCGATGATCAGCAGGACGATCATCGTCCAGCGCGCACCGCTGAGCAGGCCCACGATCAGCGTGGCCAGCGGTGCGGCAATCGCGAAGCTGCGGAGGCTGCTGCGGTGGTAGGCGCAGGCGCCGCTCGCGAGGAGCGCCGCCAGCAGGGTCAGTATCACGGCCATCTCGACATCCTCGTTGCGTTACATGGCACGGGCGCCCGGGCGGGCGTCCGCGTCGTCCAGTGCGTTGATGAAACATGCGATCTCGCGGGTGAACGCGTCGTTGGCGTCACCTGCCAGCATGTGGGTGGCGCCGGCCACCTCGACGTGGCGCGCGTGCGGCACCAGCTGCAGGAACTCGGCCACGGTGGCGTGCGAGACCACGTCGCTGCGCCCGCCCGAGAGCAGCAGCACCGGCACGTCCACCTGCGCGGCGGCGGCGAACAGGCGCGGCTGGTAGCGCTCGCTCTCGGCGACCAGGTCACCCGCCAGCAGGGCCGGGTCCCAATGCCAGCGCAGACGGCCATCGCCGCCTTCGCGCAGCAGCGGGCGCAGCTGCTCCTCGCTCTTGCGGCCGCTGCGGTGCGACAGGTAGGCGGCAATCTGTTCCGCGGCTTCGGCATACCCGGCGAAGCCGTCCGGATGCGCCTGCATGAAGGCGAGGATGCGCTCCACGCCGCGGGTCTCCCAGCGCGGCGTGATGTCCACCAGCACCAGCGCACGGAACGGCACCGGCCGCGTCTCGCCCGCTGTCACCAGGCCCAGCAGGCCACCCATCGAGGCGCCCACCAGCACCGGCGGTTCGGGCTGCGCGCGGGCCAGTCCCAGCAGGTCGTCGGCAAACTGCTGCATGTGATAGCCGCCGCCCGGCAGACGCCCGCTCTCGCCGTGGCCGCGGGCGTCGTAGCTCACGCAATGGCAGCCTCGTGATGCCAATGTGGCGGCTGCGCCGCCCCAGGCGCCACGAGTCTGGCCGAAACCGTGGGCGAACAGCAGGGTCCGCCCGTCGACGGCGCCACGCGTCTCCACGACCAGATGCAATCCGTCACCGGTGGCGACGAACTCGGTTCGGCTGGTGGGCTTCACGGGCGCAAACTTGTCCATACGGATGAGTATGGATTGCCCGGTCCAAGCTCGTCAACCCGGCCACACCGGCACCGCCGTGGATTACAAAGCCGGGCGCAGCGGCTACCATACGGTCATGGATCCCAGCCCCAAACCGGAACGCACCCGCCTTACCGCGGAAGATTGGGAAGTCGCCGCCCTGCAGATGATCGCCGACCAGGGCGTGGGTGCGCTGGCCGTCGAAGCCCTGGCCCGCCAGCTGGGCGTCACCAAGGGCAGCTTCTACTGGCACTTCCGCACCCGCGAGGCCCTGCTGCAGGCGGCCCTGGAGCGCTGGGAGCAATACGGCGAGCGCGACGTGCTGGGCCAGATCGAGCAGATCGCCGACCCGCGCCAGCGCCTACCCGAACTGTTCCGCCGCGTGGCGCACGAGCTGCAGCCGCACCGCGTCTACGCCGCCCTGCTGAAGGCTCTGGACCATCCGCTGGTGGTGCCGGTGATGGCGCGCGTGTCGCAGCGGCGCACCGAGTTCCTCAACACCGCCTACCGGGAGGCCGGCCTGCCGCCGCGCGAAGCGTTGAACCGCGCGCGGCTCACCTACGCCGCCTACGTCGGCTTCCTGCAGCTGAACTTCACCCTGGGCCTGCCGCGCATCAACCACGAGGAGTTCGACGCCTACGTGGAACACATGATCGCCACCCTGATCCCGGCCTGAACGCACCTCCCAGGCAAGAGCTTGCGAAACGGCGCTGCGGCGCCGTTTCTGCTGCATGCAACCTTGCAATGCCAGTGCGCGCAAACTACGGTTCCTCCTCTTTTTTGTCACAAGACCAGTGAGGAACACGATGGCAAGCACCCTGGAAGCGCTCGAACGCTGGGTCAACGAGGTGGCGGCGCTAACGCGCCCCGCGAAGGTCCACTGGTGCGACGGGTCCGAAGCCGAATACCAGGCGCTGCTGCGGCAGATGCTGGCCGACGGCACGCTGATCGAGCTGAACCAGCAGACTCACCCGGGTTGCTACCTGCACCGCTCCAACCCGAAGGACGTGGCCCGCGTGGAGCACCTCACCCTGGTCTGCCACCCGGCCGAGGAAGACGCCGGTCCGAACAACCACTGGATGGATCCGGCCGAGGCACACGCGAAGATGGACGCGCTGTTCGACGGCTGCATGGAAGGCCGCACGATGTACGTGATCCCGTACTGCATGGGCCCGATCGACTCCCCGCTGTCGCGCTGTGGCGTGGAGATCACCGACAGCCCGTACGTGGTCGCCAACATGAAGATCATGACCCGCATGGGCGCCGCCGCGCAGGCACGCATCGAACGCGAAGGCTCGTTTGTGAAGGGGCTGCATTCCACCGGCGAACTCGACCCCGAGCGCCGCTGGATCATGCACTTCCCCGCCGAACGCACGATCAAGTCCTACGGCTCCGGCTACGGCGGCAACGCGCTGCTGGGCAAGAAGTGCCATGCCCTGCGCATCGCCAGCAACCAGGCCCGCGACGAGGGCTGGCTGGCCGAGCACATGCTGATCGTGGGCATCGAGAACCCGCAGGGCGAAACGCACTACATCGCCGCCGCCTTCCCCTCCGCCTGTGGCAAGACCAACCTGGCGATGCTGATTCCGCCCGAGGGCTACCGCAAGGACGGCTGGAAAGTGTGGACCGTGGGTGACGACATCTGCTGGATGCGCCCCGGCGCCGACGGTCGCCTTTACGCAATCAACCCCGAGGCCGGCTTCTTCGGCGTGGCTCCTGGCACCAGCAACGACACCAACCCGAACGCGCTCAAGAGCATCTCGCACGACACCATCTTCACCAACGTGGCTGTCACTGCCGACAACCAGCCGTGGTGGGAAGGCCTGCCCGGCACGCCGGTCACCGACTGGCAAGGCCGTCCGTACGACCCGGCCAACGGCCCTGCCGCGCATCCCAATTCGCGCTTCACCGTGAGCGCGAAGCAGTGCCCCACCTGGTCCGAGAAGGCCGAGGACGCGCAGGGCGTGCCGATCAGCGCCATCGTCTTCGGCGGCCGCCGCCCCTCGCTGCTGCCGCTGGTGATGGAGGCCCGCGACTGGACGCACGGCGTGCTGATGGGCGCCGCCATGGGCTCGGAAACCACGGCCGCGGCCACGGGCGCGGTGGGCGTGCTGCGCCGCGACTCGATGGCGATGAAGCCGTTCGCCGGCTACCACTACGGCGACTACTTCGCACACTGGCTGTCGTTCGACCGGCCCGGCGCGAAGCTGCCCAAGATCTTCCACGTCAACTGGTTCCGCAAGGGCAAGGACGGCAAGTTCCTGTGGCCGGGCTTCGGCGAGAACCTGCGCGTGCTGGAGTGGATGATCGCGCGGGAGGAAGGCAACGCCCAAGGCGTGGAGACGCCGATCGGCATCCTGCCCGCCGCCGGCGAACTGCAACTCGACGGCCTCGCCATCGATCCGGCCACGCTGGACGAGTTGCTCGCGATGGACCGGTCCGGCTGGCAGGCCGAGCTCGCCGCCATCGGCGAGTATCTCGACGGCTTCGCCCCACGCCTGCCCGCGGCCCTGCATGCGGAACAGCGGCGCGTGGCCGAGGCGCTGGATGCCGACGCGCCGCCGCGCAAGGCGGCTACGGCCTGAATCGGAATCCGGGCGGCCACTGCCCTGCCCCCGTGAACGCATCGTCGCGGATCAATGTATCCGCGACGATGCAAACCCTTGCGCCCCCGGCGGCATCCAAGCTGGCAAGATGATCGCCGCCGCCTGTCCTGCCACCGACCGCCTGATGCCGCCAGCCTCCGCTGCCGCAGATCACGACACCGACGACGTGCGCGCGGCGGCAGCCGGCGATCGCCAGGCGTTCCAGCGGCTGTACCGCCGGCACGTCGACCGCATCTATGGTGCGCTGTGCCGATTGGCCGGCTACGACCATGCCCGCGCCGAGGACCTCACCCAGGAGGCCTTCGTGCGCGCATGGCAGAAGCTGCCGGGCTTCCGCCACGAAAGCGCGTTCGGCACCTGGTTGTACCGGCTGGCAGTCAATGTGGCGCTGATGGAAATCCGCGCCCGCCGCGCCGACCCGGTCGGTTTCGTGGACGAGGAGCAACTGCCCGAACACGGCGAGACCCCGTTCTGCGCTGCCGAACGCGAGGAGCTCGAGCGCGCCATCGGCAAGCTGCCCCCCCGCGCGCGCGCCGTGCTGGTACTGCACGACGTCGAGGGTTGGCGGCACGAGGAAATCGGCGACGAACTCGACATGGCCGTCGGCACGTCCAAAGCGCAGTTGCACCGCGCGCGGCAACTGCTGCGCCGGGCCTTGGGAGAAAACTCATGAACGAATTCGAATGGCGCCAGCAGATGCGCAACCTGCGTCAGCCGGCCGCGCCGGGCCGCGATCTGTGGGGCGCGATCGATGCGGCGCTGGAAGACCGCAACGCCGGCGCGGCACCCGTGCAGACCCCACGTCGCGCATCGCGCCAGCCCTGGCTGCTGGCCGCCGCGCTGGCCGGCGCGTTCCTGCTCGCCGGCAGCATCGGATTGCGCCTGCACCACACTGTCCCTACCGACGATGGATCCGCCGTGGCGAACGCATCCTGGAACCCGTCCGATCCGCGCCTCGGCGGCGCGGCGATCGAGCTGGATGCAGCCCGCCTCGAACTGCGGCAGGCCATGCAGCAATCCCCCCACTCGCCCTCGCTGCAGCGCCTGCTGGCGCGTACCGAGCAACAACAGACGCAACTGCGTCATCTCGTCCACGAGGCCGGCTGACCGACGCCAGGAACGACCATGAAGACCCCACGCTATGCTCCACTGCTGCTCTGCCTGTGCATCGGGCCGGCCCTGGCCGACACGCCGATCAACCTGCAGCACGCCGCCACGTCCACCGCACACATCAGCATCAGCAACGTCACCGGCGAGGTGCGCGTCACCGCCTGGGACCGCCCGTCCGTGCAGGTGAGTGGCCAGCTCGGTGACGGCGCCAAGCCGCTGGCGATCACCGGCAGCGACGACAAACTCGCGATCGAGGTGCAACCCCAGGGTGGCGGTGGCTGGTTCAACTGGGGCAGCGACAATCACATGGGGCCGACCACGCTGGACCTGCACGTGCCGCGCGGCGCCACGCTGGACTTGCGCGTGGTCAGCGCGCCGCTGGTCATCGACGGCATGAACGGTGGCGGCATCACCGTCAATACCGTCAGCGGCCGTGCACGGATCAACGCACGTACGCCCTCGCTCAACGTCGACAGCGTCAGCGGCAACATCGAACTGGCCGGCCATGCTGCACAGTCCAGCCTGCAGACCGTGAGCGGCGATATCCTGGCCCCCGTGCTGGGCGCCCAGGCGAAGCTGCAGACCATTTCCGGACGCATCCAGGCCAGCGGCGGCCCGTGGCGCCAGCTCACGCTGAGCACGGTGTCGGGCGACGTGCAGATCGCCGGTGGCCTCGCGCCGGACGGCAAGCTCGGCATCGACAGCATGAGCGGCAACGTGCAACTGCAACTGCCCGCCGGCACCTCGGCCACCGTGCACGCCAGCAGCTTCAGCGGCGACCTGCGCAGCGATTTCGGCAACGCGCAGAAGTCCGAGCACGGCCCCGGCAGCAAGCTCGATGCACGCCTCGGCAACGGCAGCGGCGCAATCAACGTCGAGACCTTCAGCGGCGACCTACGTATCCGTACCGCGAACTGATACGGGCCCCGAAGGCAAGCTTCGGATCAACGCCCCCGGCGCGCACCATCC
>DATEKS010000050.1:0-9354 GCA_035277325.1 Rhodanobacter sp.
GGGACCGACGCGCACATCCAGCAGCAGCCGCTCGCCCAGGCGCACTTTCTCGATGTCGAGATAGTGCCCGGCCAGCGCCAGCTCCTCGGCCAGGGTCACCTCGTGCGCCTCGCCACTGTCCAGCGTGGCACGCAGCAGGTCGCCAAGCCGGGCCAGCATGCGGCTCGCTTCCGGATTGCGGTACTCGGCCACCAGGGTGGAGATCGCGTTGAGCGTGTTGAACAGGAAATGCGGCTGCAGCTGGTAGCGCAGTGCGCGCAACTCGGCGTCGCGCGCCTGCGCTGCGATCTCGCGCACGCGTTCGCGCTCGGCCTGCAGCGCCGCGTAGTGGTCCACCACCGCATGCACGGCGGCGAACGCGATCAGCGCCAGCCAGCAACTGTCCAGCTGCTCGAACAGGAACTTCCACTGGAAGCGCGGCAGCGCACCGAGCCGGATCGCCAGCCATTCGCCCAGCGCGTTGTTGGCCAGCGACATTGCGTAGCTCAGCGCCAGCAACGCCGGAACCGCCACCCACCATGACACGCCGTGCCGCCGCAGCCCGCGCTGTGCCAGCGCCATCGGCACGATCCACACGAGGTAGGTCGCCGCGTACAGCGCGCGGAAATCCACGGCACGGCCGCGGCCCAGCTCGGGCAGCGCCATCACCGCCATGCACAGCACCAGCGGCAGGCCCGCCAGCAAGGGCAACCAGAGCGGGACATCGGCGTCGCGGCTGGCGGTGGACGGTGCGGCGTGGGTCATCTGCAAGAGGTTTCCGGCAACGGCGGCAGGCACCCGGCCTGCCGCCGCCTCACTCTAGCGCAGCTGTGTCGGCTCGCTGGAATACGCCATCGCGCTGATCCTCCAGCCCGTGCCGGTGTTCACCAGCTGCCAGGCCTCGTGGCCGCGGTTGTTGAGCTTGCCGTCGGCGAAGAACAGGAAATCGAAATACACCGAGGCGATCGCGCCATCGGTCTCGATGCGGACGTTGGAGAACTTCTCTTCCACGCGGCCCTTGCTGCCGACGACGAAGTCGATGAAGCGCTGGTGGTTGTCGCCGTGGAAACGCGGCACCTGCGGATGCTGCGCGCTGAGCTTGCGGTAGGCGTTGTCGCCAAGCACTTCGAACCAGGAGCCGCCTTCGGGCATGAACAGGCTTTCCAGCCCTGCCTTGTCCTTGGCGACCAACGCCGCCTGGAACTTCGCGACCACCTGCTCGATCTGTGCATGCGCGTCCGCTGGCACCGGTACGGCGGCCCGGGCCGCGACGGTGAAGGCGAAGGCGGCCAGCAACAGCCATGCGTACAGTCCGGTTTTCTTCATGGGGATTCCTGTGCAGTGGTGGGACAAAGCCATTGCACATGGCGCCACTGCGGCTACGCCAGCGCGCTGCGGCGAACCGTGCCCGCGCCGCGATGAAGCGCCAACCGCAAGCCCGCAAAAGGAAAGCGGCCGGACATGCCGATCGCTTCCGTCGCATGTCAGCGCCACGTGTGGCGCCGCAGGCTGGTTCAGAACGTGTACTTCAGCGTGGCGCCCACCCCGTAGTCCGGGCTGCCGTCGGCGAAGCCGCCCATCACGTAGGCCTGCAGCCGCCAGCTGTCACCGAGCTTGTGGTTCCAGTAGCCGGTCAGCTCGCTCTGCGGCTCACCGCCCGTGGCGATGCGTTCGCGGTAGTAGTAGTAGGCACCGATGCTGTCGTCGTGGCTCAGCTTGTACTGCGCGCCCAGCGTGGCGTTGAAGCCGTTCTTCAGCTGGATGTACTGCGAGCTGCCGTACTTCATCCAGCCCACGCCGCCGAACACGGTCGTGTTGCCGTAGACCTTGTAGGTGTCCAGCGAGAGGCCGTAGTCGTTCTTGCCGGTGCCCAGGCCCTTGTCCGCATCGGCGGTACCGAACTTGACCTTGCCGGTGAGGTCGACACCGAAGCTCTGGTCGCTGCTGGTGAACAGCTGGTAGCCGGCGGAGGCCACCACGTCGCCGAGGCCCGAGGCCGAACCGGTGCTCACCGTGCCCGGTGCCGGCGTGACGCCGCCGTTGCCCCTGCCGTGGCCGCGCCCGTGCGGATTGTCGTTCTTCACCTTGCCCACGCCCGGGATCACGTCGCTGGGGCCGTTGACGTTGATGTAGGGCACGACCAGCTTGAAAGTCCAGTTGCCGGTGTCGTACTCGGCCGTGAGCGGCACCGACCAGATGTCGGTGGTCGTGGTGCTGCCGTACTTGCCGCTGCTGTAGTTGGCGCCCGCGGAGACGCTGAACTGGTCCGTGCCAGCGTCGGCGGCGTGGACTGCCGGTGCACCGATCAGCAGCAGGCCACCGACGGCCATCCAGTAGTGTTGGTTGCGCATGAGGGATTTTCCTGAGGTGGAGCAACGAAACGGATCCGGCGCCAGGCGCCGGATCCGCGCGAACGGAGGTGGGTCGGACGGATCAGCCGCCCGGGCGGCCGACGTGGCTCGGGTGGTCCGGGATCTGCGGGCGCTCCGGCTTGCCCGCGAAATCCGGCTTGCCCGCGAAGTCAGGGCGCGTCGGACGGCTGCTGGCGTCCGGACGACTGGCCGCGTGGTCCTTGCCGAATTCGACCTTCGCGACCGAGACATTCGCGTGCGCGCCGGCAGCGGTGTGACCGGCAGCCTTCGGTGAACGCATCACCTCGCCCAGCTTGAAGCCCATGCTGTTGGCGATCTGGCCCCAGCCTTCGCCGGAGGCGCGCAGCGCCAGCACGCCCTTGAGGTCCACCGAGGTGCCATCGGCCAGCACCAGGGTGCCGCCGTTCAGCGCGGCCTCGAGCTCGGCCGCAGTGGGATCGGTGATGCCCGCCTTGGTCAGGCTGGCCTCGGCCAGCGACAGCGCGATCTTCACGTTGCCGTAGCCCATCTTGCCGGTGTCCGGCGTGAAGGTGGTGGTGGTCGTGGTGCTGGGTGCGCCGTTGGTGCCGGCGACCGTTTCGGTCAGCGTGATCGCGCTGCCGCTGCGCAAGCCGTTCACCAGCGCCTGCGCGTTGGTATCGGAGCCGGCAAACGTCGTGAACTCGGTAGTCAGCCGGGTCGACTCTTGGCTCGTGGTCGCGGTAGTCGTCGTGCTGGTACTGCCGCTGGTCTGCGCCAGCGCCGGCGTGGCGGCGAGTGCCACGGTTACGCTGACAGCGAGCAGCGCAAGCGTGAAGTGACGCGATTTCATGGATGTCTCCCGGAATTGATGATTGCCCCCTGGTGGCGTGCGCGCCGCGAGCATCCTGTCTTGTCGGCCGCGTTCCCCACTGCCGGATTCATGGAAGCGGGGAAGCCTCGTCTGCGCCCCGCAAAGTTTCCGCAAGCCGCGCTCCGGCGCAAGCACTCACGCCCGCTGGATTCAGCAGGTATTCCGGGGAAAATGTGCTCTGCGTTCAGGATGCAGAAACTTGCGTGAAGTGGCTCACACTTCGCGCGTACTTCGCCGTGCGTTCACAGCTGGCGGTGGCGGAAGCAGCCGACCAGGTGATCGTTGATCATCCCGGTGGCCTGCATCAGCGAGTAGCAGATGGTGGTGCCCACGAAGCGGAAGCCGCGTTTCTTCAGCTCCTTGCTCATGCGGTCGGACAGCGGCGTGCTCGCGGGCACCTCATTCCTGTCCTTCCAGCGGTTGCGCAGCGGCTTGCCGCCGACGAACGACCACAGGTACGCATCAAGGCTGCCGGATTCGGCGATCACTTTCTGCGCGGCGATGGCGTTGTCGCGCGCCGCCGTCACCTTGAGCCGGTTGCGGATGATGCCGGGATCGAGCAGCAGCTTCTCCAGCTCGCGGTCCTTCATCGCCGCCACGCGGGCGATGTCGAAGCCGTGGAAGGCCTTGCGGTAGTTGTCGCGCTTGGCCAGCACGGTGCGCCACGAAAGGCCCGCCTGCGCGCCTTCCAGGCACAGGAATTCGAACAGCGCGTTGTCGTCGTGCAGCGGCACGCCCCATTCGGTGTCGTGGTAGTCGCACATCAGCGCGTCGTCGGCGCTGGCCCAGTGGCAGCGGTGCATGCGGCGGTTCCGGCAGGAAGGAGTGCACAGTGAACGCCGGCCGGCCGGCGGAGGCAATACACTCGCGCCTTTCCGCCAGTTCGTCGCCCATGCCCACTTCATCCATCCAACGCGGCGCCGTGCTGGCGCTGCTCGCCACGATAGTCCTGTGGGCCTACAGCTGGGTGGTGATGAAGCAGGTGCTGGCGTATGCGGGGCCGTTCGATTTCGCGGCGATACGCTACCTGCTGGGCGCGACCGTGCTTTTCGCGGCACTGCTGCTGGCGCGGCAGTCGCTGAAACCACCGCCCCTGTTGCCCACGATCCTGATCGGTCTGTGCCAGACCGCGGCGTTCCAGGGGCTGGAGCAGTGGGCGCTGGTGAGCGGCGGCGCGGGCCACGTGGCGCTGCTGGCCTACACGATGCCGTTCTGGGCGGTGCTGCTGGCCTGGCTGATCCTGCACGAACACCCCACGGGCCGGCACTGGGTCGGGTTGGCGCTGGCCGCACTGGGCCTCGTCTGCATCATCGAACCGTGGCGCGGGCTGGGCAATGCCGCCAGCACCTTGCTGGCGATCGCGGGCGGCGTGGCCTGGGCCGGCGGCACCGTGCTCAGCAAGCGGCTGTTTCGCCTTCACGCGGTGTCCGCACTGGGCCTCACCGCGTGGCAAATGCTGGCCGGCGGTGTGGCGCTGGGCATCGTGGCGCTGGGAGTGCCGCAGCGCGCGATCGAATGGAGCGGCGCCTTCATCACCGGTCTCGCCTACAGCGTGCTGATGGCTTCCAGCCTCGCGTGGTGGCTGTGGTCCATCGTGCTGCGCCGGCTGCCCACCACGCTGGCCAGCGTGAGCAGCCTGGGCGTCCCCATCGTGAGCGTGCTGCTGGCATGGCTGATCCTCGACGAGCGACCCCGCGCGATGGAATGGCTGGGTATCGTCTTCGTGCTGCTGGGCCTGTGCGCGGTGAGCGGCGTGCGCCTGCGGCGACGCTGACGGCCCGCAAATTCGCGCGACGGTGTTCAGCGCGGCGGTGCGGCAAGGGCGATATCATTCGGGCGTCGTCCCCCGCCGCCATGCCAATGCTTTCCCTGCCCCAACTGTGGTCCCATCTCGTCGACTGGCTCAGCAGCCATGCCGTGGTGCCCGCGCTCGACCTGCTGCACCTGGGCAAGCTGTCCGGCGACCCGCGCGACATCGCCGCCTCGCTGCTGATCGCGGCGCTGCAGATCGGCATCATCGGCTTCATCTTCCGCCCGCTGGAAACCTTCTTCCCCGCGGAAAAGTGGATTGACCGCAAGCTCACCCTGGTGGACCGCAACTACACCATGATGATGCTGCTGGGCATCTTCCCGCTGTTCACCTACCTGATCCTGATGCCGTTCAGCCACCTGTTCGGCGGCGCCGACGCGGCCAGCTCCAGCACCGGTTCGCCGCTGGCGCTGACGGCCCTGGTGCCATGGTTCAACGGCCATCCCTACGTGCTGTTCGGCGTGTACTACGTGCTTTACGACTTCACGTACTACTGGATGCACCGCACCCAGCACGCGCTGCCGTGGTGGTGGGCGCTGCACAGCATGCACCACAGCACGCGGCAGATGAGCTGCTGGACCAACGACCGCGGCAACCTGATCGACGGCTTCATCCAGTCGATGATCCTCGCCACGGTGGGTCTGGTGATGGGCGTCGATCCGGACGAGTTCGCCTGGCTGATGCTGCTGGGCGAACTGGTGCAGAACCTCTCGCACACCAACACGCGGCTGGGTTTCGGGCGACTGTTCGAGCGCGTGTTTGTCGATCCGAAGTTCCACCGCCTGCACCACATGCTGGTGGATCCCGAACGGCCGAAGCTGCACAACTGCAACTTCGGCCAGGTGTTCTCGATCTGGGACGTGCTGTTCGGCACCGCGCTGTACGGAGAGCCGCCGCGTCCCACCGGCGTGGGCGACCCGGTGGTGGATGCGGACAACAACTACGGCCTGCTCGGCCTCCACTGGGCCTCGACCAGGCGCTTCCTGTGCACAGTGTTCCGGCGGGAGGGCTGGAAGCCGGGCGAAGTGGCGTTCGATCCGGTCACCCTGCGCCCGGTATCGGTCGATCAGCTCGACCTGCACGCGCTGGCGCATCACCTGCCAGGCGGCACCGCCACTCCGCCGGCCAGCATGGCTACGGACGCGCCTGCCGTCGAGGAATCCGCGGCGGCTTGAGAGCCTGTTCAATACCTCCGCGTAGTCCGCGGGGAGATATTGAACAGGCTTCAACAAATCAGACGAACCACGGCAACGCGTCGAGGTCGACGTTGCCGCCGGTGAGCACCACGCCCACGCGCTTGCCGGCGAAACGCCGCGGCTGCTTGAGAATCGCGGCCAGTACGGTGGCACTGGACACTTCCACCACCTGCTTCAGTTCGCTCCACAGCAGGCGCATCGCGGCGACGGTTTCCGCGTCGCTCACCGTGACGACTTTCACCTGATGCATGCGCAGTGCGTCGAAATTCGGCTCGCCGATCAACGCGCGCAAGCCATCGCACACCGTGTCCGGCGACATGCTCCTGATGCGCGAGCCCGCGGTCAATGAGCGCGCCGCATCGTCGGCACCGGCCGGCTCGGCGGCAAACAGCGCGAGTTCCGGTCTGAGTGCGTGCGCGGCGATCGCCACGCCCGCGGCCAGGCCGCCACCGCCGACCGGCGTGATGACCGCGTCGAGTGCCGGCGCCTGCTGCAGCAGTTCCAGCGCGATCGTGCCCTGCCCCGCCATCACCCGCGCGTCGGCATAAGGATGTACCAGTTCGGCGCCGGTCCGTGCCTGCACCTCGGCGCACATCGCCTCGCGCGCGGCCTGGTTCGGCGCGCAGCGGTGCAGCGTGCCGCCGGCGCGCGCGATCGCGTCGAGCTTGGCCTGCACCGCGCCCTCGGGTACCACCACGTGGGCCGGGATGCCGCGGGTGGCGGCGGCCAGCGCCAGCGCGTTGCCGTGGTTGCCGGAGGAATGCGTGACCACACCGCGCGCGGCTTCCTCGCCCGAGAGCGACCACACCGCGTTGCAGGCGCCACGGAACTTGAACGCACCACCGCGCTGCAGGTTCTCGCACTTGAAGTGCAGTTCGGCGCCGGCCAGCGCATCCAGCACCGCGTTGCGCAGCACCGGCGTCACGATGGCATGCGGCGCCACGCGCGCAGCGGCGTCGCGGACGGCGTCGATGTCGGGCAGCGCGCTCATGCCGTCACGATCTCCACGCCGCAGCGGTAGCGCCGCTCCGCACCGGGCTCCAGCCGGATCGCATCCGCGCACTCGGGCCGGTTGAAGGCGTTCGCCATGCATTCCATCGGCTCCAGCGCGATGGCGCGGCGCACGTCGCGACTGATCGTGTCGGAGGTGAAGGCGTGCATCAGGCCGTGCTCCTGCCACACCAGCAGCGCGCGGCCGCTGGCGGGATCGCGCAGGTGCGTGCGGATGCGGCCATCGGCGCCGGCCTGCAGGTCGGTGTAGCCCTGGTCGATGATGTGGTCGCCGATCACACGCGGCTCGCGGAAATCCAGCGCGGGCGCATCGTCCAGCGCCACGTAGGCCGCTTCGCCCGGCAGCGCGATCAGATCGGCGCCGGTGCGCACCAGCGTCTCGGCGGGAATCGTGAGCTCCCAGCCGTCCACCGTGGCATCCGCGAGGCGGAAATACGGGTGCCAGCCGAAGAAGCACGGCGCCACGCCATCGCCCACGTTGCGCATCACCGCCTCCAGCGTGAGGCCGGCGGCATCCAGCGTGAACGTCACCGCGAGATCGATCGCGTGCGGGTAGCCCGGTTGCGGGCGGATCGCCGTGGTGGTCAGCGTCACCCGTGCCTGCCGCTCGTCCGCGGCCAGCGCGGCCAGCGCAAACGTGGTGCCGCGCACGAAGCCGTGGCGGCTGGCACGCGCATCGCCAGCCACGCCGGGTTGCAGGTCCTGCGCCTGGCCGTCGAAGCTGTAGCGCGCATCGGCGATGCGGCCCGCGAACGGCACCATGATCGCGAAGCGCGAACCGGAATGCGCGGCGATCTCGGCGTCATCGCGATAACCGTCGGCGTAGTCGTGCCACGCGCCGCCCTCGTTCGCCTCGAAACTCAGCAGCGCGGCACCGAGCCGCGCGATGCGCACCCGGCGGCCGCCCACGATGTCCTCCAGTTCCACCACAGGCTGTGTGCCCAGCATGGCCTCGGCGGCGTGGAAACGTGTCATCGCAAGCTCCGGTTGAAGGCGAGAAAGGGACCCCGCATGTTAGCCTGATCCACCCCATGCCACGATGTGCCAACGCATGAACGCCCGCTCCGACGCTGCCAGCCTGCCGATCCGCCTCGCCGACTACCGGGCGCCGGCCTGGCAGGTGGAGCGGGTGGAACTGGACTTCGAGCTGGGCATCGACGCCACCGAAGTGGCTGCGAAACTGCTGCTGCGCCGCGATCCCGCGCAGGACGAACCGCTGCGCCTCGACGGCGAGCAGCTGGAACTGCTGTCCATCGCGCTGGACGGCCAACCGCTGCCACCCAGCGCGTACCGCCCGGTCGACGGCGGCCTCGAAGTGGACGGCGCCCGCGACAGCAGCGTGCTGGAGACGCGGGTGCGCGTGCATCCCGCCGCGAACACCGCGCTGGAAGGCCTGTACCTCTCCGGCTCGCGCGAGAGCGGATTCCTGCTCACCCAGTGCGAGGCGCAGGGCTTCCGCCACATCACGTTCTTCCCCGACCGCCCCGACGTGCAGTCCAGCTACACCGTGACCCTGCGCGCCGACCGCGCGCGCTTCCCGGTACTGCTGGCGGGCGGCAATCCGGACGGCGCCGGCGAACTCGACGGCGGCCGCCACTGGGCGCGCTTCGTCGACCCGCACCCCAGGCCGAGCTACCTGTTCGCCCTGGTCGCGGGCCGGCTGGAGAAGATCGAGCGCGACTACCGCACCGCCGACGGCCGCGACGTGCAGCTGAAGATCTGGGCCGAGGCCGACGCGATCGGGCGCTGCCACTACGCGATGGACGCGCTGGAACGCTCGATGCGCTGGGACGAGGAGGTCTACGGCCGCAACTACGACCTCGACGTGTTCCACGTCGTCGCCACCCACGACTTCAACATGGGCGCGATGGAGAACAAGGGCCTCAACATCTTCAACGCGAAGTGCCTGCTCGCCGACCCCGACTCCAGCACCGACGACGAGTACCGCCGCGTGGAGGCGGTGATCGCGCACGAGTACTTCCACAACTGGAGCGGCAACCGCGTCACCTGCCGCGACTGGTTCCAGCTGAGCCTCAAGGAAGGCTTCACCGTGTTCCGCGAGCAGAGCTTCTCGGCCGACATGAACTCGGCGCCGCTGAAGCGCATCGAGGACGTGGCCCTGCTGCGCCGCGCGCAGTTCCCCGAGGACGCCGG
>DATEKS010000051.1:0-14242 GCA_035277325.1 Rhodanobacter sp.
CGACGCGCTGAATCCGCAGGACGAGCCGGGCCGGCTGACCCTGGTCCACCGCATGGGCCACGCGAAGATCGCGGAAGCGCTACCACCCTTGTTGCAAGCGGTGAAGCGCGAAGGACGACGCGTGCTGTGGGTGGCCGATCCCATGCACGGCAACACCGAAAGCACTTCGAACGGCTACAAGACCCGCCGTTTCGCGAACATCCGCGGCGAGCTGGAACAGGCCTTCGACATCCATGCCGCCGCCGGCACGCGGCTCGGCGGCGTGCACCTGGAGCTCACCGGCGAGGATGTCACCGAGTGCGTGGGCGGCGCGCGCGGCCTCACCGAGGCCGACCTTGCGCGTGCCTACAAGTCGATGGTCGACCCGCGACTCAACTACGAACAGTCGCTGGAGTTGGCGATGCTGATCGTGCGCAAGTCGGCGGGCGGCCAGGCGACCTGATCCATGCCGGAAGCGGCGGGCTCAGCCCGTCGTCTCCGACGCTTTCTTCCTCTCGTACGCCTCGTCATCCTCGGGGGGCGGGAAGTGATACCAGGACTCATGCGGCGACGCTTGCCTGCACGACAGGCATTGCGTCATTGCCCAGTAGTGCCCGCAGCCCGGGCAACAGCCAGCAGTCCAGAACGTGCTCCATACCGTGCCGCAGCCGGAACCGGGTTCGCGCGACGTGCACTTCCAGCGGCTGTCGGGGAGCGGCTTCCAGGCGCAGAGCGGGCAGTGGATATGCGGCTGGCGTTCCATGTCGGATGTACCACGCGCGTTATTTCGAAGATGCCATCACCGGCTTGCCATCGACCGTGTCCAGGAACCTCGGTGGCTGCCATGTGTGCGTGTGCTGCTCGAAACCGTACGCGATGCTGATCAGCGCGGGCTCGCTCCATTTCGCGCCGAAGAACACGATGCCGACCGGCAGGCCATGCGCCCAGCCGGCGGGCACGGTGATGGACGGGTAGCCGGCCACCGCGGCCGGTTGCGAGACGCCGCCGATGGTGGGGTCGCCGCTGACGATGTGGTCGCCCAGCACCGGGTCGGTCATGAAGGCAGGCCCCCACGACGGTGCCAGCAGGGCATCGAGATGCTGCGAGGCGAGCGCCGCATCGATGCCCTCCGGGCCGGCCAGCCGCCTCGCCTTGGCCTGCGCATCGAGATAGGTCTTCTCGGTGAGCGGCCCCTTGGCTTCCGCCTGCTCGAACAGTTCCTGCCCGAACCACGGCATCTCCTCGGCGGCGTGCGCCGTGTCGAACGCGATCAGGTCGGCCAGCGTGTGCACCTTCAGGCCGCTGCGCGTGGCGAGGTAGGCGTTGATGTCGTGCTTAAAGTCGTAAAGCATCACGGTCAATTCCGGATCGCCGAGCTCGCCCAGGTGCGGCAGCTTCACCGGATCGACGATGACCGCGCCCTGCGCCTTCATCGCGGCGATCGCCGCGTCGAGCACGCGGTCGGCGTTCGGCTCGTTGCCGGCCAGCTGGCGCACCACGCCGATGCGCCTGCCCTTCAAGCCGTTCGGGTCGAGGAATTTCGTGTAGTCGGTGGCGTGCCTGTCGGCATCCGTCGTGGCCGGGTCGCGCGGGTCGCTGCCGGCGATCACCGAGAGCAGCGCGGCCGCGTCGGCCACGTCGCGCGCCATCGGGCCGGCGGTGTCCTGGTTGTGGCTGATCGGCACGATGCCGGCGCGGCTCACCAGGCCCATGCTGGGCTTGATGCCGACGAGGCCGTTCATCGAGGCCGGGCAGATGATCGAGCCGTCGGTCTCCGTGCCGATTGCCGCCGTGGCGAGGCCGGCCGCCACCGCGGCAGCGGAGCCTGCGCTGGAGCCGCAGGGGTTGCGGTCCAGCGCATAGGGATTCCTCGTCTGCCCGCCCACGCCGCTCCAGCCGCTCGAGGCGTGGCTGGAGCGGAAGTTGGCCCATTCGCTGAGATTGGTCTTGCCGAGGATCACCGCGCCGGCCTTGCGCAATTTCGCGGCCACCGTGGCGTCGCGCGTTGCCGGCGTGCCGGCCAGTGCCAGCGAGCCGGCGGTGGTCTGCTCGCGGTCGCCGGTGTCGATGTTGTCCTTCAGCAGCACCGGGATGCCGTACAGCGGGCCGTGCGTCTTGCGGCGCCTCCTGTCGAGCTTGGCGGCGGTCTGCAATGCGTCGGGGTTGGTTTCGAGCACCGCGTGCAGCGCGGGGCCGTTGCGGTCGATCTGCTGGATGCGGTCGAGGAACTGCTGCGTCAGCGCCTGGCTGCTGAGCGTGCCGTCGTGCATGCGTAGCTGCAGTTGCGCGATGGAGGCATAGGCGTCGTCGTGCTGCTGGGCGCACAGCGGCGCGCTGGCGAGCAGGGCGGCAGCGAGTAGCGGGCGGGCAAGCAGTCGTCGCGTCATGGCATCCCCCGGCAGGTGCGACACGGTGTCGCGATCGGCAGAGCATAGCCCGGCGACCCGTGGCGCGGCGGCGGATCTGCCTATACTCGGCCGATGGATCCATGCATGCCTTGCCCGGCGCGTGCTGCACCCGGGCGCACCGTTCGCCGCCTGCTGTTGCTGGTCTTGCTGGCGTCGCCGGCGCCGGCTTTCGCCGCCTCGCCGGCGGCGTCCTCGTCGTTGGCCGCGCCGCCGGTGCCCGACACCTTGCAGCAGCGCATCGCCGCCTGTACCGCCTGCCACGGCGCGCATGGCGAGGGCTCGCCCGGCAGCGGCTTCTTTCCGCGCCTCGCCGGCAAGCCGGCCGGCTATCTCGCAAGGCAGCTCGCGGATTTCCAGAACGGCCTGCGCAAGTACGCGCCGATGGAATACACCGTGCGCGGGCTGTCTCCGGCCTACCTGCGCGAGATCGCCGAATACTTTTCCGCGCAGCAGGTGCCGTATGCACGCTCGAAGCTGCCGGCGGTGTCCGCCGAAACATTGCAGCGTGGCGAGCGACTGGTGGGCACGGGCGATCCCGCGCGCGGCATCCCCGCCTGCGAGCGCTGCCACGGCAGCCAGCTCACCGGCGTGGAGCCTGACATCCCCGGCCTGGTCGGACTGCCTTACGACTACATCAGCGCCCAGCTCGGCGCGTGGCGCACGCACACGCGTGCCACCGTGGCGCCGGACTGCATGGCCGAGGTGGCGGGCCGCCTGAGCGAGGCCGACATCACCGCGGTGGCGGCGTGGCTGGCCAGCCGCGAACTGCCGGCCGACATGCACGCGCAGCCGGCCGGCAGCGTGCGGCCGCCGCTGCGTTGCGGCGTGCTGGCGGGCAACGGGGCCGGCACATGAGGCTGCTGCGTCGCGTCCTGCTGGTCGTGCTGCTGCTCGCGCTGGCGCTGCTGGCATGGTGGTTGTTGCGGCCGCTCGGCCATGCGGTGCCGCGCGACGCCAGTGCGATGAATGCGGCCACGTTGCGCGATCCGGCGCTGATCGCGCGCGGCGCGGAACTCGCCGTCGCCGGCGATTGCGTCGCCTGCCACACCGCGCAGGGCGGCCAGCCGTATGCAGGCGACCGGCTGATCCCCACGCCGTTCGGCAACATCGCCGCGCCGAACCTCACGCCGGATCCGGCCACCGGGCTCGGCGAGTGGAGCTTCGAGGATTTCTGGCAGGCCTTGCATCGCGGCATCGGCCGACATGGCGAGCCATTGTATCCGGCCTTCCCGTACACCTCGTACACGAAGCTCACGCGCGACGACGCGCTGGCGATCTACGCCTGGCTGCAATCGCTGCCGCCGCTGCAGCAGCCGCGCGTGCCGAACGAGCTGGCGTTTCCCTATCAGTTGCGTCCACTGCTGGTGGCATGGCGTGCGCTGTATTTCCGCGAGGGCGAATACCGCCCCGATCCGGGCAAGTCGGCGGCATGGAACCGCGGCGCCTACCTGGTGCAGGGACTGGGCCACTGCAACGAATGCCATGCGCCGCGCAACGCGCTGGGCGCCGTCGAGCGCGATCGCTTCCTGGCTGGCGGCGAGATCCCGGCCCAGCACTGGTATGCGCCCGACCTCGGTATGCAGGCTCATGGCGGCCTCGCTGGCTGGAGCACGCAGGACGTCGTCGATCTGCTCAGGACCGGCCAGTCCGCCCGCGGCACCGCCTTCGGCCCGATGGCCGACGTGGTGCGGCAGAGCACCCAGTACCTGGGCGACGGCAACCTGCACGCGATCGCCGACTACCTCGCCACGCTGCCGCCGCGCCCGGCACCGCCCGCATCGCCGTCGCTGTTCGACGCGAAGCAGCTGGTGGCGCACGGCGAGCACGTCTATCGCCAGCATTGCGCCGACTGCCACGGCGCCGACGGCCGCGGCGTGCCCGGCGTCTATCCGCCGCTGGACGGCAACGCCTCGGTGACCGAGCCTGACGGCATCAACGCGATCCGCGTGGTGCTGCTCGGCGGCTTCGCCCCCGGCACCGCGGCCAACCCGCGCCCGTACTCCATGCCGCCCTACGCGCAGCAGCTCGACGATGCGGAAGTCGCCAGCGTGGTCAGCTACATCCGTCATGCGTGGGGCAACCGCGCCGGTGCGGTGGGGCCGCAGGATGTGAGCCGTTATCGGCATACGCCGGTGGACTGACCGGACAGACGATGGACTTGCTTAGCGCCCCGGTTCGTGCGCGAGGTGGCTCCGGCGCCAGGCGGCGGGTGGCGTGCCGAATTCGCGGCGGAATGCCCGGCTGAAAGCCGTGTCGGTGCGGTAGCCCACGTCTTCGGCGATGCGCGAGAGCGGGGCGCTGCTGCGGCACAGCAGGTTCGCGGCGAGCAGCATGCGCCATTGCGTCAGGTACTGCATCGGCGTGCTTCCGGCCAGATGGTGGAAGCGCTCGGCGAGCACCGACCTCGACGTGCCCACCTCACGCGCCAGCGTCTCCAGCGTCCAGGCATGGGCCGGGCGGCTGTGCAGCGCGCTCAGTGCGGGGCCGACGATGCGGTCGCTTGCGCCGGCCAGCCAGCCGGTGCGGCCGGCGCTCTGTTCGCTCATGTACAGGCGCAACACCTCGATGAACAACAGCTCGGCGAGCTTGGCCAGCACGCCGGCTCCACCGGGGCGGGGCGAGCGTGCCTCGGCCAGTGCGTAACGCACCGAGGTTTCCAGCCAGGTGCCGGCATTCGATCCGCGCACGTTGACCCGCAACAGCGGCGGCAGCCCTGCCAGCAGCATGCGGGCGAGGCGGGCGTCGCAGGCGAGATAGCCGCAGACGATGCGCGTCGCCGCGCCACCGCCGCCGTAGTTCAGCTGCCGCGGCCGCCGCAGCAGCACGGCATCCAGCCGCGCGCCCGATGCAGGCACCAGGCCGGGTTCGGAACCCATCCGGTGAGCATCGCCATGCGGGAACACGATGACGTCGCCCGCGTCCAGGCGCATCGGCGGCTGGGTGTCCAGTTCGACGACGCATTCGCCCTCGGCGACCAGGTGGAAGATCACCACGCGTTCGGCGCCGGGTTCCAGCAGTGACGCCACCGAATCCGCGCAGGGGGACTGGTAGCACCACGGCGCGGTGAACCTGGCGTGGATGAAGATGGCACCGGTCAGGTGCACGACGCGCAGGATTTCCGACAAGGCGTCCATGGTCCGCGGCGCGTCAGTGGCTGTCGGTGTCGATGTGCAGTTCCACCGGCACGGCGTGCTCCAGCGCATTGGGTATCGGCGAGCAGCGGTGGCTGTCCTCGACCAGCGCGCGCAGGCGCTCCGCTGCAACCCCGCGCGCGGCGATGCGCACGTGCAGCTGCACGTCGCACGGCCCGGCGAACACCGGTGTGCCTTCCGCATCGGGCAGGTCGAGCAGGCCGCGCAGGTCCGAGCGGCTGCCGGCCCGCACCTCCAGCGCGGTCAGCTCGATGCCTGCCGCGGCGGCGCCCATCGCGATGCGCGTGGCCAGGCATGAGGCGACCCCGGCACGGAACAGCCAGCCTGGCGTGACGTGGTCACCGCTGCCGCCGAGCTCGGCGGGCATGTCCGTCGACATCCGGGTGCCGTTCGCGTGGCTGGATACGACGCGGGTGCCGCCATCCCAACGCGCCACGGCCGGCGCATCTTCGTGCAGACCCATCCCGGGGTGGTGCCGCAGGGCCCGTTCCGCGCGCTGCATCGCGGTCGCGATGTCTTGCATGGTCATGGAGGCGTCCTCCGATGGCGACCCCGTGGCCGCGACTGTCCCGCTGCGCGGTGCCATGGCCAAGTATCGGCCAGCCGGACGCTCGGACAGAAACCGCCGACGCGCGGACAGGACACCGCAGGTGGCCCAGCGTACTACTAGCGCCGGCCAGCAGGTGAAGGCCGAGGTGGGCGATGCGCCCATCGGTGCCTGCCGCAAACCGGAGCCGGAGGAGAGCCGCCATGCCGATCGTCCATGCCAGAACCAGCCTGCGCCCGGGCACGCCTGTGCGAGGGAAGGAAGCCCGCCATCCGGAACGGAGCAGCAGACTTTCCGCTGCGTTCCGGTCTTGCGTTGCCAAGATGAAAAGCCGTGGCGTGGCGGTCGCGCCCCTGTTCGTGCTGCTGGTCCTGGCAGGACCCGTGGCGCTGCGCGCGGCGGACATGTCAGGGCCACTGCAGCCCGAGGACATCAAGTGGGGTGCGGCGCCGCCGGTGCTGCCCGCCGGCGCCCAACTGGCCGTGCTCGCCGGCGATCCCGCCAGCACCGGCATGGTGGTCCTGCGCCTGAAGATGCCGGCCGGCTATCGCATACCGCCGCACTGGCATCCGACCGACGAACATGTCACGGTGATCTCCGGCAACTTCGCCATCGGCATGGGCGACAAGCTCGACCCCGCGAAGTCGAAGACGCTCAAGCCGGGCGGCTATGCCGTCGCACCCGCGCAGATGCACCACTACGCCTGGACCAAGACCGGGGCCGTGGTGCAGGTGAGCCTGATGGGGCCGTTCCAGCTCACCTACGTCAATCCCGCGGACGACCCGCAGCAGAAGAAATAGCCGCACGGAAATCGTGTGGCGCGCATCCGGCCGTCCTCGAGATCATTGCGGTGAGGCGTGGCATGCCCGGTGTTTACCCGCTGCCGGACGGTAATGTCGCAGGCATCGGGTCTGCGGCAAGAACACGCTAGCCATCGGCGCTACGACTGTCGGCGCCGATGGCATGGCGGTTCCAGAACGTGCCGGGATTCAGTGTCGTTCGGTGTAACTCACCGGTATCCAGCGATAGCCGGTCCCCTCCTTGCGGAGATGGCCAAGGCCTGGGAACGACAGGTGCGCGCCTGCAATCAGATAGCCGTTGTGTGCAGCTTCGGCAAGGATGCGTTCGCGTGCGGCCACGGCTTCGGGGCTGTCGATGTCGAAGTGGATCGCGACCTGGGGCTGCGCGAACTGCACGGCCGGGACATGGATCACGTCGCCCCACACCAGCATCTTCTGGCCCTTGCTCTCGACCATGTAGGCGGTATGGCCGGGTGTGTGGCCGGCCAGCGGCACCGCGCGGATGCCGGGCGCCAGTTGCGCGTCGTCGCTGAACGTCTTGAAGCGGCCGGCCTGGATATATGGCTTCAGCGCGGCCATCGCGTCGTCGAAGAATTCCTTCTGAGCAGCGGGGGCCTTGTCGCGCTGTGCTTTGCTCAGCCAGAAGTCGGCGTCGTGCCGGTTGGCGTGCACCACGGCGTTCGGGAACACGCCCCGGCCTTGCTCGGACAGGCCGCCGATGTGGTCTGGATGCATATGGGTGATGTAGATATCGTCCACCTGCTCCGGCCGGTAGCCGCTGGCCTTGATGCGTGCCGGCAACTCCCCGAGGTCCTTGCCGAGCAGGCGACCCGCGCCGGTATCGAACAGCACCAGCTTGGTGCCGGTGTTGATGATGAAGGCGTTGAAATTCATCTCGTAGGGAGGCGACTGGAAGTCCGCCTTCAGCGCCTGCTCCGTCTGCGCAGGGGTGATGCCGGTGAGCAGCTGCAGTACCGGCATCGGGCTGGTGCCGTCGGACAGTGCGGTGACCTCGAAATCGCCGAGCATCATCCGGTAGTAGCCTGGGGCGGTGGTGTGCGCCATCGGCGCCGCCGCCAGTGCGGGGGCGGCCATCAGGGCCGTGCCGAACAGCAGGGCGGCTGTCATGGTGGTTCGCGCGAACACAGATGTCGTCCTCATCTTCGTTCCTTGTGGTGGAGTCTTGCGTGGGGATCCGTCACTCGTGCAGGAAGCTGGAACCTGCACTGGGGTGGCAGGTCCGGCTGCCTCGACATGGGCATGCCGCAGCGGTCTTCAAGCGCGCGCGCGGGGATCGCCTTGCGAACGGAACAGTCGAGTCAGTGCGCACCAGGGCCCGATATCCCAATGTCCCCGCGCCTGCCCGGAAGGCGAGGGCAGCACGAACACCCGCGTCGCGCCGATGCATTCGTCCTGCAGCCCGTACACGACGGCACGCCCCAGCGCGGCACGCGCCGCATTCTTGCTGGTGAAGGCGAGCAGGCGCGGCGCGTAGTGTTCGATCTTTGCACGCAACGCAGGCGCGTCGAATGCATCGCGCGGCAGTTCGTCGTCGTTGCCGCTGTGGCGCTTGGCGAGGTCGGTGAGACCGATGCCGAACTGCGGCAGCAGCGGAAACTCGGCCGGCGCGAGCAGGCGCGGCGTGAGGCCGGCCTCGAACAGCGCATGCCAGAACAGGTTGCCGGGATGCGCGTAGTAGGCGCGCTCGGCGGCGGAGCGCTTGCCCGCCGCGGTGCCGCAGAACACCAGGGCGAGACCCGGCTGCAGCACGTCGGGCAGAACGTGGCGATCAGCCTTGCGCGCCATCGTCCAGCAGGAAATCGGTGAACTGGAAACGGCCGTCGCGCAGCACGGATTCGCCGCGCCTGAGTTTGACCGCCTGCCTGAACAGCGGGCCGCCGAAGCTCAGTGTGTGGAACTCGCCGCGCTCGCCGCAGGGGTCGACGCCGGCCGGCAGCGCGTCGAGCAGGGCCGCGTCGTAGGCGCGGCCGCAGTAGTCCGCATCGAGCTGCTGCGTGTCCACGCAGCACAGCACGGCGCGATGGCCCTCGGCCACGAAGCGGCGCGACAGCGCTGCGGTGTCCTCGCCCCACAGCGGAAACACCGCGCGCCAGTTGTTGCGGCCAAGCTGGCGCACGCGGTAGTCGCGCACGTCTTCCAGGAACAGATCGCCGAAGGCGCAGTGGCGGATGCCGGGCCAGCGCATCCGCGCCTCGGCCAGCGCCTGCGCGTGCGCCGCCTCGTAGGCCTCATTGCTGCCGGGCCAGTCCAGCAGCACCTCGACCAGGGGCAGGCCGAGCGCGTTCACCTGGGCCTTCAGCACGTCCTGCCGCACGCCGTGCATGGCGATGCGCTCGTAGCTGCGGTTGATCGTGGTGAGCAGGCCCACCACCTGCCAGTGCGGATCGGCGCGCAGGCGCTGCAAGGCCATCAGGCAGTCCTTGCCGCCGCTCCAGGCGAGCAGGACGGGTGTGGGAGTGTCGCTCATGGTGACGTGGTGTCCAGGGTAGTGGCCGAGCGCCAGTCCAGCGTGGCATGCAGA
The DNA here is from genome assembly GCA_035277325.1 of Rhodanobacter sp. Lineage (GTDB taxonomy): Bacteria > Pseudomonadota > Gammaproteobacteria > Xanthomonadales > Rhodanobacteraceae > Rhodanobacter_A. The sequence goes on from DATEKS010000051.1 coordinate 9,429, forward strand.
CGCTGCTGCGGATCGAGCCGGAAGTCCAGCGCCAGGCCCAGCGCCTGCGCGGCGGCGGTGGTAAGCGCCAGGCCCAGGCCGGCATGGCCGGCGTGCGGCAGCTGCTTGCGCCAGAAACGCTGGCCGAAGCTGGCGAGGTCCGCATCGCTCAGACCGGGCGCGGCATTGTCGATGGCGAGGCCATGCGCATCGACGCGCAGATGCACGGTGTCGCCTGCGGGCGCATAGGCGCAGGCGTTGCCCAGCAGGTTGCCCACGATCACTTCCAGCAGCGCGGGATCGGTGTGCAGGTCTTCCGGTGGAGTGCCCTCGCTCGCCAGCGTGATGCCGCGCGCCGTGGCTGTGGCGTGCTGGCGCTGCAGCTGGCGTTCCAGCCACGGCGCCAGCGCCAGTGTCTGCCATTGCGGTTGCTCGAGCCCGGATTGCAGCCGGGTGAGCAGCAGCAGGGCGGTGACGGTGGCTTCCAGCTCGGCGCCGATGCTGCCGATCTCGGCGAGCAGCTCGGGCGTGCTGCGGCCGCTGGGGTAGCGCGATTCCACCTCGGCCAGCGCGCGCAGCTCGGCGAGCCGGGTGCGCGTCTCGTGGGCGAGGCCGCTGGCGAACTGGCGTTCGCGCGCGAGGCCATCGTCCATGCGGCCGAGCACGTCATTGAAACGCGCCACCAGCGGATCGAGTTCCCTGAGGCCGATCGCGGCCAGCCGCTGGCCGGGTGCGTTGGGGCCGATGCCGCGCATGCGATCCACCAGGGCGCCGATCGGACGCAGGCCGCGCCGCACCACCAGCGGCACCGCGATCAGCGCGATGGCGGCGGCCAGCAGCGGGCCCAGTGCGAGCACCCAGTCGATCGCCAGCAGCAATTGGTCGAGCGAGTGGCGGTCCTGCACGAACAGCAGGCGGCAGGTGGCGGGTGCGCCCGCGCCGGTAGCGCGGGCATCGTCGTCCTCGCCGGAAGGGCGGGGGAAGCTCAGCCGCACCGAGTCCAGATGGTGTTCATGGTGGCCGAGCCGGGCAAAACGCGGCTTCGGGCCCACGTCCTCGGGCCAGCCCGCCGGCACGGCGGGTGGCGGCGGGTCGCTCCGCTGGGGCGCGGCGCCGTCGCAGCGCAGTTCGTACCAGCTGTCGCCGTCTCCGCCCGGCAGGCGGGGAGCGAGGCGGCCTGTAGACGCGTCCTGTTCCAGCGCAACCATGTTGCCCAGTGCACGGGCTTGGCCGAGCAGGTCTTGGCGGAAGCGGCTGGCCATCTCGTGGTCGATGCGCCAGTCCATCAGCTTCGCGCCGCCGCCCAGCACCAGCAGGCAGACGACTGCCAGCAGCACGGTGACACGGGCGGAGAGCGAGGCCGGCTTCACGGGATCAGGTAGCCGGCGCCGCGGCGGGTCTCGATCAGGCCGGGCTGGCCGGCGGCATCCAGCTTGCGGCGCAGGCCGAACACCAGCACCTCGACGCTGCGGTCGGAGGCCTCGCTGTCGCTGCCCGCGGTGCGTTCTAGGATTTCCTGGCGGCTGAACGCGCGGCCGCGGTGGCGCAGCAGCAGGCCCAGCACCGCGAACTCGCGCGGGGTCAGCGCCAGCGGTTCGCCGTTGATGCTCACGCTGTGCGAGCGCGGGTCCCAGGACAGCGCGCCGTGGCTGAGCACGGTAGGCTGGGCCTGTTGCGGGCGCCGCGCCAGCGCGTGCAGGCGGGCCACCAGCTCGTCGAAGGCGAAGGGCTTGACCAGGTAGTCGTCGGCGCCGGCGTTCAGCGCCTCGATGCGGTCGGGCACCTGGTCGCGGGCGGACAGTACCAGCACGCGCGGCCGGCGCCCGCTCGCAGGCAGGCCGCGCAGCACGCCGATGCCGTCCAGCCGCGGCAGCATCAGGTCCAGCACCACCAGGTCGTAGTCGTAGCCGGCGAGGAAGCCGCAGGCCTCCACGCCGTCGCCGGCCGCGTCCACCGTGAAGCCTGCGCCCACGAGGCCGTGGCGCAGGGTCTGGCGCAAGCGTTCCGAATCCTCCACCAGCAGCAATTTCATGCCGGCTCCATTGTCCAAACCGGGGCAGGGGCTCCATTGTGGCCGTTCGGGCTTAGCAAAACATTCGGTTTCTTGCACCGTGCGCCGCGCATCGACAGTCGTGCCAGGCAACCGCTATAAAGGCTTTCTATTCGGGGAGTTACGCAGTGAGTGAAGAGATCCTGATCAACGTGACCCCGCGCGAGACGCGGGTGGGCGTGGTCGAGAACGGCATGCTGCAGGAAGTGCATGTCGAGCGCGCGTCGAAGCGCGGCTACGTGGGCAACATCTACAAGGGCCGGGTGCAGCGGGTGATGCCGGGCATGCAGGCCGCGTTCGTGGAGATCGGGCTGGACCGTGCGGCCTTCCTGCATGCCTCGGACATCGTGCGGCCGCCCGCCGCCGAGGGCGCCGAACCGGCCAATAGCCACGGCAACGGCCACACGCCATCGATCAGCGAACTGGTGCACGAAGGCCAGGAAGTCGTGGTGCAGGTGGTGAAGGATCCGATCGGCAGCAAGGGTGCGCGGCTGTCGGCGCACCTGTCGATCCCCTCGCGCTACCTGGTGCTGCTGCCGCATGCGCACACCCTGGGCATCTCCGCGCGCATCGAGGACGAAACCGAGCGTACGCGCCTGCGCGAGGTGATGGGCAGCCTGGTGGGCGAGAACCCGCTGGGCTACATCGTGCGCACCAACGCGGAAGGGCAGAGCGCCGAGTCGCTGGCCTTCGACGTCACCTACCTCGGCAAGGTGTGGCGCGTGGTGCAGGAAAATATCGCCAGGGCCAGGGTAGGCGAGCGCGTGTACGAGGAACTCTCGCTGCCGCTGCGCAGCCTGCGCGACATGCTCACCGACGACATCGAGAAGGTGCGCGTGGATTCGCGCGAGACCTTCGAGAAGGTGGTGAAGTTCGTGCACAAGTTCATGCCCAGCCTGGACGACCGGGTGGAGCACTACGACGGCGAGCGGCCGATCTTCGACCTGTACAGCGTGGAGGACGAGATCCAGCACGCGCTGCGCAAGGAGGTGCCGCTGAAGTCGGGCGGCTACCTGGTGGTGGACCAGACCGAGGCGATGACCACGATCGACGTCAACACCGGCGCCTACCTCGGCACGCGCAACCTGGAGGAAACCGTCTACCGCACCAACCTGGAGGCGGCGCAGGCGGCGGCGCGCCAGCTCCGGCTGCGCAACCTCGGCGGCATCATCATCATCGACTTCATCGACATGGTCGACGAGGAGCACAAGCGCCAGGTGCTGCGCATGCTGGCCAAGGGGCTGGCGCGCGACCACGCCAAGACCACGGTGTACCCGATGTCCTCGCTGGGCCTGGTCGAGATGACCCGCAAGCGCACCACCGAGAGCCTGGAGCGCCAGCTGTGCGAACCCTGCCCCGCCTGCGGCGGGCGCGGCACGCTGAAGACCGCCGAGACGGTGACCTACGAGATCTTCCGCGAGATCACCCGCGCGGTGCGCCAGTTCAATGCCGAGAAGCTGCTGGTGATGGCGAGTCCCGCCGTGGTCGGCAGGATCCTCGAAGAGGAGTCCGTCGCGGTGGCCGAACTGGAGGAGTTCATCTCCAAGAGCATACGCTTCCAGGCCGAGGAACATTATTCGCAGGAACAGTTTGATGTGGTTCTGCTGTAAATCGGCACCGGCTTCCCTTCGATGAACGCGATGTGGCAGCGACGGCTGCACCTCGGTGCGCGCGCGCTGGGCTGGGTCGCCGGCGTTGGCGTGATCGCGCTGGCGGTGCTGATGGCGCTGGCGCAGCTGCTGCTGCCGCTGCTTGCGCGGCACCCGGAATGGGTGGCGCGCGAGCTCTCCGCGAAACTGCAGCGCCCGGTGAGCTTCGCCTCGCTGGAAGGCCACTGGACCGGTTCCGGCCCGCTGTTCGTGTTGCACGACCTCACCGTGGGCGTGCCGCCGGGCGGCGCGGGCACGCCGATCGAGATCCCCGAGTCCGAGCTGCGGCTGGACTTCGGCGGCTGGCTGCCCACGCGGCACCTGGTGAACCTGCGCACGCGCGGCCTGCAGCTCGACCTCAGCCGCGACCGGGACGGCCGCTGGCACGTCAACGGCCTCGGCACCGGCAACGGCGCCGAACAGCGCCCCGGCTTCAGCCGGCTGTCGGTGGCGCTGTGGTTGGACAATCTGCGGCTGAACATCGCCGACGAGGCCAACGGCAAGCATTACAGCCTGATCGCCGACCAGCTGCGGCTGAGCCGGCAGGGTAGCCACATCCGCGTGGGTGCGCTGCTGCGACGTGAAGGCGCGCCGGGCGTGCTGCGCGGCGCCGGACGGTTCCGCGACGACGGTAGCAGCGGGCGGCTGTGGCTGTCCGGGCAGAAGCTCGACCTGGGCGCCCTGCTGGCCGGCGTGGACCTGGGCGGCTACGACGTGCAGGGCGGCCACGGCGACGTGGCCGCGTGGCTGGACTGGCAGCAGGGCAAGGTGGTGCGCAATTTCACCCGCCTCGACCTCGACGGCCTGCGTATCGCCGGTGCGAACGGCCGGGTCGAGGTGCCCGCGCTGCGCGGCGAGGCCGAACTCAGCCGCACTGCTGACGGCTACGAGCTGCGCTGGGCCGGCGACGACCAGGGCGCGCTCGCGGTCTGGCTGCATCATCCCGGCACGCCGCAGTTCGCCCTGCAGGCGGCGGCGCGCGACCTGCAGCTGGCGCCGCTGCTGCCGTGGCTGGGCCTGCTGCCCAAGCTGCCGCCCGCGTCGGCGGCGTGGCTGGGCGCGGGGCGCCCGCACGGCAAGCTGGACAACGTGACGCTGGCCTGGACGCAGGCCGGCGGCCTCGACCGCCTGGCCGC
>DATEKS010000052.1:0-21923 GCA_035277325.1 Rhodanobacter sp.
TGCCGCCGCCCTGCACGTAGGCGACCAGCGCCTGCGCCGCGCCAGCGGGCAGCGCCACGGTGGGGCTGGCCAGCACCACCAGGTCGGTGCCCTGGGGCACGGCGGCGGCCTGCGTGAAGCTCAGCGGCACCGCGCGCAGGCCGCTCTGCGCGAGCTGGCCCATCAGCGTGCCCATGTCGGCGCTGCCCTGGCCGCCGGGCAGGCGTTCGCCGTCGCCGGTGACGAAGGCGACGATGCGGTCGTTGCCGCGAATCAGCCGCTCCAGCGCATTCGTCACGCTGCGCTCGGAGAGTTCGGTGAGCCGCTGCTCGTGGTCGTGGTAGTGCAGGATCATCTCGCCGTCCACGGCGATGCCCAGCTCGCGCATCTTCGCCGGATCCTGCTGCGGGTCCACGAAGCGCAGCGCCAGGTCGGGCTTCACCTGCCGGTAGCGTTGCAGGAAGCCGCCGATCTCGGTGCGCAGGTCGCCCTGCGGGCTCGCGTAGCTGACGATCTCTACTGGCCCGTACAGCTTCGCCAGCACGGCGCGGCTCTGCGGCGACAGGCTGACGCGGCCGTTCGCGGTCCAGTCGGCCACGTGCGCGTAGCGCGTGCCGAGAAATCCGAGCGCGCCCGCGCCGGCCAGCAGCAGCAGGGCGAACAGCCAGCCGTCCAGACGTCTGGAAAATCTCATGTCAGCCGCGCTCCTTGTCGGCCGCGAGGCGGCGCGTGGCGAGCGCAAGGCAGACTGCGATCAGCAGCACGAACCACAGGATGTCGGCGGTGGAGACCAGGCCGCGCAGCAGGTTCTGCTCATGCGTGCTCATCGCCAGCCAGTTGATGGCGCCATCGTTGAGGCCGGCCATCTGCGCGCCGAGGTTCACCGTCCACAGTGCCAGGCCCAGCAGCAGCGCCACCACGGCGGCGATCGCCGGGTGCGCGGTGAAGGCGGACGCCGCGACGGTCAGTGCGGCGAGCGCGGCCAGCATCAGGGCGATGCCCAGCGTGGCGGCGGCCAGCTTGCCCCAGTCCGGTGTGGTGGCGTGCGCCAGCGAAAGCGGCATCGCCAGGGTCAGCGCCAGCCACACCAGCAGCCACAGCAGCAGCACGGCGTACTTGCCCAGCACGATGCGCGAAGCGGGCACGCCGGCGGCGAACAGCAGCGGCAGCGTGCCGTGGCGGCGCTCGCCCGCCAGCGTGGACATCGCCAGCAGTGGCACCACCAGGAACGCGAGCTGGGCGAGTTGGCCCAGCAGCGGCACGGCCACCAGGTCCACGTAGCCGGGACCATCCGGTTGCGCGGCGCGCTGGATCTCGCCGGCGAGGAACTCACCCAGCAGGCGGATGAAGCACCAGCCCAGCCAGGCCACGCTCAGCGCCAGCAGCACCCAGGCCAGCGGCTGCACGCGCAGGCGGCGCAGCTCGAGACGGAACATCGCGATGAAGCTCATGCGGCGCGTGCCGCCGGGTTGGTGCCTTGCATGGCGATCTCGAAGAAGCGGCGTTCCAGCGCTGCGTGGTCGTCGGCGCGCACCGGGCCGTCGTGGTGCAGGCGCCCCTCGTGCAGGATCGCCACCCGATCGCACGCTGCGGTGACTTCGACCAGCACGTGGGTGGACAGGATCACCGCCGCGCCTGCCGCGGCCTGTTCGCGGATCAGCGCGCGCAGCGCGGTGACCTGCACCGGGTCGAGCGCGTTGGCTGGCTCGTCCAGCACCAGCAGGGCGGGGCGATGCAACAGTGCGCAGGCCAGGCCCAGGCGCTGGCGCTGGCCCTGCGACAACGTGCCCGCCAGTCGCCGCGCGAGTGACTGCAGTTCCAGCCGTTCGACGATGGCCGCGCGCGCCGCGCGCAAGGCGGTGGCACCCAGGCCGCGCAGGCGACCGTGGGCGTCCAGATGCTCGGCCACGGTGAGTTCGGGCCACACCGGCGCGCGCTCGGGCAGCCAGCCGACCAGGCGGCGGGCCAGCTCGGGGCGTTCCAGGAAATCCTCGCCGTTCAGGCGGATGGCGCCTTTGTCCGGTCGCAGCGCACCGGCGATCATCGACAGCGTGGTGGACTTGCCCGCGCCGTTGACGCCCAGCAGCCCCAGCACCTGGCCCGGGGGCAGCTCCAGGCTCAATTCCCGCACCGCCGGACGCCCGGCGCGGTGGCGGGTGACGCGATCGAGCTGCAGGACGGGCGGTGTGGCGGATTTGACGGCGGTCATTGCGCGATTGTCGATGCGACCCCATCTTCACACAACCGGTCGCGATCACATGGAAGCGACTGGGCCGGCGCTGCAACTTAACGAAAGCGCAAGTGTCCACGTCCTACGATGGTCGAATCGCCTGTCAAACATGCTGGCGAGTACGGCAAACCCTCACCTAGACTGCACCACGAACCCGTTCCGAGTCCCGATCCGATGCTCGATACCGTGCTGAATTTCCTGTCCAACGGCCTCGCCCATGCGAGCTGGGTGGACATGCTGGTCTACCTGCTGGTGGTGACCCAGCTCACCATCTTCACGGTGACGCTGTACCTGCACCGCAGCCAGACTCATCGCGGCGTGGATTTCCACCCGGCGCTCGCGCACTTCTTCCGTTTCTGGGGCTGGCTCAGCACCGGCATGGTCACCCGCGAGTGGGTGGCGGTGCACCGCAAGCACCACGCCAAGGTGGAGACCGAGGAAGACCCGCACAGCCCGGTGATCTACGGCATCAAGAAGGTGTTCTGGGACGGCGTGTCGCTGTACCGCGACGCCTGCCACTCCAAGGAAGACATGCAGCAGTACGGCCGCGGCACGCCCGACGACTGGCTGGAGCACAACGTCTATGGCGCGCATCCGTATTCCGGCCCGGCGCTGATGCTGGTGATCAACCTCGTGCTGTTCGGCGTGATCGGCGCGGCGATCTGGGCCGTGCAGATGGTCTGGATCCCGTTCTGGGCCGCCGGCTTCGTCAACGGCATCGGCCACTGGGCCGGCTACCGCAATTTCGAGAGTGCCGACACCTCGCGCAATCTGCTGCCGTGGGGCTTCTGGATCGGCGGTGAGGAGCTGCACAACAACCATCACGCCTTCCCCAGCTCGGCGAAGTTCGCGCTGCGCAAGTGGGAGTTCGACATCGGCTGGGCGGCGATCTGCGGCCTGCGCGCCGTGGGCCTGGCCAAGGTGCTGCGCGTGGCGCCCACGCTGGACGTGCGTCCCAACGTGCCGCTGCCCGACGCGGAGACGCTGAAGGCCGTGCTCACCCATCGCTTCCAGGCGATGACCGACTACTACCGCAACGTGATCGTGCCCACCCTGCGCGACGAGGCTGCCCACGCCGGGGAGAACATCAAGGCAGTGCCGCGCCGCATGCGCCGCGCGCTGGCCGACGGCGGCCGCTGGCTGGACAGCGACGGCAGCAGCAAGCTGCAGGCCGTGCTGGCCAAGCGCCCGACCCTGAAGACCGTGTGCGATTTCCGCACCCGTCTGGCGGCGCTGATGGAGCAGCGCGGCGCCGAGCAGGCGCTGAAGGGCCTGCAGCAGTGGATCGTCGAGGCCGAGCAGAGCGGCATCCGCGCGCTGCAGGACTTCGCGGCCCGGCTCAAGGGCTACGCGGTCGCCGCCTGATCCGTGACGCATGTTCGAAACGAGAGGCCCGCCTTGATGGCGGGCCTCTTCGTTTGTGGCGCGACGGCACGGATGGTGGTCAGAGCTGATCAGGCCCCTTGCGCAGCCAGCGCTCGATCAGCGCCTTCTCGTAGCGCAGGCTGTCGCTGCCCGAGGTGTTGATGCTGTCGGACATGAAGCTCGGATCGCGCAGCTTGCGCGTGCCCTCGCGGATCACCTTGCCGTTCGCATCGAGCAGGCGGAAGCGCAGATCGATGCGCGGTGGATAGACGTCCTTGATGATGCGCACCTCGCGCAACGTGCCGCGGCGCCAAGGCTCGAAATTGCCCGCGCGGTCGATGTCGGTCACCACGATGTCGAGGTGCTCGCCCGGCGGCAGCATCTTGCCGGCGCGGTTCTCGGTGTACGACTTCAGCACCTTCAGGTAATCGTCGTCGGCAAGCTGGGGCGCCAGCGCGCGCACTTTGCGCGTCTCGGTGAACTGCTCGGGGTGTTCGTAGCTGACGGTGACGTTTGTGGGCGCTGCATCCGCCGCCATCGCGGGCGCTCCGAGCAGCGCCAAGGCGGTGAGCAGGACATGCAGGGTGATCCGGCATTTCATGATGGCGTTCCTCCGGCGTGGGGCAATGTCGCCTGGATACCGAACAGTAACGCCGTTGTGCCGGCCGGGTGTACGCGGGCAAGAAAAAACCCGCCTTGCGGCGGGTTTTCGAGTACTTCACTGGATCTCGGCCTGCGCCGGGATGAACAACGATGATCCAAGCGCAGGGCGCTTGGGCCGTTGCTCACTTGATCTTGCCTTCCTTGTAGATCACGTGCTTGCGCACGACCGGATCGTACTTCTTGAACTCGAACTTTTCCGGCGTGTTCTTCTTGTTCTTCTGCGTGGTGTAGAAGTGGCCGGTACCGGCCGAAGAAATCAGGCGGATCTTGTCGTTTGCACCCTTAGCCATGACTGTTCTCCTTAGACCTTCTCACCGCGGGCACGCAGCTCGGCGATCACGGCCTCGATGCCCTTCTTGTCGATCGTGCGCAGCGCGTGGTTGGAAACGCGCAGCTTGACCCAGCGGTTCTCGCTGGCGACCCAGAAGCGGCGCTCGTGCAGGTTCGGCAACCAGCGGCGGCGGGTCTTGTTGTTGGCGTGCGAGACGTTGTTGCCGGTCTGCACACCCTTTCCGGTGACTTGGCAAATGCGGGCCATGATGAGCTCCGTGGTGTTCTGTTGACCGCCCGTTGGCCAGGGCGACATCGGCCCAGCGGCGCTGCGCGCCACGCGATGCTGGAGGGGTGTTGCAACTCACTGCCGCGAGGCCCGCATCGCGTGGCGGACGCCCCGAGCGGATCGGGTCGGCAGTGACGAGCCGCGCATTATCCTTCAGAAACAGCCTTGTGCGCAATCCGTTGGGCCAGCCCGGGCCTGGCCGCATGTGCACGGTGCCGGCAGGTATGAAACAATCGACCTCTTTTGACGCCAGACCGATAGAGGGATTCCCATGGCAGAAGTCGCCACCAACGGCCAGGCCAGCGCGCAGGGCAACCCGCCGCAGCTGGTGCTGCAGAAGATCTACGTGAAGGACGTGTCCTTCGAAGTGCCGGGCGCGCCGCAAATCTTCCAGGAGTTCTCGGGCGAGAGCGACCAGGCTGCGCCGCAGGTGCAGCTGAACCTGGGCCACAAGGCCATGGATCTGGGCAATGACCTGTACGAGGTGGTGCTCAGCGTCACCCTCACCTGCACGCTGGGCGAGCGCACCGCCTACCTCGCCGAGGTGGAGCAGGCCGGCCTGTTCGGCATCGCCGGCTTCAGCGACGAGGACCGCGCGGGGGTGATCGGCAGCTACTGCCCGAACCTGCTGTTCCCGTACGCGCGCCAGGTGATCTCCTCGATGGTGCTGGAGGGCGGCTTCCCGCCGTTCCTGCTGCAGCCGATCAACTTCGACGCCCTGTACGCCGAGCAGATGCGCCGCACGGCAGGCGGCGGGGACGCACCGGTCCAGCTCAACAGCTAAGAGCCTGTTCATGGTCTCCAAGTACCTCGCGTTGCCATTGAATGGCCGTCAGGTGGTAGTGCGTGGTGCAGCGCCTGGCTGGCCGTCAGGTCAAGCCGCGCGCTGCCGCATGGCGGCCATTCGATGGCAACCCTTCCTCGCTCCTCAAAGCCGAGTCCATCCATGGACTCTTCCCGCGTGCGGGGCGGGTCTGTTTGCCCACATGCCTGCGTCATCACTCGGTCGTGGACGGACGTCCATTCCTTCGTTCTTCCTTGGCCTGCGCGCAAACAGCTCCCGGCGCGAGGCACTTGGAGACCATGAGCAGGCTCTAACCGCCGCATGACGCAGCATCCGACCCTGGCGGTACTCGGTGCCGGTTCCTGGGGCACCGCGCTGGCTGCCCTGACAGCACGCAACGGCGTGCCGACGCGGCTGTGGGGCCGCGATCCGGACGCGCTGGCGGCGATGGCCGCGGCGCGCTGCAACCAGCGCTACCTGCCGGGCATCGAGCTGCCGGCGGCGCTGGGCTACGAGCCCGACCTGGCCACCGCCGTGCAGGGCGCCGCCGTGGTGCTGCTGGTGGTGCCCAGCCACGCCTTCGCCGCGATGCTGGACGACGTGGCGCCGCTGCTGGCGCCCGGCGCCACGCTGGCCTGGGCCACCAAGGGCTTCGAACCGGGCACCGGGCGCCTGCTGCACGAACTGGTGGCGCAGCGCCTGCCGGGCCATCCGGCGGCGGTTATCACCGGCCCCTCGTTCGCCAAGGAAGTGGCGGCCGGCCTACCCAGCGCGGTCACCGTGCATTCGGAAGACGCCGCCTGCGCGCAGCGCGTCGCCAACCTGCTGCACGCGCCGAACCTGCGTGCCTACACCGGTGGCGACATGCTGGGTGCGGAACTCGGCGGCGCGATGAAGAACGTGCTGGCGGTGGCCACCGGCATCGCCGACGGCATGGATCTGGGCCTCAACGCCCGCGCCGGCCTGATCACCCGCGGCATGAACGAGATGCTGCGCCTCGGCGTGGCGCTGGGCGCACGGCCGGAAACGCTGATCGGCCTGTCCGGCCTTGGCGACCTGGTGCTCACCTGCACCGGCGACCTTTCGCGCAATCGCCGGCTGGGCCTGGCGCTGGGCAAGGGCATCGCGATCGACGACGCGGTGCGCCAGATCGGCCAGGTGGTGGAAAGCGTGCTCGCTGCCGACGAAGTGGCGCGGCTCGCCGACCAGCACGCGCTGGACCTGCCGATCAGCGCCGGCGTGCGTGCCGTGCTGCACGGCGAAGTCACTCCCGCCGAGGGGCTGAAGATGCTGATGGCGCGCGAGCAGAAACCCGAATACCCGCACGGGCTGTTCGGCAACGCCTGAGACGCCATCCGCGCGCGGAATTTCGCCGTAGGGGCGCACCCTGTGCGCGATAGCGTTTTTCGCGAAGAACTGTCGCGCACAAGCTGCGCTCCTGCACGATCTGCCTGCTAAGCTCGGCGTTTTGGTCGTCGCCACGGGGCGCATGCGCATGCAGCAACCGGACGGGAAACCCCTCGCCAAGCCGCCTGGCGGCAGCGACGAGCAGTTGCCGCCGACGTGGCGGCGCCTGCTGCAGGCGTCCAGGACGTCTGCCAGCGGCGATGCGGTGGTGTTGGGTTTTTTCCTGGAGGTGATGCCGGAGGACGGTGCCGCCTGGGCGCACCTCGAGGTGGCGCCGGTGCTGCTCGCCGTGGCCGAGCATGGCCGTTACGCGCGGCCGACGCCGCTGGACAGCCATCTGCTGGTGCAGGCGCCGCTGCCGCCGCACGAACAGCGCCTCGCCGCCGCCGTGCTCGGCCTGCCGCAGAGCCAGCGCAAGGGCCGCAGCTACGCGCGCCTGGGCGGCCACGTCGGCGACAGCCTGCTGATCGAACTGCTGGACACCGCGCCCTGTTTCCTCGGCGGCCTCGCCGGTTTGCGCCTGTCGCGCGGCAAGGCACACCCGCTCAACTGGCACTGGCTGCTGGAGCCGGACGGCAGCCAGCGCCTGCTGCCCCAATTGCCGCACAGCCAGCGCCTGCTGCGCATCGACGCGTTGTGGTACCTCGACGCCGAGCACGCCACGCTGGGCCATCTGGAAGCCGCGTCCGAGGAAACCGGCTGGCTCGAACTGCCGCCGCTGAAGCACGAATACGGCCGCGTCCTCGCCGAGGCGCTGCCCGCCAGCCGGCTGGCCGCGCGCATCCCGCCGCCGCAGGTGTTCGACGAACTGCATCGCGCCGAGCTGGCGCCGAAGCCAGTGCTGACCCTGCACGCGCTGACCCGCCATGCCCGTCTCGCCGCCGGCACGCCGCCGCTGGCCTGGGCACGGCTCTCCTTCGACTACGCCGGCGAACGCCTGCCCGGCCGCGGCGGCGAGCCGCTGGTGCGCCGGGTGCGCAACGGCCAGCTGATGGAGATCGCGCGCCGTCGCGCCGAGGAGCTCGCCACCATGGAGCAACTCGAACGCACGGGCCTCACGCCCGCCGTGGACACCGAAGGCCTGCCCTGGGACATGGCTGACACCCTGCCCGACGACGCCTGGCTGTTCCCTGGCACCGGCCACGCCGGCGCCCTGGAGGTGAACACGCCCGCGCGCTGGCTGGCGCTGCGGCCCAAGCTCGAAACCGAGGGCTTCGTGCTGGAGTACGCGCCCAGCTTCCCGTTCGAGGTGCTGGAAGGCCCGGTGCGCTGGTACGGCCAGGCCGCCGAGGACGCCGACGACCACGCCTTCGACCTGGAGATCGGCATCGAGCTGGAAGGCAAGCGCCACAACCTGCTGCCCGCGGTGGCGCAGGCGCTGGCCGAGCACCAGTTGAACCTCAGTCCCGCGCCGAATGAGCCCGAGGATGCGGTGTGGTATGCGCCGGTCGACGAGCGCCGCCGCGTGCCGGTGCGACTCAAGGTGCTGCGCGGGTTGCTGGCACCGCTCGCCGAATACCTGGAGAAACCGCGTACCAAGCTCCACCTGCCGCGCGTGCAGGCGGGGCGGCTGGAGGAACTGGTCGAGGCGCTGCCGGGCGACGGCGCGCTGGAAGCGCCGGAGGCGCTGCGCGGCTTCACCGCGCGCCTGCGCGATGCCGCCGAGCGCGCCAGCGACGCGATTCCCGAGGGGCTCACGGTGGAGTTGCGCCCCTACCAGCGCGAGGGCCTGCGCTGGCTCAACGCGCTGGCCGAGGCCGGCGTGGGCGGCGTGCTCGCCGACGACATGGGCCTGGGCAAGACGCTGCAGCTGATCACCCACCTGTTGGCGCTGAAGGAGCGCGGCGCGCTCAACCAGCCCGCGCTGGTGGTGGTGCCGACCAGTCTGATCCCGAACTGGCAGGCCGAGATCGCGCGCTTCGCGCCTGCGCTCAAGGTGCTCACCCTGCACGGCCCGCAGCGCGCCGACGCCTTCGCCCAGCTCGGCGCACAGGACATCGTGCTCACCAGCTACGCCCTGCTGCCGCGCGACGTGGTGCCGCTGCGCAAGCAGCCGTTCGCGCTCACCGTGCTGGACGAGGCGCAGCAGGTGAAGAACCCGCGGACCCAGGCCCGCCGCGCCCTGCTCAGCCTGCGCACGCGCCGCCACGTCTGCCTCACCGGCACGCCGCTGGAAAACCACCTGGGCGAACTGTGGTCGCAGGTGGACCTGGCCGTGCCCGGCCTGCTCGGCGACGAGAACGCGTTCCGGCGCTACTACCGCATCCCGATCGAGCGGCAGCGCGACGAGGAATGCCAGGCCCGCCTCAACCGCCGGCTCGCGCCCTTCATCCTCCGCCGCACCAAGGCGCAGGTGGCCGCCGAGCTGCCGCCGAAGACCGAGATCACCCGCCGCGTGGTGCTGGAAGGCCGCCAGCGCGAGCTGTACGAAGGCCTGCGCCTGTCGCTGGCCGAGGAACTGCGCGAGGTGATCGCCCAGCGCGGCATCCAGCACTCCGGCATCGTGGTGCTGGACGCGCTGCTCAAGCTGCGCCAGGTCTGCTGCGACCCGCGCCTGGTGAAACTGGAGGCCGCGCGCGGCGTGCACGGCTCGGCCAAGTTCGAGCTGCTGATGGACATGCTGTCGCCGCTGCTGGACGAAGGCCGCAAGGTGCTGCTGTTCTCGCAGTTCACCGGCATGCTCAAGCTGATCGCCCACGAGCTGGACCGCCGCCGCATCCCCTACGTCACCCTCACCGGCGAAACGCGCGACCGCGCCACGCCGGTGCAGCAGTTCCAGCAGGGCGAGGTGCCGCTGTTCCTGCTCTCGCTCAAAGCCGGCGGCGTGGGCCTCAATCTCACCGCCGCCGACACCGTGATCCACTACGACCCGTGGTGGAACCCCGCCGCCGAGGCGCAGGCCAGCGACCGCGCGCATCGCATCGGCCAGGACAAGCCGGTGTTCGTGTTCCGCCTGATCACCGCGGGCACGGTGGAGGAGCGCATCGAGGAGCTGAAGGCGCGCAAGGCCGAACTCGCCGAAGCCGTGCTGGAAGGCGGCGGCAGCCGCGAGAAGCTCAGCTTCGACCAGGACGACCTGGACGCGCTGCTGGCGCCCGGTTGAGGCCGGTGCCAGCGTACTTAGCTGGTTTGAACGACCTGGACTCGCACGACCGGCCGCGGTTGACTTGGCCAGTTGCGCGGGCAGGCCGTAGTTCCTTTTCCCGCTGCATGGTTCAGGCGCTGGCCGCGCGCGTGGTATGTGCCTGCGGGTGCCTGCGGTATTCCTCGCACAGCAGCTCGACCAGGGCGCGGTGGTCCGGCAGGTCATCGAGGGCCTGCATCGCCGCCTGCCGGATCATGGCGAATTCGCGGTTGGCTTCGATGCCGCGCGGATAGGTGCTGCGCAGGGGTTCGAGGTCGGTCTCGAACTCCATGCCGTAGAGCATGTACTGCCAGCTGGACACCAGGAACATTTCGAGATCGCCGACGAAGTCGAGCCGGTGCGGCGGCCGGTGCCGCCACTGCGCCAGCTTGTCCTGCAGGCTCTGCGGGATGCCGGCCGGGTCGGCGTTGTCGATCCAGAAAGCCGCGTCGCGCCGCTGGCTCAGGCAGTAGTGCATCTTGATGAAATCGACGATGCGCTCGTAGCGCGCGGACATCATCGCGTTGAAATGGCGCGCCGCGCGGCCCATGTCGTCGCGGTCGCCGGGAAGCAGGTGGGTGATCAGGTAGGCGGCCAGCTCGACCAGCGCGATGCCGGTGGACTCCAGCGGCTCCATGAAGCCGCCGGACAGCCCCACCGCGACGCAGTTGCCGCGCCAGGCTTCCGGGCGGTAGCCGTTGTCGAAGCGGATGTGCGTGGCGTCCTGGCCATCGGCGGCGCTGCCCAGGTAGCGGCGGAAGGTTTCCTCGGCGCGCGTCGCGTCGGTGTGCCGCGAGGAATACACGTAGCCGACGCCGCGCCGCTGCTGCAGGCCGATGTCCCAGACCCAGCCCGACTCCTGCGCGGTGCACAGGGTGAACGAGGGAATGGGCGCGTCGGGGCGCGGGTAGGGCGCCTGCATCGCGACCGCACGGTCGGTGAACAGCACGTCGCTGCAGCTGCGGTATGGCGAATACAGGGCGTCGCCGATCAGGCTGGCGCGCATGCCGGTGCAGTCCACGTAGAGGTCGGCCTCCAGTTCGCCGAGTTCGGCGGTGACCAGCCGGGCAATGCCGCCATTGCCGTCTGGCACGGCGCGCTCCACGGTCGCCACGTGCCGCTGGATGCCCAGCGCCTGCTGGCCATGCTCGGCCAGCAGCATGGCGAAGCGGCCGGCGTCGAACTGGTAGGCGTGGTTCAGCGGCCCCTGGTAGTCGGGGTCGCGTGCGCGCTTGGGTGCGCGCGAGCGGTCGACCACCAGGCTCTGCATGGTCACTGCATCGGCGAAGCCCAGGCCGGCGGGCGCCGCGCCCAGCAGCCAGTACGGCAGCAGCTCGGGGCCGCCGGGACGCTGGCTGGGCAGGCTGAAGGGGTGGAAGAAATGTTCCTTGCCGGGCGTGCCGGGCGGCCGCACCCAGTGGCGGAAGCGGATGCCCTGCTTGTAGGTGGCGCAGGTTTCGACCAGGAAGCGCCGCTCGTCGAGGCCGATCGCCGACAAGGTGCCGCGGATCGACGGGAAGGTGGATTCGCCGAAGCCGATCAGGCCGATACGGTCGGATTCCACCAGATGCACCTGCACGCCGGTCGGGTCGGCGGCATTCACCGCTTTGGCCAGGTAACAGGCGGTCAACCAGCCGGCTGTGCCGCCGCCCACCACGAGTACCTTGCGCAAGCGCTGCATGGCCGCTCCTTTGAAGAAGAAACGCCGGGCCCCGGCTGGAGCCCGGCAAACAGCCATCCCGGGGAGGTCGGGCGGCGCTCGCGCGGTGGAGGAGGGGGCGCTGCCGCAGAATGGCAAACCGTCGGCGGCACCGGTTGCCCGGTGCCGCCCATGCGTGGCGTCAGAACGAAGTGCCGAACTGGATGCCGTAGGTGCGCGGAGCCAGGTATTCGGACACGTACTCGAAGCTGCCGTCGGGCATCTGGAAGCGCCCGGCGTTGGTGCGCACCTTCACGTCGCTGACGTTCTGCGAATACACGCTGATCCACCAGCGGTCCTGCGGCTCGGTGTAGCGCAGCGACAGGTCGCCGCGGAAGTACGCCTTCTGCTGGTCGCCGCTGCCCAGGTTGAACGGGCTGAGCCACTGCATGCTCTGGTACTGGCCGCTGAAGCGCGGCGTGACGCGGGCGCCGCTGGGCAGCACGAAGTCATGCTCGTAGATCGCGGACAGCGAGACCGTCGGCGCGTGTGCCAGGTCGTTGCCGGAGATGTCCATGCAGCTGGCGATGCCCGACTGCGGCGCGCATGCCGGCAGGCCCTGGTAGTCGTTGCTGCCGGCGTACACCAGCGTGCCCAGGGTCTTCTTGGGGATGTACGAGAGCACCAGGTTCGCGCGGTCGTTCTGCCCCTGGTAGGCCAGTTCCGATTCGAAGCCGGCCACCTTGGTGCTGCCGCCGACGTTCGAGAAGCCCAGGCCGCGGTTGCCGTTCGGGTAGGTGATGGGTGCTGAGAGCTGGAAGTCCTTGAAGTTCTCGTAGTAGGCCGCGTTGTTCCAGGTCAGGTGGCCGTCGAGGAAGGAGAACTTGGCGCCGATCTCGTAGTTGGTCAGCGTCTCCGGCTTGTACAGCGTGCCGGCGTCCTGCGTACCGCCGGACTTGTAGCCGGTGGACACGCTGGCATACAGCATGCCGTGTTCGCCGATGTCGGTGTCGATGCGGCCCAGCCATGTCCACTGGCCCTTGCTGTACTTGGCGTCGTTGTAGGTGGACACCGCGAAGCCGGTCGCCGGGCCGGGGATGGTGCTCGGCGCGATCGGCAGTTGCGGCACGCTGGCGTCGTAGTCCCAGCCCCAGCCGCGGCCGTCGATGTTGCGCTTCCCGTCCTGCGACCAGCGCAGGCCGCCGGTCAGGTGCCAATGGTCGGACACGTTCCAGGTGGCCTGGCCGAACAGGGCGGTGGAATTCACCAGCTCCTTGGGCTGGATGAACGAGCCCTGCCACGACACCGAACCGTACTGCGTGCCGTTCATGATCGGGATGTCGAAACGGATGTTGTTGTCTTCGTGGCCGTAGTACGCGCCGACGATCCAGTCGACCGTCTGCTGGCCGCGCGACTTCAGGTCGAGTTCGTGGCTGTAGCTGCTGTAGTTGGAGGAGTTGGTGCGGTCGGCCTGGTAGGACGCGCCCGTGGTGAAGCTGGTGGGCACCTGCACGCCGACATCCTGGTCGAAGTTGCCCTCGCCGGAGAAGTGGTTGACGCCGGCGACGTAGCTCAGCTCCATGCTGTTGCCGATGTCCCAGTCCATGCGGCTGCGCAGCGTGCCGGAATTGCGGTGCAGATAGGGCGGCGTGTCGATCAGCGCCGACCAGAACGACTGGCCGGGGCGCGGCGTCTGCATCAGGCTGAGGTCGGGCGTGCCGCGGTCGATGAAGTACTCATAGGAGAGATCCCAGGTGAACGAATCGCTGGGCCGCCAGCGCGCGCTCACGCGGGCGGCGGACTGGTCCTGCGAGTTGTACTTGGCGCCGTTCTGCTCGTACTGGTTCGGGTCGATCGCGCGGAAGTTGGCGAGGGTGCCGCCCGAGGCGAGATAGGTCGCCTGCTGCTGCGCCACGCTGGGCAGTTCGGTGGCCGGGTTCTGGTAGTCGACGTAGCCGTCGTGCTGCTCGTGCACCACCGCGACGCGCATCGCGAAGGTGTTGCTGATCGGCAGGTTCACCGCCGCGCGGACGCCCGACTGGTTGTAGTTGCCGGCTTCGATCTGGGCATAGCCCGAGGCGTCGCCGCCGATGTCCGGCTTGGCGGTCTGGAAACTCATCGCGCCGGCGGTGGAGTTGCGCCCCCACAGGGTGCCCTGCGGGCCGCGCAGCACTTCCACGCCGTCCATGTCCAGCAGCAGGCCGGCCGCGGCCTCGGCGCGCGCCGTATAGACGCCGTCGACGAAGATGGCGACTTCCGGATCGGCGTATTCGGTCTTGGCGCTGTCATTGCCGATGCCGCGCATGGTCAGGGTGACCACGCCGTGGTCGCCTTCGGAGGTGGCCTGCAGGCCCGGCACCAGCGGGGTCAGGTCCTGCACCGTCATCACGCGCTGCTTGTCGAGCGTGTCCGCGGTGATCGCGCTGACCGCGACGGGGGTTTTCTGCAGCGGGGTTTCGCGCTTGGTCGCGGTGACCTCCACCGTGTCGAGCTGCTTGACCGGCTTGTTCGCCTTGGCCGGCGCGGCCTGGGACGCCGAATCCTGCGGTGTCGTGCCCTGGTCTGCGGCCTGCACCAGGCCCGGGGCAAGAATGAGCGACAGGGCGACGTACAACGCTGAGTGGTGCAACTTCATTTTGTATCCCCTCTGGCTTTGTTCTTGACTGACGTGTGTGCCGTCGGCATGACCGCGGCGGTTGGTTGCTTCATCCCCGAATGACAGCGCTGTCTTTCTTAGATGTGACAGCGCTGTCAATTTGATGTTAGCGCCGTTCTTCGAGCAAATCATGTTGCGATGCGAAACAGGGAAATGGCCAATTTGCATCAGCTGATTCCCTGCCTTCATATGCGAGGGACGGACGGCCTCCCGCATGGCGCCGCTATTTCACGCACTTGATCACGCGATCGGCATTGGTGCCCAGCGCCACGCGCGCGATCGCCAGCCGCGTGCCCTTGCCGGCCTCGATCACGAAGGGATCGACGATGTGGCGCATGTTGGCGCCGGCTGCGCGTAGGCATTTCAGCGGGATGCCGACGCGCTGCCAGCTGGCCGGTGCGGCCGTGCCGCCCAGCGCGACGCGGCCGCGGCAATCGTGGCCGCAGCGCATGCCGATCCAGGTCGGCTGTGCGCCGCGCGCGTCGATGCGCAGGGTCGCCACCAGCATCACGTCGCCGTTGGTCTGGCGGTCGAGGTCGAGCGGGCGGGCGGCGACGAGCGAGAAGGCCGCCGCGTCGCCCGTCCAGTCGAGCCGCCGCGCGTCTTCCTGTGCCTTGTGGTCGAGCGCCGTCATGCGCAGGCTGCCGTCGGCGGTGGCGGCCGGCGTCGCGTCGGGCTCGACCGCCTTGCCGTCCGCACCGGTGAGCGCAAGCGCGTAGCCGCGGGTGGCCTTGCCCTTCTCCAGGTAATCGTCCACCCGCACGTCGTCGCCGCTCACGCCGGATTGCTCCGGCAGCCGCGGCAGGGTCACGTGGTCGGCGTAGGTGAGGCCGTAGCCCAGCGGGAATTGCAGCTTGCCGCCGGCCACGGCACTGCCGGGCCATGCGAACGCCAGCTTGCCGTGGAAGTCGTGGTCGACGCTTCCATCCGCTTTGCGCAGCAGCACGTCGGCCACGCCGCCGCCTTCGCTGCCGGGCAGCCAGGCGGCGACGAAGGCGTTGGCCGCGTTGATCTCGCGATTCAGCCACAGCGGCCGGCCACCCAGGTACACCGCGACCACCGGGATGCCTTGCGTGCGCAGGTGGCGGATCAGTTCGAGGTCGTGATCGTCGCCCGGATGGAACAGCAGGTTGGCGATGTCGCCCTGGAACTCGGCATAGGGTGATTCGCCGAACACCACCACGGCCACGTCGGGCTTGTGCGTGTAGTGGCCGTCGGGCGCGATCTCCACCGTGCCGCCGGCGGCCTTTGCCTGTTCGGCGATGCCGGCGCCGATGGACTGCGCGCCGGGGAAGTCGGCGTTGGTGAGGCCGGTTCCCTGCCACGTCAGCGTCCAGCCGCCGCTCTGCTGCGAGATGCTGTCGGCGCCTTCGCCGGCGACAAGGATGCGCCGGTGCGGATCCAGTGGCAGCAGGTTGCCGTCGTTCTTCAGCAGCACCAGCGACTCGCGCACGGCACGCCGCGCCAGCGCGCGGTGCGCCGCGTTGCCGACGATGCGGCCGGACTCGCGCGCCAGCGGCTGCGTGGACGGCGCGCCGGCGTCGAACAGGTCCATGCGGAACTTCACGCGCAGGATGCGCGCCACCGCGTCGTCGACGCGCGCCATCGGGATCGTGCCGGATTTCACCTCGGCCAGCGTGTGCTCGTACAGGCCGCGCCAGCTGTCCGGCGCCATCAGCATGTCGGCGCCGTTGTTGTAGGCGGCGGGGCAATCCTCGTTCGTGCAGCCGGGGACCTGGCCGTGCGCGTTCCAGTCGCCGACCACGAAGCCCTGGAAGTCCATGCGCCGCTTCAGCACGTCGGTGAGCAGGCCGCGGTTGCCCAGCATCTTCACGCCGTTCCAGCTGGAGAACGAGGCCATGACGGACTGCACGCCGGCATCGATGGCGGGCGGGTATCCGGCGGCATGCACGGCGATCAGCGTGTGCTCGTCGATCTCGGCATCGCCCTGGTCCTTGCCGTCCTTCGTGCCGCCGTCGGCGAGGTAATGCTTGGCGCTCGCGGCGACGTGCGCGTCGTCCAGGAAGTCGCGCGTGCCGGGCTTGCCCTGCAGGCCTTCCACCGCCGCGCCGGCATAGGACGCCACCACGCGCGGATCCTGCGAATAGCCTTCGTAGGCGCGGCCCCAGCGCACGTCCTGCGGCACCGCCAGCGTGGGCGCGAAGCTCCAGTTGAAGCCGGTGGCGCGCACCTCGGCCGCCGTGGCGGCGCCGATCTCGCGCACCAGCGCGGGATCATGCGCGTTGCCCAGCGCCGAGTTCTGCGGGAACAGCGTGGCGCCGATGGTGCCGTTGTCGCCGTGCACGGCGTCGATGCCAAGCAGCGGCGGGATCGCCGTGTGGCCGCCCGAGGTGTCCATCGCCGCGTGGTAGAACGCGTCGGCCAGCGCCTTCCATTGCGCCACGGTGGCGAAGCGCCCGCCGCCCGGCTTGGAGTTGCCGCCGGCGAGGATGGAGCCGAGGTGGTACTTGCGCATCTGCTCCGGCGTGATGCTGGAGATGTCGGCCTGGATCAGCTGGCCCACCTTGTCCTCCACCGACATCTTCGCCATCAGCGCCTGCACGCGCTGTTCCAGCGCGGCATCCGGCGGCAGCGGCCAATGGGCCTGCGGCCACTGGGCGGGATGCACGGCCGCGGAGCCATCGCCAAGCGCGATGCTGATGGGCGCGCAGGCCAGCAGCACGGCGAGCAGGGTTCGGGACAGTGGCGGGTATCGGACGATCATTCGCGCGCTCCTCGGCGGCATGGGCTGCTGCGAGGGCGTAATGTCCAGCAAAAATGACAGCGCTGTCAAATTTTGACGCGGAAAGCCCACAGGCACCGCCCGTCCGGGCAGCCCCATGCCGTGGGGCAACGGAGGGAGCCCTGCCGGCGCAAGCCAGGGGGCTCCGGCGGATGAATGCGGTGCGCTGCGGAATCAGTCCGGCGCGGCGGCCGTCGATGCGCGCAGCTGCAGTTCGTAGGGAATCTGCACGAGCCGCCCGTCGCCCCGTCCACGCAGTTGCTCCAGCAACTGCTGCGCGGCGAGTCTGCCCATCTCGCGGCTGGGCTGCCGCACGGTGGTCAGCGATGGCCAGAGCTGGGTCGCCATCGGTGTGTCGTCGAAGCCGCATACGGAGATGTCGCGCGGCACCTTGAGGCCGATCTCGTTGGCCGTCCACATGACGCCGGCGGCCATGTCGTCGTTCGCCGCGAAAATCGCGGTGGGTCGGTGCTTCAGGGTGAACAGCTGGCGCGCCGCGACGACGCCCGAGCCGAAGGTGAATCCGCCTTGCGCGATGTAGTGCGGATCGATGGAAAGGCCGGCGGCGGTCAGGGCGGCCTTGTAACCGGCCAGGCGCCAGCGGCTGGCTCCGTGGTCGGCGATGCCCACGACGTGCGCGATGCGCCGGTGGCCGAGGCCGACCAGATGGGTGACCAGGTCGCTGGCCGCCTTCGGCTCGTCCATGAAGACGCCGACGACGTCCTTGTGGCGCACGGGTGAAATGCAGGCGTGCGCCACGCCGTGCTCCTGCAGGCGCGCCAGCAGCTTGCGGTTGTCGGTGAGTGGCGGCGTCAACACCACGCCGTCGATGTGGTGGTCGGCCACCAGGGCGTCGACGCGACGGACGAAATCCTGTCCCCGCATGCGCAGCGGGCAGACCATCATGCTGTAGCGGTGCGCCTCGCAGGCATCGAGCACACCGTCCTGGATCTCGGCCAGGTAGGTCGATGCGGGATTGTCGTTGTTGTCGTACAGCATCGCGACCAGGAACGAACGGCTGCCGGCCAGGCCGCGCGCGGCGGGGCTGGGGCGGTAGTTCATCGATTCCATCGCGGCCAGCACCTTCTGGCGCGTGGCGTCCTTGACTGACGGTTCCTCGTTCAGGACGCGGGAAACCGTTTTCGGCGAGACGCCTGTTGCGCGCGCCACATCTTCCAGCCGCACTCGCATGGTGTTTCGGATCTCCTGCCGCTGCCCGGTGGCGTGCGATGGCCCGGATATTAGAGCCTGTTCAATATCTCCACGTAGCCGGCGCCGCCTTGCCGTGGCCGCCGCGCGGCGGCATGCCTCCGTTCCTCTCCTGCACGCGCGGGCAGGGGACAGGCGTTCAGGCGCGTGCCGCCACCTCGTCGATGCGCCTGAGCATGTCCGCCGGATCCTCGTACACGCGGAACGCACCGGCACGGGCGAGCTCGTCCTCGCCGTAGCCGCCGGAGAGCAGGCCGATGCCGAGCGCGCGGGCGCGCTGGGCGGCGAGCATGTCCCACACGCTGTCGCCCACCACCATGGCACGGGTGATGTCCACGCCCAGCCGCTCGGCGGCGGCGAGGAACAGGTCGGGATCGGGCTTGGCGTGGCGCACCTGGTCGCGGGTCACCACCGGCACCTTGGCGGGATCGACGCCGAGCGCTTCCAGGTTGTGCCGGGCGGTGCGCAGCTGGCCGCTGGTGGCGATCGCCCAGGGGATGCCCGCGTCGGTGAGGTAGGCCAGCAGCTCGCGCGCACCGGGCAGCGGTTTCACCGCGCCTTGCGCATGCTGGCGGTTGAACGCTTCCGCGTGGGCGTCGTACAGCCGGGTGCGGCGTTCCTCGCTGATCTCCTGCCCGGTCTCGCGCAGCAGCATGCGGGTGAACAGGCCGCCGCTCATGCCGATGCGGCGGTGGATGCGCCACACCGACAGGTCGATGCCTTCGCTGTCCAGTGCTTCCTTCCACGCCAGCACGTGCTGGTAGACGCTGTCGACGAGCGTGCCGTCGAGGTCGAACAGGAAGGCGCTGTCGCGGCGGGGCATGGCGGGTCCGTGCAGGGAGTGGAGCGGGGAAGTTCGCGATCGTAGGCGGGCGGTTGTGAAAAGTGCGGCCAGGGATGGCCGCCCGTTTGATTTTAGCGATCAAGGACGATCGCAAGGATCAACTCAGGCGCTGGCCCGCGGCACGCAGCGCGATCGCCGCCGCGCCGAGCAGGCCGGGTTCCGGATGCACGATCGCCAGCGTGGGCACGCGCTCCATCGTCTCGCGGAAGCGGCCCTTGGCCTCGAAGCGCTCGCGGAAACCGCCACGGTGCAGCCACGGCAGCAGGAACGGCAGCACGCCGCCGGTGAGGTAGACACCGTCCCAGCCGCCCAGGCTCAGCACCAGGTCGCCAGCCACGCTGCCGAAGATGCCGGCCAGCGTCTCCACCGTGCGCACGCACAGCGGGTCGCTGCCGTCCTCGGCGTGCGCGGTGATGTCCTCGGGCGTGTATTCCTCGGCCGGCTGGCCGGCGATGTCGGCCAGTGCGAGGTACAGGTTCACCAGGCCGTTGCCGCAGATCATGCGCTCGTTGGAGACGCGGCCGAAGCGCGCGTTGAGCCGATGCAGGATCTCCACGTCCTCGGTGGTGTGCGCGGCGAAGCCGGCATGGCCGCCCTCGCTCTCCAGCACGATCCATTGTTCGTCGCGCCACAGCAGGCCGGCCACGCCGAGGCCGGTGCCCGGGCCCATCACCACGAAGGTCTGCGGCTGCGTCCCGCCCAGTTTCGGCGCGGCCAGTCCGCCCACCGGCGACAACGCATCGGCGGTGAGCAGCGGTACCGCCATGCTCTGCGCGGCGAAATCGTTCACCAGCCGCACCGCGTCCATGCCCAGTTCGGCCTGTAGCGCGTGCGCCACGATCGCCCAGGGGTTGTTGGTGACCTTCACCGTCTCGCCGCCGGCGATGCGTCCCGCCGCAGCAATCACCGCCTGCGCGGGGTGGCAGCCGGTGTCGGCGAAATACTGGCGCGCCGCATCGGCCAGCGAGGCGAAATCCTTGACCCGGTAGCGGCGCACGCTGTCCATGACGAGCGGCGTGCCGGTGTCGTTGCCGGCCAGTGCGAAGCGCACGTTGGTGCCGCCCAGGTCGGCGAGCAGGGTGGAAGTCTTTCCGTGGGGCATCGGGGAAACAGCCTGTGTGGCGGTGCACAAAGGGTAAGCGTGCCTTGTCAGGCCGGTGCGCGTCCACTGTGTGCATACGTATGGTGCGCGGATGGCGGCCTGGGCGCGCTCCAGGCCCCGCGTGGCCCGCGCCAGGACAGCGCGGACTTACGGGGAAACCCTGGACAGGCGCTCAGGTATGCCTGTGCTTGTGATGGTGCTTGCCCGATCCGGCGGGCGGTGCGCCCGCGGCAGGCGGCTTCTGCGCCGCCAGCGCGGCCAGCAGTGCCTGGCCGTCCGGGCTGCCGAGTCCGGTGCAGGCATCCCAGCCGGTGTCAGCGGCGTAGGCGCCGTTGTCGCCCTGAGTGATGTCGTTGAAGGCGGTGCCGCCGTTCTGGTACAGCGCGGCGTGCACGTCGCCCGCGGCGCGGCCCAGCGACTGGTTGCAGCGCGCCAGCAGCGCGGCCCACAGCGGCGCCACCGCGCTCGTGCCGCCGATCACCTCGTCCTGGCCGTCCACGCGCACCCGATAGCCGGTGAGTGGGTCGGCATCGCCGGCCACGTCCGGCACGCCGCGGCCCGCGAAGCCGTTGGGTGCCGGCGGCACGTTGCTGTTCTGCTGCCAGCTCGGCAGCGCGTAGTCCGCACTGACGCCGCCGCCAGTGGCGCCCTCGTTCGAGGCGGTTTCGTTCCACACTACCTCGCTGGTGATCGCGCTGGTGCTGGCACTCAGCGTGGTGCCGCCGCAGGCCAGCGAATACGGGCTGGAGGCGGGGAAGTCCACGTGCGGCTGGCCATCGCTTTCACCGTCGCCGGAGCCGCTGTCGCCCGCGGCGACGGTCACCGAGACGCCCAGCGCGGCAGCATCTTCCAGTGCGCTCTGCATCGCGGCGAGCGAGGGTGCGCTCCAGCTGTCCTCCGGACCGCCCCAGCTGATCGAAATGATCGAGGGCTTGCGCGTGGCGTCGTGCGCCGCCTGCGAGATCGCCTCGTAGAAGCCCTGATCGGTGTTCGGCGCGAAGTACACCGCGATCGCCGCCCCCGGCGCCAGCGCGCCCACCATCTCGATGTCCAGCATCACCTCGGCGTCGGCGTCGCCGCCGGGGCTGTTCTTGCCGCCGGCCACCGACACTGCGGTCACCGTGGGTGGCGTGGTGATGCCCAGTGAAGTGAAGTATGTGGTGAGGTCGGTCTGGCTGAAACCTCCGCCGAGCTCGATCAGCGCCACGCACTGGCCGCTGCCGTCGGTGCCGGCGGGGAAGTTGTAGAGCTGCCCCACCTGCGGTGGCGTGTAGGTCTGGTTCGGCGTCGACAGCGCCTTGCGGAAGTGCGGCTTCGCCACCGGGCGGCGATCCAGCCCCAGCACCGCGAGCACCGAGGGCGCAATGTCGGCCGGCAGGACCGGGGCGTGCTCGCAACCCATCACGTAGCGGCGCGTGCCGGGCATCCGGTAGCGCCCCAGCTGTACGCCGAACGCGCGTTGCAGCGCCTCCACCGAGCCCTTGAGGTGCAGCACGCGCCGGTGCGCGTCGCAACCGGTTTCCACCAGGCCGTGCGTGCGGGCGTGGCTGCGCAGGCGCTCGATGTCGGCCGGGTCGGCGCCGCAGTGCGCGCCGAACTCGCCGCGCGGCCAGCGCGGC
>DATEKS010000053.1:0-25536 GCA_035277325.1 Rhodanobacter sp.
TCGGTGAGATCAATAACGGCTCTGGCTCTGGTGCTGCATGTCGCGCGAAAGCATCAATGCTCGCTTTTCACCATCCGCAACCGCGCCGCCGCCACCCCCGGCAACGCCCGCACTGCGCGAAGCAGATCGGGAATGGCCTCCACCCGCCAGTCCTCGCCCAGTTCCAGGTCGGCCTGGGCATTGGCGTTGTGGTAACCGTGCAGCGTGACGTTGGCGCGGCCGCCGCGAAAGCCGGCCAGGGTCTGGCGCAGCTGTTCGGGGAAACCGGGGCCGATGCCGTTCAACTTCACCTGCAGCAGGCGCGCGTGACGACGGCAGGCGTCGGCCAGGGTGGTGGCGCTGCGGGCACGGATCTGGAAGCCGCCGCCGGAGAATTCGTCGATGCGCAGGCCGCCCTCGACGATCAGCATTTCGTCGCGCACCAGCAGCGGCGCCACCTGCTGGTACAGCTCGCCGAAGAAGCTCACCTCGATCGCGCCGGTGCCGTCTTCCAGCCGCACGAAAGCGTCGCTGTCGCCGCGCTTGCGCACGGCCACCACCATGCCGGCCGCCGTCCACGGCGTGTCGGGGCCGCGGCGGAAGCGGTTGCCGTCGTCGCCGTCGCTCTTGCGTGGCCGGGGTGGCTGGTAACGGTCGACGATCTCGCCCAGCGGGCAGGTGGCGAGCTGGGCCAGTTCCTCGCGCCAGGGATCGACGGGATGGCCTGAAAGATAGTGGCCCAGCGTGTCGCGCTCGCCCTGCAGCTTTTGTTCGAGCGGCCAGTCGGGCGCGGTGGGCAGCTCGATCTGCACCACCGGCGCGGCCGCGCCCATCGCGGCGCCGAACATGTCGTTCTGGCCGGACTGGCGGTCGCGCAGGTGCTGTTCGGCGGCCTTGATCGCATCGGGCAGCTGCAGCATCAGGCTGGCGCGGTTGGGCGCCAGCGCGTCGAGCGCGCCGGACAGGATCAGCGCCTCCAGCACTCGCTTGTTTAGCTTGGTGGGATCGACGCGGCGGCAGAAGTCGGCGAGATCCTTGTACGCGCCGCCGCGCTGGCGCTCCGCGATGATGGACTCGCAGGCGCCCTGGCCCACGCCCTTGATCGCACCCAGGCCGTAGCGGATCGTCCGGACGCCTTGGCGTCCGGACAAAACAGGCTCGTCGGGTTCCACGGCCACGAACATGTAGTCCGAGGCATTCACGTCCGGCGGCAGCACGGTGAGGCCGATCGCCTTCGACTCGTCGATGAAGGTCACCGCCTTGTCGGTGTTGTCCATGTCCGACGAGATCGTCGCGGCCATGAACTCGGCGGGGTAGTGCGCCTTCAGCCAGGCGGTCTGGTAGGAAACGAGCGCATACGCGGCGGCGTGCGACTTGTTGAAGCCGTAGCCGGCGAACTTCTCCATCAGGTCGAAGATTTCGTCGGCCTTGCTGCTGCTGAGCCCGTCCTTGGCCGCGCCCTCGCGGAACTTGGCGCGCTCCTTCGCCATCTCCTCGACTTTCTTCTTGCCCATCGCGCGGCGCAGCAGGTCGGCGCCGCCGAGCGTGTAGCCGCCCACGATCTGCGCCATCTGCATCACCTGCTCCTGGTAGACCATGATGCCGTAGGTCTCTTTCAGGACAGACTCGGTGCGCGGATCGGGGTAGACCACTTCCTCGCGGCCGTGCTTGCGCGCCACGAAGGTGGGGATCAGGTCCATCGGGCCGGGACGGTACAGCGCACCCAGCGCGATCAGGTCGTCGAAGCGGTCGGGCCTGGCGTCCTTCAGCATGCGCTGCATGCCCGAGGATTCGAACTGGAAGATCGCGACGGTCTTCGCCTTGGCGAAGATCTCGGCGTAGGTGGTGGCGTCGTCCAGCGGCAGCTTGGCGATGTCCAGCGGCTCTTCGCCGCTTTGCGTGCGGCGCGCGTTGATCGCCTTCACTGCCCAGTCGATGATGGTGAGCGTGCGCAGGCCGAGGAAGTCGAACTTCACCAGGCCGACCGCTTCCACGTCGTCCTTGTCGTACTGGGTGACCACGCCGCCGCCGCCGGCTTCGCAGTACAGCGGCGCGTATTCGGTGAGCGTCTTCTGTCCGATCACCACGCCGCCGGCGTGCTTGCCGACATTGCGGGTGAGGCTTTCCAGCTTCAGCGCGAGGTCGATCAGCGGGCGCGCCTCGTCCTCGTCCTGCTCGTACAGCTCGCAGAATTCCTTGACGACGCGCTCGGGCTCCTTCTTCGATTTCTCGGTGCGGCCCAGCGCGTCGGACAGCGTGAGGTCGAGCGGGCGCGGCGGGATCAGCTTGGCGATCTTGTCCACCGCGCCGTAGCCCATGCCGAGCACGCGGCCGGAGTCGCGCAGCACCGCCTTCGCCGCCATCGAGCCGTAGGTGATGATCTGGCTGACGTGGTCGCGGCCGTACTTGCGCGCCACGTAGTCGATCACCTCGTCGCGGCGGTCCATGCAGAAGTCGATGTCGAAGTCCGGCATCGACACGCGTTCGGGGTTGAGGAAGCGCTCGAACAGCAGGTTGAACTGCAACGGGTCGAGGTCGGTGATCTTCAGCACCCACGCCACCAGCGAGCCCGCGCCCGAGCCGCGGCCCGGGCCCACCGGGATGCCGTTCTGTTTGCCCCAGTTGATGAAGTCCGCCACGATCAGGAAGTAGCCGGGGAAGCCCATCTTGATGATGACGTCCAGCTCGCGTTCCAGCCGCGCCTCGTAGTCGGCGAGGCTATAGCCCTCGGCCAGCGGCGCGGCGGCGAGGCGTTCCTTCAAGCCCTGCCGCGCCAGTTCGCGGATGTGGCTGTCGAGGTCGTAGCCCGCGGGCACCGGGAAGTCGGGCAGGTAGTAAGTGCCGAACTTCAGTTCGAGGTTGCAGCGCTTCGCCAGCTCGACGGTGTTTTCCAGCGCCTCGGGGATGTCCGCGAACAGCTCGGCCATTTCTTCCGGAGACTTCAGGTACTGCTGGTCGCTGTAGTCGCGCGGGCGCTTGGGATCGGCCAGCACGCGGCCCTGGTGGATGCACACGCGCGCTTCGTGCGCCTCGAAGTCGTCGCGCTTGAGGAAGCGCACGTCGTTGCTGGCGATGACGGGCAGTTCGAGTTCGGCGGCCAGCGCGAGGGCCGCCGAGTTCCAGGCTTCCTCGCCCTCGCGGCCGCAGCGGATGAGTTCGAGATACAGGCGATCCGGGAACAGCCGTGCCAGCGGGCGCAGCTTCGCCAGTGCGGCGTCATGGCCCTGCGCCAGCGCGACGCGCGCCACCTCGCTCTCGCGTCCGAGCAGGGCGATCAGGCCGTCCGTCGCGGCGGCCGTCAGCCAGCCCGCCTCGACCAGCGCGCGGCCGCCGTGTTGGCCTTCCTGCCATGCGCGCGAGACGAGGCGCGACAGGTTGAGGTAGCCCTCGCGGTGCTGGCACAGCAGGGTGAGCCGCCATGGGCGCGGATCGTCCGGCGCGGCGATCCACAGGTCGCTGCCACAGATCGGTTTGATGCCCGCCGCGCTGCAGGCCTTGTAGAACTTCACCAGCGCGAACATGTTGCATTCGTCGGTGAGCGCCACCGCCGGCATGCCCGCCTGCGCGCAGGCGGCGACCATCGCCTTGATGCGGATGGTCGAATCGACCAGCGAATACTCGCTGTGCAGGTGCAGGTGGGTATAGCGGGCGGTCATGCGGGCTGGCGCGGTCAGGCCTTGCAGGCTACCCGGCACCGTGTGCAGCGGCAAGATTGACTTGTGCGCGGTTTGCGCGGCGCGACGGTCAGCGCGGCGCGGCGGCCGTCACGGCCGGTGCGGGCTCGACGAGCAGGGCGTTGATCTCGGCCACCAGGCTGTCCAGCATGTCCTCGCCGTAGCCCACGTGCACCTGGGCCACGCGGCCGTCGCGATGCAGCATCACCATCACCGGGATGACCTTGTCGCTGCCATACGGCCTGCCCAGTGCGCCGTCGCGGTCCCAGGTCATCAGCAGGCCGGGCAGGCGTGGGCGCAGGGCGCGCACGGTGTTCACGAAGGTGCGCCGGTCCTCGCGGTGGTTGATGGCGACCACCTGCAGCGGCAGGCCACGCTGGGTCGCCAATGCCTGGAGGTTCGCCAGCACCGGCATTTCCTTCAGGCAGTAACCGCACCAGGTGGCCCAGAAGCTGATCACCACGACCTTGCCGTGCAGCGATGAAACCGTCACCTCCTGGCCGTCCTGGGTCGTGCCCAAGGCGTCTGGCGCGATGTCGCCCGGTTGCACTTGCGCGTGGGCGGCCAGGCAGAACGTCAGTCCGAGCAGAACGGCGGCGATGCGGCGCATGTCATTCCTTCCCCTGTGAAGTGCCGCCAGCGTAGCGAGCGGCGAGGGGCCGGGGAAGCGCCGTCGCTCAGCGGACGTGGAAGCGTTCCTCCTCCTGCTCCTCGCTGGACGGCAAGTAGTGGCCGAGGACGTCCACCTTCAGCGGGTGGAGGTTGTAGTCGGCATGCGGCGGGATGCGTTTTTCGACGCCGCCGGTGGCGGGCTTGGCCAGCGCCGGCGGGGGCATGCTGGCCGGTACCGGGGGCGCGGCTGGATGGTTGGACGGGAGCATCATGGCACGACTCCTGCGATCGGCGATGCGCGCTGTGCGCAACGGTGGCAGCGATCGGCGGGTCTGGCCTGGCGGGACGTCGCCGCTGCTGCGGACGCGTCCGTGCGGACATGGTTTCCTGTAGTGAATGATGCTCCCACGCGGGGAAAAGTTGCATAGAAAGTCGCATAGACCGATGGCCTATGCCAGCCGATTTCATCGGAGGCGATCAGCAGCCGGCGTCGTCCGGGAACAGGCTTGCCTGATCCAGCAACAGCCGTACCGGTGCGAAGCTGCGCCGGTGCTGCACGCAGGGACCAAGCCGTTGCAGCGCGACCAGGTGGGCAGGCGTGGGGTAGCCCTTGTGCACGGCGAAGCCGTAGCCGGGATGGCTGGCATCCAGCGCCACCATCAGGCGGTCGCGGGTCACCTTGGCGAGGATCGAGGCGGCGCTGATCGCCGGTTCCAGCGCGTCGCCGCCTACGATGGCGCGGCCGGGGCAGGGCAGATCCTTCGGGAGCCTGTTGCCGTCCACCAGCGCCTCCTGCGCGGCGGGTGCGAGGCCGGTCACCGCACGGCTCATGCCGACCATGGTGGCCTGGAAGATGTTGAGGCGGTCGATTTCCTCCGCCTCGACCACGACCACGCAGTGCGCCAATGCGCGTTCGACGATCCGCGGGTACAGCGCCTCGCGCCGCTTCTCGCTGAGTTTCTTCGAATCGTCGAGGCCAGCGATAGGGCGTGATGGATCGAGGATCACCGCGGCCACCACCACCGGGCCGGCCAGCGGGCCGCGGCCGGCTTCGTCAACGCCCGCTTTTAAAAAACCTTGGTTGGCCGGAGTCGAGGTATTCATGTTCGCCGAAATGTTGATGAGGCGGACCCGCACGGCGCGTTCGCCTCCTTTCCCCTCCGGGGAGAGGATTGAGCTGAGGGGCTGGAGCGTGCGAAGGGCAACATCGGAGCATGCCTTGATGCAGGCTTGTCGCCAGCGTGTCCCCTCACCCCCCCCTCTCCCCGGAGGGGAGAGGGGGAAAGTCACACACGATCGCGCTCCATCAGCTCGTCGATCGCCCCGGCCGCCGCATCCGCCGCGCTGCCATCCAGACCCGCCTGCAAGGCCCGGTGCAGCTGCTCGAACGCCGCCACGATAGCGCCACGGCGTTCGCTGTCGTTGAACAGTGCCAGCACGGCGTCGGCGAGTTTCGTGGCGGTGCAGTCGTCCTGCATCAGCTCGGGCGCCAGCACCACGCGTTCGCCCATGCCGCAGGCGCGGGCGAGGATGTTCGGCAGTGCGTAGACGTCGGTCTTGAGCATGCGCAGCAGTTTCGCGATACGGTAGCTGATCGGCGAGACGCGGTAACCCACCACCATCGGGCGCTTGGCCAGCATCGCCTCCAGCGTGGCGGTGCCGGAGGCCAGCAAGACCACGTCGGCGGCCTGCATGGCCTCGTGGGCGTGCCCGTCCAGCAGCAGCGGCGTGGCGACATCCTGCGGAAGCCCGTCGAGCAGGGCGCGCAATGGCTCAAGCGCGCGCGGGTTGGCGGCGGGTATCACCACGCGCAGGCCGGGCAGGGCAGCGGCCACGCGCCGCGCGGCATCGAGGAAGGGTCCGCCCAGCCGGGCCAGCTCGCTGCCGCGGCTGCCGGGCAGCACGGCCAGCACCGGCGCGTCCTGCGGCAGCTGCAGCGCGTCGCGGGCGGCGGCGCGGTCCGAAACGAGCGGAAAGCGGTCGGCCAGCGGGTGGCCGGTGAAGCGCGCATCGACGCCGTGCCGTGCGTAGATCGCCGGCTCCATCGGAAACAGGCACAGCACGCGGTCGGCCGAGCGGCCGATCTTTTCGGCGCGGTGTTCGCGCCAGGCCCATACCGAAGGGCTGACGTAATGCACGGTACGCAGGCCGACCTGCCTGAGCCGCTGTTCCACGCCAAGGTTGAAGTCCGGCGCGTCGATGCCGACCACCACGGCGGGCTTGGCGGCGAGCAGGCGCGCGACCAGTTCCTTGCGCAGCCTGAGCAGGCGCGGCAGGTGCGACACCACCTCGGCGAGGCCGAACAGCGACAGTTCGCGGATATCGAACCAGGACTCGAAGCCCTGCGCCTGCATGCGCTTGCCGCCGATGCCCACGAAGCGGGCGTCGGGGTAGCGGTTGCGCAGCGCCGCGACCAGGTCGGCGCCTAGCTGGTCGCCGGAGTCTTCACCGGCGAGGAGGGCGATGGTTGGGGCGGAATCGGCTGGCGTGTCGTTGTTCATGCCGGGAGCATAAGCCAGAGCGCGTGTTTGATTTGCCGATATGCGGGGCGCATATCGGCGACGCCTATCGGGCCAATGCCCTCTCGCTGCGGTCGATGAAGTCGAGCATCGCGCGCACGTCGTCGCTGTCCTGCGCCTGCTGGACGAGCTGTTCGCGCGCCTCGGGCAGCGACAGGCCGGCCATGTACAGGGTGCGGTAGGCGCGCTTGATCGCGGCGATGCGCGGGCTTTCGAAGCCGCGGCGCTTCAGGCCCTCGCTGTTGATGCCGCGCGGGCGGCCGTGCTGCTCGTTCGCCATCATCAGGAACGGCGGCACGTCGGAGCCGACCAGGCAGCCCATCGCGATGAAGGCGTGCGCGCCCACCTTGCAGAACTGGTGCACCCCGGCATAGCCGGAGATGATCACCCAGTCCCCGATCTCCACGTGCCCGGCCAGCGCCGAGTAGTTGGAGAACACGGTGTGGTTGCCCACCTGGCAGTCGTGCGCGATGTGCACGTAGGCCAGCAGCCAGTTGTCGTCGCCGATGCGGGTGATGCCGCCGCCGTCGCCGGTGCCGCGGTTGATGGTGACGAACTCGCGGATCAGGTTGCGGTCGCCGATCACCAGTTCGGTGCGCTCGCCTTCCCACTTCTTGTCCTGCGGCGAGTTGCCGATCGAGGCGAACTGGGAGATGCGGTTGTCGCGGCCGATGCGGGTCGGTCCCTCGATCACCACGTGCGGGCCGATCACCGTGC
Organism: Rhodanobacter sp.; assembly: GCA_035277325.1. Taxonomy (GTDB): domain Bacteria; phylum Pseudomonadota; class Gammaproteobacteria; order Xanthomonadales; family Rhodanobacteraceae; genus Rhodanobacter_A. Next base: position 7,502 of record DATEKS010000053.1, read on the forward strand.
CGTCGCCGATTTCCACCTCGGCGCCGATCACGCTGTAGGCGCCGATGCCGACGTTGGCGCCGATCTTCGCGGACGGGTCGATCTGCGCGGTGGGGTGAATCGACGCGGGGTGGGTCATTTGTCAGACCTCGCCGCGCACATCAGCTCGCAGCTGGCCACTTCCTTGCCGTCCACCAGGGTGCGTGCCGCGAACAGGCCCATGCCGCGCATCACGCGCTTCACCGACACCTCCAGGCGCAGCTGGTCGCCCGGCACCACCGGCGCATTGAAGCGGGCGTTGTCCACCTTGACCAGGTAAAACAGCGGGCTGGCGGTGTTGCCCTTCATGCGGTTGCTGAGCTGGGTGAGCAGGCCGGCAGCCTGCGCCATCGCTTCCACGATCAGCACGCCCGGCATCACCGGGTGGCCGGGGAAATGGCCGTTGAAGAACGGCTCGTTGATGGTGACGTTCTTGATCGCCACGGCGCTCTGGTCGGGCACCAGCTCGATCACGCGGTCGACCAGCAGGAACGGATAGCGGTGCGGCAGCAGCTGCTGGATCTGTTCCACGTTCACCGGCAGGGTCACGGGGGCGTCACTCATCGTTCTTGTCCTTCTCCAGCGCCGCGAGGCGACGCGCGAAATCGTCCAGGTGCTTGAAGCGGGCGGCGCTCTTGCGCCACTGGCGGTTGTCCTGCAGCGGCGTGCCCGAGGAATACTCGCCCGGTTCGCGTATCGAGTGCGTGACCAGGCTCTTGGCGGTAATGGTAACCCGGTCGGCGAGTTCCAGATGACCCAGCACGCCGGCGTTGCCGCCGATCATGCACCAGCGGCCGATGCGTGCGCTGCCGGCCACTGCGGCGCAGCCGGCCATGGCGGTATGCGCACCTATGTACACGTTGTGGGCGATCTGGATCTGGTTGTCGAGGCGCACGTCCTCTTCCAGCACGGTGTCGTCCAGTGCGCCGCGGTCGATGGTGGTGTTGGCGCCGATCTCGCAGTCGTCGCCGATGCGCACGCCGCCGAGCTGGGGGATCTTCACCCAGTGGTCGCGTTCGAAGGCGAGGCCGAAGCCATCCGAGCCGATCACCGCGCCGGGATGCACCAGCACGCGCTTGCCCAGCGTCACCCGGGTCACCAGAGTGACCCGCGCCACCAGGCGCGACTGCGCGCCGACCGTGCAGTCCTCGCCCACGATGCAGTGCGGGCCGAGCACGGCGCCATCCCCAATCACCGCACCGCGTTCGACCACGCAGCAGGGGCCGATGCTGGCGCCGGGGGCGACCGTTGCGCCGGCGTCCACCACCGCGCTGGGGTGGATGCCGGGTGCGGCGGCGGGCAGGCGCTCATACAGCGTGGCGACTTTCGCGTAGATCACGTAGGGATCGGTGGCGATCAGCGCGTCGACCGGGCAGTCGGCCAGGTGTTCCTCGCGCAGGATCACCGCGCCGGCGCCGGTGGCGGCCAGTTGTGCGGCGTACTTGCCGTTCGAGAGGAAGCTGATCTGCGCAGCGGCGGCATTCGCGAGTGTGGCGACGCCTTCGATGCGGCGGCCGCCGTCGCCATGCAGGCGCAGGCCGAAGCGTTCAGCCAGTTCGGCGAGGGTATGGCTGGGATGTGCGCTCAAGGGGTTCTCCGCGACGGGGCAGCCATTGTATCGGCCATCGCCAAAAGGCGAAAAGCGCGGCAGGCCGCGCTTTTCGCCGATGCGTCGCGATGGTGGGTCGGCGTCAGAATGTGGAACCGAAGGTGAACTGGATGCGTTCCTCGTAGTGGCCGTCGCCGGCCTGGGTGCGGAACGGCATCGCGAAATTGATGATCATCGGGCCCATCGGCGACTGCCAGTGCAGCGACAGGCCGGTGGAGGCGCGCAGGGTCTTGGCGTCGAAGCTCTGCCAGTCCTTGTAGGCGTTGCCGACGTCGACGAACCAGGATACGCGGGCGGTGTTGACGTCCTTGAGGAAGGGCAGCGGCAGGTACAGCTCGGCCGTGCCCAGCACCTTGAACGCGCCGCCGATCGGCTGTGCGTAGGAGTAATAGCTGCCGTTACAGATGCCGTTCGCGTCGGGCTGGCCGGTGCCGGAGCAGATGCGCGGGCCCAGTGTGTTGTCCTGGAAGCCGCGCACGTCGCGCACGCCGCCGGAGTAGAAGTTCTCCCAGAACGGGAAGTCGTTGCGCATGTCTTGCGGTACTGGCGTTCCCGCGGCGGCGTAGGCAGCCTTGAGCTGGTCGAACTGCGTATCGCTGATGCCATTCTGGCCATAGGTTTTGCCATAGCCGACCTGGCCGTCGAGGTAGAGCACGAAGCCGTGGCCGATCGGCCAGTAGTGGTTCGCCTCGCCGGTCAGCTTCCAGTACTTCACGGTGGAGCTCGGCAGGGCCACCTCGCCGTTCAGCGACAGCACGCCGCCGCGGGTGGGCGCCCAGTAGCCGTTGCGGGTGTCGAGATTCCAGCCCAGTGTGCCGATCGTCGAGTGGATGGTGTAGTTGCCGATTTCGTTCTGGTAGTCGACCAGCTGCTGCGGCGTGTAGCCGGGGATCGAGTTGATCTTGTTGCTGCTGAGCCCGATGCCGGCGCGGATGCTCTGGAAGTCGGTGATCGGAAGGCCGAGATAGGTGGAGAACGCCTTCTGGCTGGTGGAGTAGTTCGCGAACTCGCTGTTGTCGACGTTGCCGAAGTCGGTCTTGGAGTAGGTGGCGTTGTAGCCGATGCCCACGCCGTTGTCGGTGAGGGCGGGGTTGTAGTAGTTGACGTTGAAGCGGGTGTAGTAGCTGCTGCGCTCACCGCCCACCGACACGCTGTCGCCGGTGCCGAACAGGTTGCGCTGCGACACCGAGGCGGACAGGATGATGCCCGAGTACTGCGAGTAGCCGATGCCGAACTGCAGGCTGCCGGCGGACTGCTCCTCGACCTTCACGGTGACATCGACCTGGTCGTCGGAGCCGGCCACCTTCTTCTTGTCGATGTCGACCTTCTTGAAGTAGCCCAGCTGCTGCAGGCGGATCTTCGAGCGGTCGATCGCCGCCTGCGAGTACCAGGAACCCTCGAGCTGGCGCATCTGGCGGCGCAGCACGTCGTCCTCGGTGCGCGTGTTGCCCTCGAAGATCACCCGGCGCACGTACACGCGCTGGCCCGGCTCGATGTAGAGCGTCAGGTCGACGGTGCGCTTGTCCTTGTCCAGCTTGGGGTACGGCGTAACCTTGGCGTAGGCGTAGCCGATGTTGGCCAGCAGCGCCTTGATCGCCTTGGTGCTGTTCTCGATCGCGCCGCGGTTGAACACCTCGCCGGGCTTGACGAACACCAGCTGGCGCAGCGTGGACTCCGGCAGCACCAGGGTGCCGAGCAGCTTCACGTCGGAAATCTTGTAGATCTCGCCTTCCTTCACGTCGGCGTCGATGTACATCGACTGCTTGTCCGGCGCGATCGTCACCTGGGTGGAGTCGACGCCGAAGTCGGCGTAGCCGCGATCCATATAGTAGGACTGCAGCTTCTCCAGGTCGCCCTTGAGCTTCTCCTGCGAATACTGGTCGTTCTTGGAGTACCACGACATCCAGTTCGGCGTGCCCAGCTCGAAATCGTCGCGGATCTGCTTGTCGGTGAACGCGTGGTTGCCGACGATGTTGATCTCCTTGATCTTCGCCACCTGGCCTTCGCGGATCTCGATGTCGATCGCCACGCGGTTGCGTTCCAGCTTCACTACGTGCGGGATCACCGAGACGCTGTACTTGCCGCGGTTGTAGTACTGGTGGATCAGCTCCTGCTGCACGTTGTCCAGCGCCAGCCGGTCGAAGGTCTCGCCCTCGGCCAGGCCGATCGACTTCAGGCCCTTCTTCAGGTCGTCGGTCTTGATGTCTTTGTTGCCGCGGATGGTCAGCTTGGCGATCGAGGGTCGCTCCACCACCTTGATCACCAGGATGTTGCCGTCGCGCTCCATCTCCACGTCGCTGAAGAACTTGGTCTGGTACAGCGCGCGGATCGCCCGTGCCGCCATGGCGTCGGTCATGCGGTCGCCTCGGCTGACCGGCAGGTAGTTGAACACCGTGCCCTGCGAGATGCGGCTGAGGCCGTCGATGCGGATGTCCGAAATCACGAACGGATCGAAGGCGAACGCCTTGGCGGAGAGGGAGGCAAGCAGCAGCAGGGCGGCGATACGCTTCATCGTCGGTTCCGGTGGATGGTTTCGATCAGGCCGCCGGCCCGATCAAGGCACGCGACAGGGCGGGACCCTGTCGCGAGAAAGAACTGGTGCCCGCAAGGGGCACCGGATGCAGCAAGCCACCGCGCGATAGCGCGGCCGGCACGAACGTTTGCGGCGTCGACGAACCGGGGGCACGGATCATCGGCGTCACGACAGCAGCAGGCGATGGATGTCGTTGTAGAACACCAGACCCATCAGGCCGAACAGCAGCACCAGCCCGATGTACTGACCGATTGCCATGGCCTGTTCGCTGAGCGGGCTGCCCTTGAGCAACTCGATAAGGTAATACAGCAGGTGGCCGCCATCCAAGACGGGGATCGGCAGCAGGTTCAGCACCGCGAGGCTCAGCGAGACCATGGCGAGGAACTGCAGGAACCAGGCCAGGCCCATGTGCGCCATGTCGTTGGCCGTCTGCGCGATGCCGATCACGCTGGACAGGTTCTTGGGCGAGGCCTCGCCAACCAGCATCTTGCCGATCATGCCGAAGGTCTGCGTGGTGTTGCGCCAGGTGCCGTCCAGTGCGGCGCCGAGCGCGCGCAGCGGGCCATAGCGCAGCGTGGCGGTTTCCAGCGGCTGCGGGCCAATGCCGATCACCCAGTTCGCCGGCTGACCCTGCAGCGACTCGTGCGCAGCCATGACCTGCAGTGCAATCGTCTTGCCGTTGCGCTCGACCACGATGGCCAGCTTCGGCGACACGGCCGCGTTCTGCCGCACCAGCTTGCCCACCGCTTCGTAATCCGGCACCGGGTTGCCGTCGATGCTGAGGATGCGGTCACCGCCCTGCATGCCGGCCAGCGCGGCGGGTTTGCCGGCGAGCACGGTGGCGGCCACCGGAGGCGGCGGCGCCAATTGCAGACCCAGCGGGGCGAGGTACTGGTCGATCGGCTGGTCGGGCGGCAGCTTGTCCAGCGGCAGCAGCAGCTGCCGCTGCGCACCGTCGGGATCACGCACGGTCAGCGGCAACGGGCTGCGGTCCAGCAGGGCGTTGGCGATCGCTTCCATCGAATCGCTCCAGGTACCCACCTCGCGACCGTCGACGCTGAGGATGCGGTCGCCCGGCTGGATGCCCGCCGCTGCCGCCATGCTCTGCGGCTTGGCGGTGACGATCGGCGCCGCATCGGGCCGACCCAGCATGAACATCAGCCACAGTGCGATCACGGTGAAAATCAGGTTGAAGCCCGGTCCGGCGAGCACGATCAAGATGCGCTTCCACACCGGCTGGGCGGTGAATTCCTGGTTTTGCAGCTGCGGTGGCACCACGCCCTCGCGCGCGTCCAGCATCTTCACGTAACCGCCAAGCGGGATCGCGGCGATCTGGTATTCGCAGCCGTCGCGGCCGATGCGTTTCCACACGGCTTTGCCGAAGCCCACCGAGAAGCGCAGCACCTTCACGCCGCAACGGCGCGCGACCCAGTAGTGGCCGAACTCATGGAAGGTCACCAGCACGCCCAGCGTGACCAGCAACCAGAACACTGAGCCGAAAAAGGAAGTCATCAAGCGCCGCGCAAGGAAACCAAGGGTGACAGGATATCAGCAAGCCCGTCGCAACAGGCGCCGGGCCGCGGCCCGCGCCTCGCTGTCGCGCGCGACCAGAGACTCCACATCGACCACGGCTTGCGGCGGCAGTTCCGCAAGCACGCCCTCCACCAGCTCGGCGATCGCCAGGAACGGCAGGGCGCCGGCCAGGAAGGCCTCCACCGCCACCTCGTTTGCGGCGTTCAGGATCGCGGGCGCGTCGCCGCCCGCGCGCAATGCCTGGAAGGCGAGGGCGAGGCAGGGGAAGGTGTCCAGATCCGGCGCCTCGAATTCCAGTGCGCCGCAGGTGGCGAGATCCAGTGGCGCCACGCCCGATTCCACGCGTTCGGGCCACGCCAGCGCATGGGCGATCGCGGTGCGCATGTCGGGGTTGCCGAGCTGGGCCAGCACGGAGCCGTCCACGTATTCCACCAGCGAATGCACCAGGCTCTGCGGATGCACCGCCACCTCGATCGCGTCGGCCGGCGCACCGAACAAGTGGTGCGCCTCGATCACCTCCAGGCCCTTGTTCATCAGGGTGGCGGAGTCCACCGAGATCTTGCGGCCCATCGACCACTTCGGGTGCTTGCAGGCCTGCTCGGGCGTCACCGCCGCCAGCTCGGCGCGTGTGCGGCCGCGGAACGGGCCGCCGGAGGCCGTGAGGATCAGCCTGCGCACGCCGCTGGCCTGCAGGTCGGGACGGCCGCCGGGCAGGCACTGGAAGATCGCGTTGTGTTCGGAGTCGACCGGAATCAGCGAGCCACCGCTTTCGCGCAACGCCTCCAGCAGTAGCGGGCCGGCCAGCACGATGGATTCCTTGTTCGCCAGCAGCAGGCGCTTGCCGGCGCGTGCGGCGGCGAGCGTGGAATCCAGTCCCGCGGCGCCCACGATCGCGGCGACCACGGTGTCGCACAGGTCACCGGAGGCGGCCGCGGTCAAGGCGTCGTGGCCGCTGGCCACTTCGCAGCGCACGCCGACGGCGGCGAGCCGGCGCGCCAGTTCGCCTTCCAGCGCGGGATCGGCGATCACCGCCAGCTCGGGGCGATACGCGGCGCACAGTTCGGCGAGCGCCGCCACGTTGCAGTGCGCGCTGAGCACGCTGGCGCGGAAGCGCTGCGGATGCCGTGCGATCACGTCCAGCGTGCTGGCGCCGATCGAGCCGGTGGCGCCGAGTACCGCAACCCTGTTCATCGCCGCCGCCTCATCTCACAGCCCCAGCAGCCACAGGCCCAGGGCGAACACCGGCAATGCCGCGAACACGCTGTCCAACCGGTCCAGCAGGCCGCCATGGCCGGGGAAGATGGTGCCGGAGTCCTTCACCTGGGCATGGCGCTTCATCAGGCTTTCCAGCAGGTCGCCCACGATCGAGGCGGCCACCGTGAACAAGGCCAGCACGGCGAGGCCGGCCAGGTCGCCGCCACGGACACCGAGCAACCAGCCGCCAACCAGGCAGACCAAGGTGCCGGCGACCAGCGCGCCGTACGCGCCGGCGCGGGTCTTGCCGGGGCTGATCTGCGGTGCCAGCTTGCGCTTGCCGAAGCGGCGTCCGCTGAAATACGCGCCGATGTCGGCGGCCCACACGATGACCAGTGCCAGCAGCATCCACCAGTGGCCATGGGGCTCGCGGCCGTGCAGGGCGATCACCGCAATCCAGGCGGGGAACATCACGAAGGCGCCAGCTGTGAGTTTCAGCGCACGGTTTTCCGGCGTCGGCGCCGCGCCAAAGGCGAAATGGCGCAGCCACACGCAGGACAGCAGCCACCACGCCACGCCCAGCACCAGCAGCAGCGGTGTCAGCAGGCCGGCGTGCGCGAGCCACAACAGCACGAACAGCACGGCGGCGACCACCAGTACGACGACACGCAGGGACGCCTGCCGCACGCCGGCGAGCCGCGCCCATTCCTCCAGTGCGCCCAGGAACACCGCGGCGCCGACCACGGCGAGCCACGGCGTCGGCAGCAGCAGGATGATCAGGATCGCCAGCGGCGCGAGCAGCAAGGCGGTGACGACGCGCTGGAACAGCATGCTTATCCCTTGTCCGAGGCGATCTGTTCGCCGGTGCGGCCGTAGCGGCGTTCGCGCCGGCCGAAGTCCTCGATCGCCCGGTGCAGGCAGGCCTGGTCGAAGTCCGGCCACAGGGTATCGGTGAAATGCAGTTCGGCATAGGCCGCCTGCCACAACAGGAAGTTGCTCAGCCGGCATTCGCCGCCGGTGCGGATGAACAGGTCCAGTGGCGGCAGCTCGGCCAGGCACATGAAGCGGTCTAGCATGGATTCGTCGATGGCCTCGGCGGCGAACTCCCCGCGTGCCACCGCGGCCGCGGCCCGGCGCGCGGCCTGGGCGATCTCCCAGCGGCCACCGTAGTTCACCGCCACGTTGAGCTGCAGCTTGCGGTTGCCGGCGGTACGCGCCATCGCGGCCTGCATGCGTTCGCGCAGCGGCACGTCGAAGGCGGCGAGGTCGCCCACGAAGCGCAGCCGCACGCCCTGGGCGTGCAGCTCGTCGGTCTCCTTGTCCAGCGCGCGCACGAACAACGCCATCAGCGCGCCGACTTCCTCCTCGGGGCGTTTCCAGTTCTCGCTGGAGAAGGCGAACAGGGTGAGTGCCTCGACCCCTTCGCGCAGACAGCCTTCCACCACCTCGCGCACTGCCTTGCGGCCGGCGTTGTGGCCGAAGCTGCGCGGCCGGTGGCGCGCCTTCGCCCAGCGGCCGTTGCCGTCCATCACGATGGCGATGTGGCGGGGGATGGCGGGCGGAGTGGTCATGGTCGGGTGCGGTGATTTCCTTCTCCCTGCCGGGGAGAAGGTGCCCCGTAGGGGCGGATGAGGGGCGGGTGCTCGCGATGGTGCAGCTCAAAGCGAGTTGTGCTGCGAGGGTGTCGCAAGATTGGCCCCTCTCCCTTTGCCCTCTCCCCGGCGGGGAGAGGGGAACGCGTGGTGCCGTGCGGGTTTGCTGTCGGAGGCATCGAGCCGGCTCGTGCGCCCCGGTTCCACCGCGGCGTCCATTACATGGACATCAATTCGTCTTCCTTGGCCTTCACCACACCGTCGACATCCTTCACGAAGCGGTCGGTGAGCTTCTGGATCTCGTCGTCGGCGCGGCGTTCCTCGTCCTCGCTGATCTGCTTGTCCTTAAGCAGATCCTTCACCTTCTGGATGGCGTCGCGGCGGACGTTGCGGATCGCGATCTTCGCGTTCTCGCCCTCGTGCGACACGTGCTTGGCCAGCTCGCGGCGGCGCTCCTCGGTGAGCGGCGGCATGTTGAGGCGGATCACGGTGCCGGCGGTGGTGGGCGTGATGCCGATGTCCGAGGCCAGGATGGCCTTCTCGACCGGGCCGATCAGGCTCTTGTCGAATGGCGTGATGATGATGGAGCGCGCGTCGCCCAGGGCGACCGAGGCCACCTGGTTCAGCGGCATCTCCGAGCCGTAGGCGGGCACCTTGATGCCGTCCACCAGCGCGGTGCTGGCGCGGCCGGTGCGCAGGCGGGTGAGCTCGTGCTTGAGCGCGTCGATGCTCTTGCCCATGCGGGTCTGGGCATCGGTCTTGATGTCGTTGATCATGGGTGGTTCCCGATGGATCTGGTCAGCCGGCGAGTATAGCAGCGCCGGCCGTGGCGGCCGGCGGGATGCCCGAGGGGCGGTCAGTTGTGGACCAGGGTGCCCACCGGCTCGCCGCGCATGATGCGCAGCAGGTTGCCCGGCACCGTCATGTCGTAGATGCGCAGCGGCGTGTTGTGGTCGCGGCACAGCGCGATCGCGGCGGTGTCCATCACCCTGAGGTTGCGCTGGATCACCTCGTCGTAGGTGAGCTGGTCGTAGCGCGTGGCGTCCGGGTGGCGGGCCGGATCGGCGGTGTACACGCCGTCGACCTTGGTGGCCTTCAGCAGCAGGTCCGCGCCGATCTCCACCGCGCGCAGGGCGGCGGCCGAGTCGGTGGTGAAGAACGGGTTGCCGGTGCCGGCCGCGAACAGCGCGATGCGGCCCTTCTCGATGTGGCGGATCGCGCGGCGGCGGATGAAGTCCTCGGCCACGTCGTGGATCTGGATCGCGCTCATCACGCGGGCGTAGCCGCCGCGCTTCTCGATCGCGTCGGCCATCGCCAGCGCGTTCATCACGGTGGCCAGCATGCCCATGTGGTCGCCGGTGACGCGGTCCATGCCGGACGCGGCCAGTCCCTCGCCGCGGAAGATGTTGCCGCCGCCGATCACCACGCCGACTTCCACGCCGGCCTTGCGCACCTCGATGATCTCGTCGGCCAGCCGGCCGATCACCTTCGGATCGATGCCGTAGTCGGCCTCGCCCATCAGCGCCTCGCCGGAGAGCTTGAGCAGGATGCGGCGGTACTGGGGCTGGTCGCTCATGGGGTCTCCGGATTGTGTTGGCGCAAACCGGCGCATTGTAGCGATTGCAGGTTCCTGCGGCGAGCTTGTGCAGGCGCCGGATGTGAAAAAGGCGGGGCCAGCAGGGCCCCGCCTTGGGTCGCATCGGTGACTGGGATCAGGCGAGGTTCTTCGCCGCGAAGTCCCAGTTGACCAGGTTCCAGAACGCCTCCAGGTACTTCGGGCGGGCGTTGCGGTAGTCGATGTAGTAGGCGTGTTCCCACACGTCCACGGTGAGCAGCGGCTTGTCGCTGCCGGTGATCGGCGTAGCCGCGTTGGAGGTGTTGACGATGCCCAGCGCGCCGTCCGGGCGCTGCACCAGCCAGGTCCAGCCCGAGCCGAAGTTGCCGGCGGCGGACTTGGTGAATTCCTCCTTGAACTTCTCGAACGAGCCGAACGCCTTGCTGATCGCGTCGGCCAGCTTGCCGGAGGGCTCCTTGCCGCCCTTGGGGCTCAGCGAGTTCCAGTAGAAGGTGTGGTTCCAGATCTGCGCGGCGTTGTTGAACACGCCGCCGGAGGACTTCCGGGTGATGTCTTCCAGCGTTGCGTCCGCGAACTCGGTGCCCTCGATCAGCTTGTTGAGGTTGGTCACGTAGGCCTGGTGATGCTTGCCGTAGTGGTACTCCAGCGTCTCGGCGGAGATGTGCGGTTCGAGCGCGTTCTTTTCGTAGGGCAACGGGGGGAGTTCGATCGCCATGAGTGGCTCCTTGAGGTGGCTGGGAGAAGAGGGCGCAGCGGCATCGGTTGCCGTTGAACGGCTGATACAATACCGGTTCGCCTGCATTGTAAAGATGAAGCATCCAGCCATGGACGTAAACGAGCGAATCAAGTCGCTGCTCGCCGCGCACCCGATCGTGCTCTTCATGAAGGGCACGCCGGAGTTCCCGATGTGCGGTTTTTCCAGCCGCGCCGCGCAGGCGCTGCAGCAGGCCGGCGCGCCGTTCCATGCGGTGAACGTGCTGGCCGATCCGGAGATCCGCGCCGCGCTGCCGCATTACGCGAACTGGCCGACCTTCCCGCAGCTGTTCATCGAGGGCGAGCTGATCGGTGGCTGCGACATCGTGGTGGACCTGCAGGCTTCCGGCGAGCTGGCGCGCATGGCCGGCGACGTGACCGGGACGGCGCAGGAATGACGCTGCCGACGGTGCGCCTTCCCGCGGGCTGGATGCCCGTCAGCGACACGTTGGCCGGTCGCGTGGTGCTGGTCACTGGCGCCTATGGCGGCCTGGGCGGAGCGGTGGCGCGTGCGGCGACACGCGCCGGCGCCACCGTGGTGGTCAGCGGCAAGCGCAAGCGCCAGCTGGAACAGCTGTACGACGCGATGCTGGCCGAAGGCCTGGCCGAGCCGGTGATCCACCCGTTGGACATGGAAACCGCCACGCCGCGCGAGTACGCCGCGCTGGCCGACGGCCTGCGCCACGATTTCGGCCGGCTCGACGGCATCGCGCACTGCGCCGCCAGCTTCGCCGGGCTTACCCCGCTCGCCATGCACAAGCCCGACGACTGGCTGCGCGCGATGCACGTCAACGTCAATGCGCCGTTCGCACTGACCCAGGCCTGTCAGTCGCTGCTGCAAGAGGCGCCGGACAGCGCCGTGGTGTTCGTGCTGGACGATCCCCAGCGGCTGGCGCGTGCGCACTGGGGTGCCTATGGCGCCTCGAAGGCGGCGCTGGAGCGTTTCGCCGCGATCCTGCACGAAGAGACCGACGAGAGTCCGCTGCGCGTGCACGCGCTGCTGCCCGCGCCGATGCGCACCAGGCTGCGTCGGCAGGCGTACTTCGGCGAGGACACCATGCAGCACCCGCTGCCGGATGCGACGGCGGATGCCATGGTCTGGCTGCTCGGCGCGCAGGCCGCGTCGGCGCGCGGCCGCGTGCTCGATCTGCGGGATGCGGCATGATGCGTTGCCATCGTCGAACAGGGGTGCGCTGATGGAAACGCAGATGACCACGCTGGCGGCGGGAATCATGCTGTTCCTGATCATGGATCCGCTGGGCAACATCCCGATCTTCCTCAGCCTGCTCAAGGACGTGCCGCCCAGGCGCCGTCGCCGCGTGATGGTGCGCGAGCTGCTGATCGCGCTGGGCGTGCTGCTGGGCTTCCTGCTGGGTGGGCAGGGGCTGTTGACCCTGCTGCAGCTGAAGTCCGATTCGATCAGCATCGCCGGCGGCATCGTGCTGTTCCTGATCGGCATCCGCATGGTGTTCCCGCCGGCGGACGGTGGCGGCATCTTCGGCAAGTCCGGGGGCGGCGAGCCTTTCATCGTGCCGATGGCGATCCCCGGCGTGGCCGGCCCCTCGGCGATGGCTGCGCTGCTGCTGCTCACCAATACCCAGCCGGGACGCACAGCCGACTGGGCGATCGCGCTGATCGGCGCCTGGTTGGCCACCGCGGTGATCCTGTTGTGCTCCACCTACCTGTTCCGCTGGCTGGGCGAGAGCGTGCTGACCGCGCTGGAGCGCGTGATGGGCATGCTGCTGATCGCGCTGTCCGTGCAGATGTTCCTGGGCGGCGTGGCCGCGTACCTGCACCTGCATATCTGATCACCGAGCGCCGGATAACCGGCTTGTCATGATCGCCGGCCACGATGGGGAAAACCCGGCGTGGAGGCGGTCATGCTCAGCATCGAACGGACACTTGTCGAACGCTTGCCCTGGCTGGCTGCGCGCCCCGTCCTGCGGCGCCCGTTGGCGGAAGCGCTGGAAGGGCTGGCCGGCCAGCACGACTTCAACACCGCGCTGCGCAGCCTCGGCACGGCCGAGGGACTGGACTTCGTCGAGCGCGCGCTGGACATGCTGGGTCTGCGCTGCCGGCTCGACCCGCGCGAACGCGAGCACATCCCGGCCGATGGCCCGTTGCTGGTGGTGGCGAACCACCCGCTGGGCATGGCTGACGCGCTGGCGCTGCTGCAATTGATCGGCGCGGTGCGCCGCGACGTGCGCGTGCTCGGCAACGACTGGCTGGCGGCGATGCCGCAGCTGCGCAGCCTGTTGCTGCCGGTGGACGTGTTCGGCGGCGGCGCACGCTCGCGCCTGCGCGAGGTATGCCGGGCGCTGGATCGCGGCGAGGCGCTGATCCTGTTCCCCGCCGGCGAGGTGTCGCGGCTGGGGCCGGCGGGCGTACGCGACGGACGCTGGTCGGACGGCTTCGCGCGCCTCGCGCTGCGCCATCGCGCGCCGGTGCTGCCGGTGCACATCGCCGCACGCAATTCGGCGGCGTTCTACGGCATGTCGATGCTGGCGCGGCCGTTGGGCACCGCGATGCTGCCGCGCGAGGCGTTGGCCTCCGGCCGGCGCCTCGGCCTGAGCATCGGCGCCCTGGTCGACAGCGAGGAGCTGGCGCGGCGCGGCGACGGCTCGCCGCCGCGGATCGCGCGGCTGATGCGCCGGCACGTCTATCGCGTGGCACGACGCCGAGGCCTGGTTTTCGGCGGCCAGGCGCCGCTGGCGCTGCCCGAGCCGGCCGAACTGGTGGCGGCCGGGCTGCGCCAGGGCGAGCAGCTGTGCGACTTCCCCGACGGCAAACAGGCTTGGCTGCTCGACGGGCTGGCCGATGGCCCGCTGCAGCGCGAACTTGGGCGCCTGCGCGAACTGGCCTTCCGCAAGGTGGGCGAGGGCACCGGGCGACGGCGCGACCTCGACGCCTACGACGCGCACTACCAGCACCTGCTGCTGTGGGATCCGCAAGCCTGGCGCCTGGTGGGCGGCTACCGGCTGGGGCATGGCGGCCGCCTGCTTGCCGCGCACGGCCTGCCGGGCCTGTACAGCGCCAGCCTGTTCCAGTACTCGCCGGCGCTGGAATCACGGCTGGCGCAAGGACTGGAACTGGGTCGCAGCTTCATCGCGCCGGCATACTGGCGTTCGCGCGCGCTGGACCAGTTGTGGCGCGGCATCGGCCGCTACCTGCAGCGGCACGACGAGCTGCGCTACCTGTTCGGCCCGGTGAGCCTGTCGGCGCGGCTGCCGCACGAGGCGCGCGAATGGATCGTGGCGGCACACCGCCACTACTTCGGCGCGTCCGGTCTGGCCACCGCCCGGCAGCCGTTCCAAGTGTCGGCCGACATCGACGCGAGCGTGCGTGCGGCGCTGGACGGCTTGGCCGCGGACGCGGGCCTGGACCGACTGGATCGTCGGCTCGATGCGCTGGGCGTGAGCCTGCCGGTGCTGTACCGCCAATACGTGGGGCTGGTCGAACCGGACGGCGTGCAGTTCCTGGATTTCGGCGAGGACCCCGGCTTTTCCGGTTGCGTGGACGGCTTGGTGATGCTGGAGCTGGATCGCCTGAAGCCCGCCAAGCGCGACCGCTACCTCGGCGCACGGATGAGGCGAGTGTGAAGATGTTGCGGAACTGTCATACAATGCCGTTAAAGTCCGCTTAACAACTGATTGGCAGGCGGGGTGGCCCCGTCACCGTCGTATCCCGGACCAAAACACAGGGGAAACCTTGCGCTCGTCTGCCCGGACTGCCGGGAGGCGTGCTGTTCGGTTTCAGCCGCAAGAATTTTCGTTGCGAACTTGAGGGAAACACCAATGAACAGCCGAATCCGCGCTGGCGTCCTGCCGCTGGCGATTGCCTCCCTGCTTGCCACGGCCACCGTGCCGGCACTCGCCCAGGACACCTCGTCCTCGATCAGCGGCCGCGTGCTCGACGCCAGCGGCCAGCCGGTCGCCGGCGCCACCGTGCAGATCGTGCATGAGCCGTCGGGCACCACCAAGATCACCACCACCGGCGCCGATGGCCGCTACGCTGCGCAGGGCCTGCGCGTGGGTGGTCCGTTCGACGTCACCGTGTCCAAGGCCGGTATGGCCCAGATCGAACAGAAGAACGTCTACCTGCAGCTGGCGCAGGACACCCCGGTCAACCTGACCATGGGCGCCGAGCAGGCCAAGGCAGTGAAGAACCTCAGCGCGGTCACCGTGTCGGCCAGTGCGTTGGCGCAGACCTTCTCGCCGGACAACAAGGGCATGTCCACCAACATCTCGCAGCGCGAGCTGCAGGCTGCGCCCTCGCCGGGCCGCTCGATTGCCGACATCGCCCGCCTCGATCCGCGCGTGAGCATCTCCGACCGCGGCGAAGGTGCCATCTCCACGATGGGCATGAACAACCGCTACAACTCGATCACCGTGGACGGCGCCGGCGTGGGCGATCCGTTCGGCCTGAACTCCAACGGCATGCCTTACATCGGCTCGCCGATCTCGGCCGACACCATCGAGGAATACAACATCTCCACGGCGAACTTCGATGTCGCCTCCGATACCGTTGGCGCCAACATCAACGCGGTCACCAAGAGCGGCACCAACGACTTCCACGGCTCGGTGTATTACGCCTACCGCAACGCCAACAAGCTGGTCGGCACGGCCGGCTGGCTGGACAAGGACCAGCCGGGTTACGACTACGCCGGCTACAAGCGAGACTGGACCGCTGGCGCCACGCTGGGCGGCCCCATCGTCAAGGACAAGCTGTTCTTCTTCGTCAACTACGAGAAGGAGAAGACCATCGGTCTGGGTGCCGATTCGGCCAACGGCCTTGATTCCACCCTCGGCAGCGGCCCCTCCACCTCCAACAAGGTGTCCCCGGGCGACCTGCAGCGCGTCATCAACGCCGCCAATGCGCTCGGCCTGAAGCCCGGCAACTTCAGCGGCGGCAACGTGGATCTGGGCGACCAGCGCTATCTGGCCAAGCTGGACTGGAACATCACCAACAATCACCGCGCCAGCTTCAGCTACCAGCGCACCAAGGAAACCCAGCCCATCGTGCAGGGCAATTCCAGCAACTCGATCGGCCTGACCAGCTACTGGTACACCAAGAACAGCGACACCAAGAACACGGTGCTGCAGCTGTTCGACGACTGGAACGAAAACTTCTCCACCGAGACCAAGCTCGGCTATCGCCAGTTCTCGCAGATCCGCACCGTGGCCGATCAGCAGCCGCAGGTGTTCGTGGATGTCGGCTTCAGCACGGACCCGAAGACGGGCAAACAGAAGGGATCCACCCCGTACGTCGACCTGGGTGAGGATCAGTACAGCCATTACAACGTGCTGAACATCAAGACCTGGAACCTGTTCGAGGCGGCCACCTGGTATCTGGGCGATCACACCCTGAAGGGCGGCATCGACTTCCAGCAGAACAAGATCTACAACCTGTTCGGCCGCACCCAGTTCGGTGCATACACCTTCTTCGGCATCGACAACTTCGAGAAGGGCATCTACGACTCGTACAACATCTACCAGCCGTCACAGGGCTATACGCTCAACGACGTGGCGGCGCAGTGGACGCTGCGCCAGACCAGCCTGTTCCTGCAGGACACCTGGCAGGTGAACAACAACCTGTCGGTGCAGTACGGCATCCGCGTCGATCAGGCCAACACGGGCGACCAGCCGGTCTACAACCAGGCGGTGGACAAGACCTTCGGCATCGACGCCAACAACCAGGTCGTCGTCAACTACAAGCCCGGTTCCAGCGTCACGCCCCTGCGCAACGACAGCACCATCGACGGCCTGCGCATCGTCGAGCCGCGCCTGTCGTTCAACTATGCCTTCGACACCGAGCGCATGACCCAGCTGCGTGGCGGCTTCGGCCTGTTCCAGTCCAACCCGCCAACGGTGTGGATGACCAACCCGTTCCAGAACAACGGTGTCACTACCACCGTGTACCAGGTGTACAACGACTACGGCAACCAGCCGGGCCAGGGCAACAACCTGCCGGTGTTCAGCGCCGATCCGCACCATCAGAACCTGCCGCCGCCGGCGAACAGCCAGATGGGCGTGGACACCATCGACCCGAACTTCAAGCTGCCTTCCGTGTGGAAGTACAGCCTGGCGTTCGATCGCGAGCTGCCGTGGTGGGGTACCGTGTTCTCGGCCGAGTACCAGTACGTCAAGGTGCGTGACGGCATCTGGTACCAGATGCTCAACCTCGGTTCGCCCACGGGCACGATGCCGGATGGCCGCAACCAGTACTGGAAGACGCCGGGCGAGGCCGGTGCCAGCAGCGACGCCCGCGCCAATGCGAGCAAGAGCTTCACGGGCAGCTCCACCTACCTCACCAACACCCACAAGGGCCACGCCGACGCACTGACGCTGTCGTTGAAGAAACCGTTCTCCGACAACTGGTTCGGCAGCCTGGGCGTGACCTTCGGCAACTCCACCGAGGTCAACCCCGGCACTTCCAGCCAGGCCAGCTCGAACCTGTCCAACAGCGCCTGGGTGAACCCGAACGACGAGACGGTGGCGCGTTCCAACCGCGCGGTGCGCCAGCGCGTCAACGCATCGATCACGTGGCAGCACCGCTTCTTCGGCGACTATGTCACCAGCATCAGCGCGTTCTATGACGGCCACACCGGCCAGCCGTACAGCTGGACCTTCGGCAATGACGCGAACGGCGACGGCTTCGGCCAGGGTACCGATCTGGTCTACATCCCGCGCAACGGCGACGTGACCCTGGTGCAGCCGAACGGCAAGCCGGCGACCGCCGCGCAGATCCAGCAGTTCTACAGCTTCATCCAGAGCGACAAGTATCTGAGCAGGCACCAGGGCCAGATTGCCAATCGCAACGCTGCCACCGCCGCGTGGGTCAACGATCTGGACATGAGCTTCCGTCAGGAGATTCCAGGCATCTTCAAGGGCAACAAGGGCGAGATCCGCCTGGACGTCTACAACGTGCTGAATCTGGTCAACAAGCGCTGGGGGCAGGAACGTGATCTCGGCTTCTACCAGACGCGCAACCTGGCCGACTATGCCGGCGTGGGGGCCGACGGCAAGTACATCTACAAGCTCTACACGGACAAGTACGGCAACTACCAGCCGGAGCAGCTGACGGTGTATGACGCCGGCACCTACACGAAGACCAACGTGGTGTCGCGCTGGTCGGCGATGTTGACGGTTCGCTACACGTTCTGAGCGCGCCTCTGCGCGTCATCGAAAGCCGGCGTCCGGAAGGGCGCAGGCTTTTTTATGGTGTACA
>DATEKS010000054.1:0-14677 GCA_035277325.1 Rhodanobacter sp.
GCGTGGCCGCCGCCTGCGAGTTCGCCTTGCTCGGCCTGATCGCCGGTCTTGCCTCCGCGCTGGGGGCTGCCGGCGCCGGTCTGTGGCTGGGTCGCGCCGTGTTCCACATCGAACGCTTCACACCGCCGCCGTGGCCGCTGATCCTGTACGCGCTCGGCGCTGCATGCGCGGTGATGCTGCTGGGGTTGGTTGGCACGCGCAAGGTCGTGCGCACCTCGCCGATGCGGCTGTTGCGGGAGAGCTAGCCGAACCGCCACCATGGCGCGTCCCGTCCGAAGGAACGCCCAGCATGTACACCCTCTACTACTCCCCCGGCACCGCGAGCATGGTGGTGCATCTGGCGCTGCTGGAGATCGGCGCGCCACACGAACTGAAACTGGTCGATTTCGAGCGCGACGCGCAACACGACCCCGCGTACCTCAAGCTCAACCCGCGCGGCGTGGTGCCGACGCTGATGATCGACGGACGGCCCCGCTGCGAGTCGGTGGCGCTGCTGGCGATGCTCGCCGAGCGCCATCCCGAGGCGAAGCTGATCCCGCCACCGGGCACGCCGGAGCGCGAGGCATGGCAACAGTGGGTGGTCTATCTCAGCAACACGCTGATGTCGACGTACCGCCTGTGGTTCTACCCCGCCGAACTGGGCGCCACGGAACACCCTCCGGAAATCCGCGCGGCCCTGCAGAAGAAGATCGAAGGCGTGTGGGACCTGCTCGACACACAGCTGGGGCAACATGGCCCCTACCTGCTTGGCGCCACGTTCTCCGGTGCCGACCTGCTGCTGACCATGCTGATGCGCTGGTCGCGCGACATGCCGCGCCCGGCCACCGGATGGCCCGCGCTGAAGCGGCTGGCGGACCTAGTGCGCGCACGGCCGAGCTGGAAAAAACTGTACGAACTGGAAGGCCTGACCGAATGGTGATGCGCGCGTCACCTCCACCGCGACCCGAATCCTGCTCTGCCAAGGTATGTCCATGACCAACCAGATCCCGCCCAGCAAGCCCGATCCCGAACGCCAGCGCAGAGTGGGTGTCGGCATCGCCCTCGGCGTCGCCATCGACACGGGTATCGGCATCGCGATGCACAACCTTGCGCTGGGCATCGGCCTGGGTATCGCCGTCGGTTTGGCGATTGGCGTCGGCAGCGGCAGGAACAGACAGGATCGGGAATGACCCCAGCCGTCGTCGCCGGCGGCTGGCGCGCCAGGCTGAAATCCGAATGGTTGTTGCTGCTGTTCGCCTTGCTGGTGCTCGTGCTGGCCGTGTCCGACCCGCAACCGCTGGCAGCTTATCGCCGCTGGCTGCAATGGCCCACGCTGGCGGGCCTGCTCGGCCTGCTGATCGCGATCCAGGGCATCCGCGACAGCGGGCTGGTGCAGCATGCTGCGGTGGCGGTAGTGGCGCGTGCGCATTCGCTGCGCAGCCTGGGCCTGTTGCTGGTGAGCGCCACCGCACTGCTGTCGATGGTGCTGACCAACGATGTGAGCTTGTTCCTGATCGTGCCGCTGACGCTGGCGATCGGCGGCATCTCCAACCTGCCGGTGACGCGCATGGTGGTGCTGGAGGCGTTGGCGGTGAACGCGGGCAGCACGCTGAGTCCGATCGGCAACCCGCAGAACCTGCTGCTGTGGCAGCACACGGGACTGCCGTTCCTGCGGTTTGCGGCAGCAATGTTGCCAGCCGCTGCGGTGATGTTCGCGCTGGTGGCCGCATTCACCTTGCTGTGGCTGCCACGTGGCCGGGTCGCGCTGACGCCGGCGCATATCGATGGTCAGGTGAATTCGACGCGCCTCGGCATCGGTTCCCTGCTGGCGCTGCTCGGCATGGTGCTTCTGATGGAATACCATCGCGCGCCGCTGGGCGCCGTGCTGTTGCTGGGGCTGTTCGCACTGCTGGCGCGGCGCAGCCTGGCGCGCATCGACTGGCTGCTGCTGTTCACCTTCGCGGCGATCTTCCTCGGCCTCGGCCATTTCGCCGACCTGCCGCTGGTGCGCCAGGCGCTGGACCGACTCGATTTCCACGATCCATTGACGCTGTACGCCGGCGGCATCGTTGCCTCGCAGTTGATCAGCAACGTGCCGGCCACGGTGCTGCTGCTCGACCACGCACCCGATGCAGTCGCGCTGGCCGTGGCGGTGAACGTGGGCGGCTTCGGCGTGGCGATCGGCTCGCTGGCCAACCTGATCGCGCTGCGCCTGGCGCAGCAGCCCCGCAGCTTGCGCCTGCTGCACCTGGTGTCGGTCCCGTTCCTGCTGGTGTGCGCGCCGCTGGTGTATGTGGTCTGGCGGTGGCTGGGCTGAAAAAAAAGCAGGAGCGCACAGGGTGCGCTCCTGCCGGGCGGCATGCCTGCCTGGCGCGGTCAGTCGTCGTCGCGCGGCACGCTGACCTTGCCCTTCACGCCGCTGTGGTTGACGTCGCCGCTGCCCTTGGCGCCCAGGCTGAGGTCGCCGCCCACGTCGTGCACGCCGAGGTCGCCCGAGCCCAGCGTGTCCGCGTGCACGCTGCCGCCGACGTTGCGCAGGGTCACGTCGCCGGAGCCGATGCTGCCTAGCTTCGCATCACCCTTGATGCCGCTGGCCTTGAGGTCGCCTGAGCCCACCGAACCGGCCTGCAGGCTGCCGACATCGCTGGCGTCGACGTCGCCCGAACCCACGCTGGTGCTGAAGGCGCCGGTGATGTTCCTGACATGCAGGTCACCCGAACCCACCATGGTGCGCAGCTGCTGCACGCCGGTCACATTGGCGTCGCCGGAACCCACGCGAACCGTCACCGGCAATTCCGGCGGCAATTGCACGTTCGCTTCCAGGTTCGTATAGGAGCTGCCGAACAGGTGGAACGAGAACGTGTTCTGCCCGCCCAGTTCGATGATGAGCTGGTCGCCCTCACGGCGCTGCGTGATCTGCAGCTTGTCGAGCAGCGACTGGTCGGAGGCGCAGGCGCGCCCGTTCACCACCAGCTGCCTAGTACCAGGCGTGCCGTTCACGTGCAGGTCGTAGCTGTTGACGTCGATCTGCACGCCGTGCACGCCGGCGAGATCGACCTGCAGGTTGCGCGGCGCCTGGTACTTGCACTGCTCGGCGGCAAAGGCGGAGAGCGGGGCAAGCAGCAGCAGGGCAAGGGCGGTACGGCGCATGGCGGAACTCCTCGGGTGGGTGTCGACCGGTTCTGATGCGGGTCGTGGACAAAAGGTTGCAAGCTGGTGGCTAGTGCGGCCAGGGGTGGCCACCCGTTTGGTCTTCGCGATCAGGGATGATCGCCAATAGATTCAGCACTCCTCGCGCTTGGCGCGCTGCCACAACTGTTCCTGTGCGGGCAGGTCGTGGGCGGCGAGCGTGCCGCCAGCGTCGGCGGCCAACTGTTCCATCCGACGGAAGCGCCGTTCGAACTTCGCGTTGGCGTGGCGCAGCGCGCGCGAGAAATCCACGCCGGCATGGCGGGCGAGGTTCGCCACCACGAACAGCACGTCGCCGATCTCATCCTCCAGCCGCGCCGGGGCGGCGCCCGCCTCGAACTCGGCGCGCACCTCGTCGATCTCCTCGGCCAGCTTGTCCAGCACCGGGCGATGGTCCGGCCAGTCGAAGCCCACGGTGGCGGCGCGCTGCTGCAGCTTGGTGGCGCGCTTCCACTCCGGCAGGCCGTGCGAGATGCCGGCCAGCGCGCTGTCGTCGTGCGCACTGCCCTTGGCGGCGCGCTCGGCGGCCTTGAGTTCTTCCCACGCCTGCTTCTGCGCGTCGAGGTTCTCGTATTGCACCTCGCCGAACACGTGCGGGTGGCGGCGGATCATCTTGGCGCTGATCGCATGCGCCACGTCGGCGAAATCGAAACGCCCCTGCTCGGCCGCCATCTGTGCGTGGAACACCACCTGCAGCAGCAGGTCGCCCAGTTCCTCGCGCAGGTCGTCGAAGTCGCCGCGGTCGATCGCGTCGGCCACCTCGTAGGCTTCCTCGATGGTGTAGGGCGCGATGCTGGCGAAGTCCTGCTGCACGTCCCACGGGCAGCCGCGCGCGGGATCGCGCAGCCGCGCCATGATCGCCAGCAGATCGTCGATGCTGTGGCGCCCGGCCTCGCTCATGGCAGGCCGGCGTCGCGCAGCTTGGCGGGCCAGTCGAGGCTGGCGTCGCCCACCGCAACGAACTCGGGGTTGAGCAGCGACTCGCCGCGGTCGTAGCGCAGCGGACGGCCGTGGAGATCGAGCACGGCGCCGCCGGCTTCCTCCAGCACGCATTGCGCGGCGGCGGTGTCCCACTCGCTGGTGGGGCCGCGGCGCAGATAGACGTCCGCACCGCCGCGCGCGAGCAGGCAGAACTTCAGCGAGGAGCCCAGCGGCTGCAGGCTGTAGCCCTCGCCAATCAGGCGGCGCAGGGTTTCCTCCTGCGCGCCGCCGTGCGAGCGGCTGCCGGCCACGATGGCCGGCTGCGCCAGCGCACGCGTGCCGATGCGCTCCCAGTCGCCGTTCTCTTCCGCCTGCCACCACGCGCCGATGCCGCGCGCGGCGGCGTAGAGATCGCCGGTAACCGGCGCCAGCACCACGCCCAGCACGGGTTCGTGGTTGTCGATCAGGGCGATGTTGACGGTGAACTCGCCGTTGCGCTTCACGAACTCGCGGGTGCCGTCGAGCGGATCGACCAGCCAGTGCCGCGCCCACGCGCGGCGCTGTTCCCACGCCGCCTGGCTGGCTTCTTCGGAAACCAGCGGCAGCGCGGGCTCGATGCGCGCCAGGCCTTCGGCGATCACCTTCTGCGCGGCAAGGTCGGCGGCGGTGAGCGGCGAGCGGTCGTCCTTCAGCTCGACGTCGAAGTCCTGGCGGTAGACCTCGAGGATCGCGTCGCCCGCGCGGCGCGCCAGCGTGCCGATCTGCCACAGCAGGGGATGTTCGAAAGGTGCGCTCATGACAGTTGCATCCGGCCGGCAAGGTATTCGCGCGCCATGAACAGCGCGGCGATCGAACGGCCCTCGGTGACGTCGTCGCGCGCCACCAGGGTGTGCAGGTCCGCGAGCTTCCACGGCACCACTTCCAGCGGCTCGGGCTCGTCGCCGGGCAGGCGCTCGGGATAAAGCTCCTGCGCCAGCACCACGTGCGCCATGTGGGTCATGTAGGACGGCGACAGCGACAGGTTGTGCAGGATCCTGAGCTTGCGCGCGCCATAGCCGATCTCTTCCTTCAGCTCGCGGTTGGCACCCTGCTCGGCGGTCTCGTCCTGGTCCAGCCGGCCCTTGGGCAGGCCCAGCTCGTAACGTTCGAGGCCCACGCCGTACTCACGCACCAGCAGCACGGTCTCCGCATCCAGCATCGGCACGATGATGACCGCGCCCAGGCCGCCGGGCTTCATGCGTTCGTAGGTGCGGCGTTCGCCGTTGGAGAACTCCAGGTCGACCTGTTCGGCGCGCAGGAAACGGCCGTGCTCGATGTCGCGTGTTGCATGGATGATGGGCAGCTTGGGCATCGGGCGATTGTACCGGGCTCGGTTGTAATCGGCTCAGCCGCGCAGGCGCCGCAGCGCCTCGGCGTGGATCGCCGGCACGCCGGCCAGCACGCTGCGCGTTTCCAGCGTGGGCGTCCGGCCGTCCAGGTCGGTGAACACGCCGCCGGCCTCGCGCACGATCACCGCCAGCGCAGCGACGTCGAGGATGTTCACGTCGGACTCGATCACCAGGTCCAGCGAGCCGCGCGCCAGCAGGTGGTAATGGCAAAAGTCGCCGTAGCCGCGGATGCGGTTGCTGTCGCGGATCATGGCGCCCAGCGCGGTCCAGCGCGCATCGCCGGTAAGCGTCTTCACGTTGCCGGTGGAGATCGAGGCCTGTGCGAAATCCGCGGTGCCAGCCACGTGCACGCGCTCGCCTTCGAACCAGGCGCCCTCGCCCCGGCTCGCCCACATCGTCTCGCCGTAGACTGGCGCGCTGGACACGCCCAGCGCCAGCTCGCCGCGATCCATCAGCGCGATCTGGGTGGAGAAGAACGGCGTGCGCCGCACGAAGCTCTTGGTGCCGTCCAGCGGATCGACCAGCCACAGCAGGCCGTCGCGCGCACCATCGAGGCCGTATTCCTCGCCGTAGATGCCGGCTTCCGGCAGGGCTTTTTTCAGGATCGCACGGATCGCCTGCTCGGCCTCGCGGTCGGCCACCGTCACCGGCGTGGCGTCGCCCTTGATCTCCACCTCCACGCCGCGCTTCCAGTAATGCAGGATCACCTCCGCGGCGGCGGCGGCGGCTTCACGGGCGGCGGCCAGGGCCAGCGCGGCGGTTTCGGCTTTCATCGTGCGGTTTTCCCCATGATGGATGTGGTGGCGAGGCCGCCGAGACGCTCGACATGCACCGTGCCGTCGGCATCGGCCCTGCCCAGCGGGGCGAGCCAGCGCCGCAGGGCGGGATCGTCCTGCCGTGGCTGCAGCTCGGCCGCGAGGCGCCAGCCCAGCGGACTCAATTGCAGATCGCCGGTGGTGCGCAGCGGGCCGTGGCCGTCGTCCTGCCATTGTGCATGGATCACGCCGCCCTGCGCCGCCAGCGTGCCATGCAAATTGCCCAGCGCCACGTCACCATTTTTCATATGCATCGCGGCCTGTCGCCACTGCAGTTCGGCCTGCATCTCCAGCGGCCAGCCGCCTTGCAGCAGCGCATGTTCGGCATGCAGGGCAAGCTCGCCCTGCGGCTGGCCCAGCGGCAGGCGCAGGCGCGGATCGGTCAGCGCGGACAGTTCTACATGGGCCTGCACGCCGTTCCAGGCCACCTGGCCTGCGGGCAATTTCTGCATGTGCCCATGAAACCCGAATTGCGGCCCGTCAAAATCGATCTGCATCTCGACCTGGCCGACCAGGGCGCGATGCGACAGCCGCCACTGCAGCTGGCCCAACGCACGGCCGCCAGGTGCCAGCACCTGCCCCGCATGGCCGTCCCACAGCGTGCCGCCCACCTGTTGCAGGCGCAGGCCGTGCAGCGAAGGCTGCAGCAGCGGCAGGGCCCAACGCGCAGGCAGCCACCACAACAGGGCCGCGGCGGCCAGCAGCAGCGCGGCCACGGCCGGCAGGATTTTCCTCAGGAGTTTCAAGCGGAGGATTCCGATATCGGGTGTGCGCACTTGAGCGCGCGTCAACGCAAGCCGATCATAACCGGATGACGAACCTCGCCGACCGCAACGCCGCGCTCGCCGCGCGCGACCTGAAGCACATCTGGCATCCCTGCACCCAGATGCACGACCACGAAACCATTCCCATGCTGCCGATCGTGCGTGGCGAGGGTGCGTGGCTGATCGATGCCGAAGGGCGGCGCTACCTCGACGGCATCAGCTCGTGGTGGACCAACCTGTTCGGCCACGCCAACCCGCGCATCGCCGCGGCGCTGGCAGAACAGGCGCGCACGCTGGAACACGTGATCTTCGCCGGCTTCACCCATCCGCCTGCCATCGAACTGGCCGAGGAACTGGTGCGCATCACGCCGCCCGGGCTGGACAAGGTGTTCTTCGCCGACAACGGCTCGGCGGCGATCGAGGTGGCGCTGAAGATGAGCTTCCACTACTGGCTCAACCAGGGCCACGGCGAGAAGACCCGCTTCATCGCGCTCACCGGCAGCTACCACGGCGAGACGCTGGGTGCGCTGTCGGTGAGCGACGTGGCGCTCTACCGCAAGACCTACGCGCCGCTGCTGCTCACGCCGATCCTGGCGCCCTCGCCCGACGCCTACGAGGGCGAACCGGGCGAGACGCCCGCGCAGGTGGCCGCACGCCGGCTGGACGAATTGCGCACACTGCTGGAGCGCCACGCGCACGAAACCTGCGCTGTGATCGTGGAACCCCTGGTGCAATGTGCCGGCGGCATGCGCATGTACCACCCCGACTATCTCGCCGGCCTGCGCAGGCTGTGCGACGAGTTCGCCGTGCACTTCATCGCCGACGAGATCGCGGTGGGCTTCGGCCGCACCGGCACGCTGTTCGCGTGCGAGCAGGCGGATGTCTCGCCGGATTTCATGTGCCTCTCCAAGGGCCTCACCGGCGGCACCCTGCCGCTGTCGGCGGTGCTCACCACGAACGCGATGTACGAGGCGTTCTACGCCGAGTACAGCGCCGGCAAGGCCTTCCTGCACTCGCACAGCTACACCGGCAACCCGCTGGCCTGCAGCGCGGCGCTGGCCACGCTGGCGATCTTCCGCGACGAGCCGGTGCTGGAGCGCAACCGTGCGCTGGCTGCTCACCTCGCCCGCCGGCTGGAACCGCTGCGCGACCATCCGCACGTGGCCGAGGTGCGCCAGACCGGCATGATCGCCGCGGTGGAACTGGTGATGGACAAGACCACGCGCCGCCCCTTCCCAGCCACCGAACGGCGCGGCCTGCGCGTGTACCTGCACGGCCTGCGGCACGGGGCGCTGCTGCGCCCGCTGGGCAACGTGGTCTACTTCATGCCGCCCTACGTGACCAGCGAGACCGAACTCGACCATCTGGTCGAGGTGGCCGCGGCAGGTATCGCGCGCGCCGTGGCGGACTGAGCCGCCACGACGTGGCAGCGACTTGTGCTCAGTGGATTGCCGGATCCAGCATGCGCAGCGCGTCGGCGGTCTTCGGCTGGCCGGTGTTGCGCAGATCCTCGGCGCTGTAGCTGCGTCCGGACACGCCCTGCAGGCACTGGCCCTTCTTCACGGGAATCATGCTGCCGGTATCGCGGATGCAGTTGCGGTCGCCTGGCTTGATCACCTGATGCTGCCGGGCCGTCGGCTGCGCCGAGGTTTTTGGCATGGCGCCCGGCGAGGACTGCACGGGTCGCGCCGTCTGCGCCGCCGCTAACGCGCCGATGCCGAAGCCGAACGTTGCCGCCAGTGAAAGCATGGTTGTCTTGAGCATGGCGGTTGCCTCCTGCCGCTCTGTGACTTGGTCATCCTGCGCCAGGCCCGTACGGCAGGCAAGCCATGCCGGCCTTTCGATGCGCCGGCATTCAGCTGGCGAAACGGCTCGATTATGCTTGCGTTTTGCAGTGAAGCCACGCATGCGCACGATCCGCATCCATGTCGACCAGCCGCTCGCCGCCGGCACTGAAATCGCCCTGCCAGCACAGGCCGGCGAGCACGTGGCGCGCGTGCTGCGGCTCGCCGCCGGCGATCCGCTGACCCTGTTCAACGGCGACGGCGCCGACTATGCCGCAACAATCCTCGCCGTCGGCAAGCGCGAAGTGCACGTGCAGGTGCTGGACCGGCAGGCCGTGGCCCGCGAATCCCCGCTGCGGCTGACCCTGGCGCAAGGCGTGGCGCGCGGCGAGAAGATGGATCTGATCGTGCAAAAGGCCACCGAACTGGGCGTGGCGCGCATCGTGCCGCTGCTCACCGAGCGCTCCGAGGTGAAGCTGGATGCCGCCCGCGCGGAAAAGCGCCTGGCGCACTGGCGCGCGGTGGCCGCCAGCGCCTGCGAGCAGTGCGGCCGTGCCTGCCTGCCCGAGATTCTCCCCGCCCTGCCGCTGCCGGCTTGGCTGGCGTCACTGGCCGACGAAGACGCGCTGCGGCTGGCCCTGCTGCCCGAGGCGGAATCGTCGGCACGGGAGTTGCGCCCAAGCGAAGCAGGTGCCTTGCTGGTGGTGGGGCCGGAAGGCGGCCTGGGCGAACGCGACATCGCGCTGCTGCACGAGGCCGGCTTCCACGGCCTGCGCCTGGGTCCGCGCATCCTGCGCACCGAAACCGCCGGGCTGGCGGCACTGGCCGCGCTGCAGGCGCTGCACGGGGATTTCTGACCGGCCGTCTGGACGGCTATTCGCGGCTGCGGCGTCCGCGGGACAAGATGGCAGCCGCGACGCCGACGAACGCCACGGCAACACCATAAAAGACGGGTTGCCCACCCACCATCGCGGCAATGGAAAACATCACGCCTGCCAGCAGGAACAGCAGGCCGCCGGGCCGGGCCCGGCGGTGTTCGATCACGCCACGCCGTCCAGCGTGTCCGGCTCTTCCGGTTCGTCCGGCCGGTCCAGATGCAGCAACTGCACCAGCTCCGCCTCGATGCCTTCGAGGTCGGGGATCACCGCCACGTCGTCGCGCACCAGCACCTGGGCACGCACGCCGGGCGGCAGCTCGTTGCCGTCGTGGGTGGGAATGATCAGCTCGGCGTTCAGCGTGGTCAGGCGCGGGAAGCCCTGGGTGAGCACGGCGACGAAGGGCAGCTTCGGATGGCCGCCCAGCGCCTTCAGCACCGCTACGCGCACGGTCAGCTCGGCATCGCCCTCGCCCGCACCGGCCAGCCGCGCGAAAGAGACCAGCGGCACGCGCCAGCCGCGCCAGGTGATGCGCCCGACCAGCCAGTCGGGCGCGCCTTCCACCGTCTCGTGGGCGGGCTGGGTGATCACTTCGGCCACGGTGGTATTGGGCAGCAGCAGACGCAGGCTGCCGGCCGGCACCAGCACGCAGCGGATTTCGCGGGGCAACACGTCACTCATGGATAGACCTCGATCAGGTGCGCCGCCAGTTCGTGCAGCGTTCCGGAATAGCTCACCAGCCGTTCGGCAAAGATGCCGCTGACCATGTCGGCGTAATGCTCGCCGTCTGCAGATTCCACCCACACCTGGCCGCCGCGGTCATGGATCGCCTGCGCACCGGCCACCGCGTCGGTGGAGTTGCCGGCGAACACGATGCCCAGCGCGTCGCGCCCGAACACGTTCGCCGCCATGGTGAAGCTGGCGTCGATCGATGACTCCTGCGCGCCGTCGTGGTTGCGCAGCTCGACGCTGCCGTCGCGGCGCAGCTGCACCTGGCCATCGGTCGGCACCAGCAGCACCTCGCCGCCGCGTGCGCGACTGCCGTGCATCGCCAGCCGCACCGGCAAGCTGGAATGGGCAGCCAGCCGCTGCAGCACGGCCGCGGCCGGCTGGCCGCCGAAATGCTGAGTCAGCAGGATGGTGTGCCGCACCGTGGCCGGCAGGGTCGCCAGGAAGCCGCAGACCGCGTCCAGGCCATCGACGGCGGCACCCAGCAGCACCACGCGGCTGGGCACGCTGCCGAGCTCGTCGAGCAGCATCTCGTTCGGTTCCCAGGCCTGCGGCGCCACCGCCTCTTCCATCGACACCAGTTCCAGGCTCATCGTCGGCTGGAACTCCTCGTCCGCCGGCTCGACGTCCGGCGCGAGAAAATCGGCGGCGCTCAGCTTCTCGATGCCGAAATCCCCGGCGTCGACAGGTGCCGCATGGGCGTGCACAGGGGCATCGTCGTCGACCAGCGTCCAGCTTTCGGGCGCCACTGGCGCCTTCGCTGCCACCACCGGCGCCACGGCTGCAGCCGGCACGGACAGCTCGTCGTCGAAGGACATCGCATCGCCAAAATCGCCGTCGTGCAGCGGCAGTTCCTGGCGCGGCGCGGACGGTACGGCGTCCTCGCGGGGCAGCGGCTCGTCCGCGGCAAGCAGGGCCGCCAGCTCGGCTTCCAGGTCGTCCGACGCGGCGCGGCTCTGCGCCTCGTGTTCGTCATCATGCAGGGGGGGCTCGACCGGCCGCGGCTCGTCCTGCGGGTCCGGTTCCGGCATGGCCGCCTCGTGGTCTGCCGGTTCGGCCGCGGGCGTCGGTCCGGGCTCGGCCAGCCGTGTCGCAAGCAGCTCGGCGGGGGCCGTCTGAACCGTCTCCACCGCCAGCGCATCCGACGGCCGCGGCGGGTCCACGTCACCGCTGGCCAGCACCTTGACCGCCAGGTGGCGGGCCCAGCGCGCACGGTCCCAGCCGCTCAGCGCGCGGCTGGCGCGGGCATCGTTGAACACCAGGCGCGGGCGCTCGCCCTCGATCATCTCCATCAGGCGATCGAAGGCCGCGTCATCATCCTCGTCCAGGTTCACCACCAGCACGTCGGGATCGAGCTGGCGCTGCAGCGCGACGTCGAAGCCCGCCACGCTGCCTTCGTGCACGATCTGCGCACCGTGTTCCTGCAGTACCTGGCGCAGGTTGCCGCCCAGCTCGGCATCGTCGAACAGCAGCGCCACCGAAGGCCGCGCTTCAGCCATGGCTCGGCTCCCGTGCCACCTTGGCCACTGCCCATTGTTCCAGCACCTCGCCGATCTGCGCCAGCAGCTCGGCCTCCTGGTAGGGCTTGCCGAGGTAGCGGTCCACGCCGATATCGAACGCGCGCTGGCGGTGCTTCTCGCCGGTGCGCGAGGTGATCATGATGATCGGCACCTCGGACAGACGCGGGTCCGCCTTCATGTGGGTGGCCAGCTCGTAGCCGTCCATGCGCGGCATCTCGATGTCCAGCAACATCAGGTCCGGCACGCGCTCGTGCAGCTTCTCCAGCGCATCCACACCATCCTTCGCGGTGCTCACTTCGTACTCGTGGCGCTCCAGCACGCGGCCGGTGACCTTGCGCATGGTGATCGAGTCGTCCACCACCATCACCAGCGGACGTGCGCGCTGCTCCTCGATCGTCGGCAGATCGACCGCGCTTAGGCCCTCGGCCAGGCGCTGCTCGCGGCGCACGACGCCATGGCGGACCAGTGGTGCCAGGTCGAGAATCACCAGCACCGAGCCGTCGCCCATGATCGTGGCGCCCAGCACACCCGGCACCGAGCTCACCTGCGGGCCGACCGACTTCACCACGATCTCGCGCGAACCCAGCACGGCATCGATGCGGATCGCCGCGCGCAGGTCGCCGGCGCGGGTCAGCAACAGCGGCGG
Source organism: Rhodanobacter sp. (assembly GCA_035277325.1). Lineage (GTDB taxonomy): Bacteria > Pseudomonadota > Gammaproteobacteria > Xanthomonadales > Rhodanobacteraceae > Rhodanobacter_A. The sequence goes on from DATEKS010000054.1 coordinate 12,611, forward strand.
CTGTTCGCCCTCCGGCACCGCGCCGGGCGGCAGGCCGAGCAGCTCAGCCAGGTCGTGGATGCCGTAGTGCTCGCCGTTGTAGCCGAATACCGGCTCGTGCTCGGCCAGCTTGGCGGACAGCTCGTCGGGGCTGATCCGCGCCACGCCCTGTACCGAGGTCATCGGGATCGCGAACGTGCTCTCGCCGATGCGCACCAGGATCGCCTGGGTCACCGCGAGGGTGAACGGCAGGCGCAGCACGAAGGTGGTGCCCTGTCCCGGCTGTGATTCGATCGCCAGCGAACCGCCCAGCTGCTTGATCTCGTTCGCCACCACGTCCATGCCCACGCCGCGGCCGGCGAGCTGGGTGACCGTGCTGGCGGTGGAGAAGCCCGGCTGGGTGATCAGCGCGAGCACCTGGTCATCATTGAGGCGCGCGTCGGCGCGGATCAGGCCGCGCTCGACGCCGCGCTTGCGCACGGCCTCGCGATCGAGGCCGCGGCCGTCGTCGCTGACGCGCACCACCACCTCGGTGGCCTCGCGCGCCACGCGGATGTGCACCGCGCCCTCGGCCGGCTTGCCCGCCTTGCGGCGTTCCGCCGGCGATTCGATACCGTGCGCCACGGCGTTGCGCAGCATGTGTTCGAACGGCGCCTTGATGCGGTCGAGCAGGTTGCGGTCCATTTCGCCGTGGGCGCCATCCACGTACAGCTGCGCGCTCTTGCCTTCCTCCTGCGCTGCCTGGCGCAGGGTGCGGCGCAGGTTCGGCACCATGGTGTCGAACGGCAGCATGCGCGTGCGCAGCAGGCCTTCCTGCAGCTCGGTGCTGACGCGCGACTGCTGCACCAGCAGGTTCTCGGCCTGACGGGTCAGCTCGTCCAGCATGCCCTGGATCGACACCAGGTCGGACACCGATTCGGCCAGCGCACGCGAGTACTGCTGCAGCTGCGAGAAGCGGTCGAGCTCGAGCGGATCGAACACGGTGGCGCTGCCTGCCTCGCGGTGCTCGCGCTGGAAGCGCGCGATGATCTGCGCCTCGGTCTCGATTTCCAGCATGCGCAGCTGGCTGCGCAGGCGCTGCACGGTCTGGTCCAGCTCGACCAGGTTGAAGCGGTAGCCGGACACCTGCTGCTCCAGGCGCGAGCGGTAGATCGCCACCTCGCCGGCATGGTTCACCAGGTTGTCGAGCAGTTCGGCGCGGACGCGGATCTGCTCCTGCGCCGACGGCGCGTCGGCATCCTGCTCCGCGGGCAGCAGCTCGGGCAGCGGTGCGGCAGGCTGTGCCGGCGGCGTCGCACGGGCGGCCAGCGCCGCGTCGTCGGCGAACTGCTGCTCGCCGGCCAGCGCCAGCAACTGGTCGATCGCAGCCTGCGGGTAGGCCGGTGCGTGACCCTGCGCCACCTGCTGCACCATGGTGTGCAACTGGTCGAAACTGGTTTCCAGCACGCCGATCAGCGGGACCGCCTGGGCGGCATCGGCCACCGGTTTCTCCAGCAGCGTCTCGATCGCGTGGGCCAGGTCGCCCACCGACATCAGGCCGGCGATGCGGGCACCGCCCTTGAGCGTGTGCAGGTCGCGCTGCAGTTCGGGCAGGTGACCTGTCGCGGCCGGCTCGGCATGCCATTGCGCCAGCACGCCATCGGCGTGGTCGAGGATTTCGCGTGCCTCCTCGACGAAGACTTCGAGCAGGTCGGCGTCGATCGGCAAGCCGGTGTCGGCGGGTGCCACGGCGGCGACGGGTTCCGCATGATCGACTGCGGCGGCCTCGGCCTCGCGCTCCGTATCCAGCCGTGCCTGTTCCGCGACACGCTGTTCGGCCGCAGCCTTTTCCGCCGCCGCGCGCATCTGCGCCTCGGCGGACTCGCGGGCGGCACGCTCCTGCGCCAGCTGTGCCTGCTCGGCGCGCTCCTGTTCGAGGCGCTCCTGTTCGGCCTGCTCGCGCTCGGCCCGCTCCTGTTCGGCCTTCGCCTGTGCCGCCTGCTCGGCGGCGGCGCGTTCGGCCGCTTCCTGTTCTGCGGCTGCACGGGCACGCTGCTCGGCTTCGGCGCGTTCGGCCTCGGCATGCTCGGCCGCGAGGCGCTCGGCTTC
>DATEKS010000055.1:0-18242 GCA_035277325.1 Rhodanobacter sp.
GCGGGCACGGCGCGGGCCGTGGCGGCGCCCAGCGGAGCGCTGCCGTTGGCGGCAGCGTCCTTCACGTCCTGCATGGTGACCACGCCGTCGGCGCCGGTGCCGCGCACGCGCGTGATATCCACCTTGAGCTTCTTGGCGAGCGCGCGCACGGCGGGCACGGCCTTGACGCCGCCGACACTGGAGGCCTGCTCCACATGCACATGGCTGCCGCTGACCATCGCGCCCACCACGGTGCCTTCGTCCTCGCGGTCGGCGGTGGCGGCCTTGGCCGCAGGAGCCGGTGCCGGCGTCGGAGCAGGCGCCTCGGCCTTCTTCGGGCCGTGGTGATGGCCGGTGGCCTCGGCCTCGGCGCGCTGCTTGGCGTTGGGATCGGGCTCGAAGTCGGCCAGCGCGGCGCCGGTCTCGATGATGTCGCCGGGCGCGCCGTGGAGCTTCTTCACCGTGCCGGTGTAGGGCGAGGGCACGTCGACCACCGCCTTGGCGGTTTCCATCGAGCACAGTGGCGCGTCGAGCTTGATGTAGTCGCCTTCCTTTACGTGCCACTCGACGATGGTGGCGTCGGGCAGGCCTTCGCCGAGGTCGGGCAGGTGGAATGTCTTGATGTCGGCCATGAGTGAGCTTCCAGGTTGGAATTTGCTCCCTCTCCCCCATGGGGGAGAGAGCTGGGGTGAGGGGGCGGGGCTTGCCTTGGGTTTCATCAAAACATGCTTCGATGAACTTTGCCGCAAGCCTTGTCCCCTCATCCGCCCCTCCGGGGCACCTTTTCCCCGGAGGGGAGAAGGGATTACGAGACTGCGAGCGTGCGCTTTGCCGCGTCGACGACGCGCTCCACGCTGGGCAGGTACTTCATTTCCAGGCGGAACAGCGGAATGTGCGTGTCGGGGCCGGTGACGCGCTCGACCGGGGCGAGCAGGTCGTACAGGCATTCCTCGGCCACGCGGGCGGCGATCTCGGCGCCGAAGCCGGCGGTCTTCGGGGCTTCGTGCACGATCACGCAGCGGCCGGTCTTCTGCACCGATTCGGCGATGGTGTCGAAGTCCAGCGGGGTGAGCGTGGCGACGTCGATGACTTCGGCGCTGATGCCCTGCTTGGCGAGTTCGTCGGCGGCTTCCAGCGTTTCCTTCACCTGCGCGCCCCAGGTCACCAGGGTCACGTCGGTGCCGTCGCGCAGCACGAAGCACACGTCGAGCGGCAGCGCCTCGCCGTCGTCGGGCACCTCTTCCTTGTACTGGCGGTAGATGCGCTTGGGTTCGAGGAAGATCACCGGATCGGGATCGCGGATCGCCGCCAGCAGCAGGCCGTAGGCTCGCGCGGGCGAGGAGGGCAGCACCACGCGCAGGCCGGGGATGTTGGTGAACAGGTGCTCGTTCGCCTCGGAGTGGTGCTCCGGCGCGCGGATGCCGCCGCCCCACGGCGCGCGCCACACGGCTGGCACGGTGAGGCGGCCGCGGGTGCGGTTGCGCATGCGCGCGGCGTGGCAGGCGATCTGCTCCATCATCGGGTAGATGAAGCCCTCGAACTGCGCCTCGGCCACCGGCTTCATGCCGACCACTGCGAGGCCCACGGTGACGCCGGCGATGGTGGTCTCGTCCAGCGGCGTGTCCAGCACGCGCAGCTCGCCGAACTTTTCCTGCAGGCCCTGGGTGGCGCGGAACACGCCGCCGTTGACGCCCACATCCTCGCCCAGCACCACGACGCTGTCGTCGTGCTTCATCTCGTAGGCGAGCGCCTGGGTGACGGCTTCGATGAGTGTGATCTGTGCCATGACTCAGTGACCCTTGGTTTCGAGCGAAAGGACGTACTCGCGTTGCTTGGCGAGATCGGCGGGGACTTCGGCGAAGGTGTAGTCGAACATCGCCGTCACCGGCTGCGTCTTGGTCTCGAGGTAGGCGTTCACCTCGTTGTCCATCCACTCGTCGCACTCGGCCTTCCAGGCCTCTTCCTTGGCGTCGTCCCACACGCCCTTGTCCACCAGCCAGGCGCGCAGGCGCTTCATCGGCTCCTTGGCCCAGGCGTCCTTCACTTCCTGCTCGCCGCGGTAGCGGCGGGCGTCGTCGGCGGTGGTGTGGTCGCCGAGGCGGTAGGTCACCGCCTCGATCACGCTGCCGCCCTCGCCGTTGCGGGCGCGTTCGAGCGCGTCCTCCATCGCCTTGCGCACGGCGATGATGTCGTTGCCGTCGACCTGGATGCAGTGCAGGCCGGCGGCGATGCCCTTCTGCGCCAGCGTGGGCGCGCCGGACTGGATCTTGCGCGGCACCGAGATGGCCCACTGGTTGTTCACGATCACCGCCACCAGCGGCAGGTTCTGCGCGCCGGCGATGTTGATGGCGCCGTAGAAGTCGCCCTTGGACGAGCCGCCGTCGCCGATGGTGCACACGGCCACGCGCTTCTCGCCGCGGATCTTGAACGCCAGCGCGGTGCCGGCGGCATGCAGGCACTGCGTGGCGATCGGCACCGACCACGCGAAGTCGTGGCGGGCCGGCTCGTTCTGGTAGTCGTTGCCGCGCTCGTCGCCGCCCCAGTACATGTAGACCTCACGCGGCTGCACGCCGCGGTACAGCTGCGCGCCGTACTCGCGGTAGCTCACGGCCAGCACGTCTTCCGGCTTCATCGCACTGCCGATGCCCACGTGGGCGGCCTCGTGGCCCAGGCAGCTGGCGTAGGTGCCCAGCTTGCCGGTGCGCTGCAGGGCCACCGACTTGGCGTCGAACACGCGGGTCGACATCATCAGCTTGTAGAGCTCGACCATGTGGTCGAGGTCCTTGGCGAAGGCGGGCAGATCCTTGCGAACCTGCTTGCCCTCGGCATCGAGGTATTGCAGGTATTCGATTTCGAACTTGGCGGCGATGGACACGACTCGCTCCCGTTTGGACGAATGGGGAAGTGGGGGCGGCGGCCCATCCAGTGGGGCCTGACGCGCTGAAGCTCCCTTGCCGGACGGCCGCCGTGGCGACCAAAACGGCCGGGAAAAGCCGTACATAGATAGCAGGCGGGCATGTTGCGTCGCAAGGTACGCCGCAGCATGCGGGCGGGTACGGCGCGTCGCAAAAAATGGCGCCGTGGCTGCGCCTGTGGGCCGGACGTCATCAGCGGTTAACATGCTCGCTTTCGACAGCCGCGATCGAACATGACGGACAACCAGCGCGAGCTCGAGGCAGGCATCGAGCGCGACCTCTCGGGGCGCATGACCTATGCCGGCTACCTGCACCTGGATACCTTGCTGTCCGCGCAGAAGCCCGTGTCCGATCCGCCGTACCACGACGAGATGCTGTTCATCGTGCAGCACCACGTGGCCGAGCTGTGGCTGAAGCTCGTGATCCACGAGCTGCGCGCAGCGCTGGAGTTCATGCGCAGCGACCGCATCGACCCCTGCCTCAAGGTGCTGGCGCGGGTGAAGCAGATCCAGCGCCAGCTGTTCGAGCAGTGGGCGGTACTGGAGACGATGACGCCGCACGAATACCTGGCTTTCCGCGACGCGCTGGGACCCTCGTCCGGCTTCCAGAGCGCGCAGTACCGCACGGTGGAGTTCCTGCTTGGCAACAAGAACGCCGACATGCTGGCGGTGTTCGCGCACGACCCGGCGATCCAGGCGGGCCTGCGTGCCACGCTGGAGGCGCCGGGCCTGTACGACGAGGCGTTGCGCTGGCTGGCGCGGCGCGGCCACGCGGTGCCGCAGGACGTGCTGGCGCGCGACGTGACGCAGCCGTGGCAGTTCCGCGAATCGCTGCTGCCGGTGTTCCGCCGCATCTACGAGGCGCCGGAAAGCTACTGGGCCGAGTTCCATCTGTGCGAAACGCTGGTGGACATCGAGGAGAGCTTCCAGCTCTGGCGTTTCCGCCACATGAAGGCGGTGGAGCGCATCATCGGCCACCGCCGCGGCACCGGCGGTTCCTCCGGCGTGGGCTTCCTCAAGAAAGCGCTGGACCTGACCTTCTTCCCCGAACTGCTTGACGTGCGCACGGTGCTGGGCACGTAAAGCACGGGCAGGAGCGGTTCGTTACCATCCATTGATGTCGCACGAATCGCGGCAGCCACCAGAAGGGGAACGCATGAGCCAGACCATCGAGGCCGGCACCGGCGCCACGCCGGACTATCCGCAGCTGTTCGGCCATCCGCGCCCGCTGTGGATGCTGTTCATGACCGAGTTCTGGGAGCGCTTCGCGTTCTACAGCGTGAGCTGGGCGCTGGCGCTGTACATCGTGGCGCAGTTCTACAGCGGCGACAGCTCGGGCCAGGCCTGGGCCAGCGGAATCTTCGGCGCGTACACGGCGCTGATCTACGGCACCGGCATCTTCGGCGGCTGGGTGGCGGACAAGCTGATCGGCTATCAGCGCACCATCCTGCTGGGTGCCGCGGTGATGGCGGCGGGCCTGTTCGTGCTGGCGGTGCCGTCGCGGCTGATGTTGCTGCTGGGCCTGGCGCTGGTGATCGTGGGCGACGGCCTGTTCAAGCCGAACATTTCCTCGATCGTGGGCCAGCTCTACGGCCGTGACGATCCGCGCCGCGACCGCGGCTTCACCCTGTTCTACATGGGCATCAACGCGGGTGCGCTGGTGGCGCCGCTGCTCACCGGCTGGATGGCCGCGCAGTTCACCGCCACGCCGCTGCAGCAGAACTACCGGCTGGTGTTCCTCGCCGCCGGCGTGGGCATGCTGCTGAGCCTGTTGTGGTTCTGGTTCGGCCGCCGGCAGCTGAAGGGCGTGGGCCGGCCGGCGCCGGGCGCGGAAAGCCGGCTGCGCGTGCTGTGGGTGTTCGCGGGCGTGATCGTGGCGGTGCCGGTGGTGTACTGGCTGCTTTCCGGCATCGGCGCCACCGGCCTGCAGTGGGTGCTGGGCCTGCTGTTCGTGGTGGTGGCCGCGATGCTGCTGGTGGAGGCGGCGCGGCACGACCGCGTGCAGACGCACCGGGTGATCGCGATGCTGATCATCTTCGCGTTCAACGTGCTGTTCTGGATGTTCTATTACCAGCTCGGCACCACGTTCAACTTCCTCGCCCAGAATCTGGTGGACCGCGAGATGTTCGGCGGCTGGATGTTCCCGGTGGGCTGGTTCCAGTCGGTGAGCCCGCTGTCGATCATCGTGTTCGCGCCGATCGTGGCGCTGGTCTGGGGCTGGCTGGACAAGCGCCGCATGGAGCCGTCGATCCCGCGCAAGTTCGGTTTCGGTCTGCTGTTCAACGCGCTGGGCTTCCTGGTGCTGGTATATGCGCTGGCGAAGCTGCTCGGCGCGAACGGGCTGATCCCGTTCTGGCCGCTGGTGCTGTGCTACGTGATGCAGACGTTGGGCGAGCTGTGCCTGTCGCCGATCGGCCTGTCGATGGTGACCAAGCTGGCGCCGCCGCGCCTGGTGGGCTTCGCGATGGGCGGCTGGTTCCTGTCGCTGGCGGTAGGTGGCAACCTTTCAGGCCTGTTCGCCAGCCGCATCACCGGTGAGCACGGACTCACCGCGGCGGCTGCCTTGAGCGGATTCACCTTCAGCTTCTGGCTGCTGCTGGGGGCGGGCGTGCTGTTGCTGCTGATCGCGCCGCTGGTGAACAGGCTCATGCACGGAGTGAAGTGACGGGCCATGCATGGCCCGTCGTCGGGCGCGGGCGCCCGACGGAGCCACGATCAGGCTGCGCCTGATCGTAGCGAGTCCCGGCAGGGCAGGAGCCCTGTCCGGGACATCGGTAACGGCTCCGGCCTTTGACGGCTACCGTTCCGCCTCGATCTCCCCCATCAGCTTGTCCAGTATCCGCCGCAGCCACGCCTGCTCGTCCGGCGCCAACCGCGCCAGCAGTTCCCGCTCCCGTTGCCGCGCCATCGGCGCCACCTCGTCGTGGATCTTCCAGCCGGCGGCGGTGAGGCCCAGCACCGAGCGGCGCTTGTCGCTGGCATGGGTGTGGCGGCGCACGCGGCCGGCGGCGACCAGGCGCGCCAGCGCGCGGCTCACCGCCACCTTGTCCATCGCGGTGCGCTCGGCCACCTCGCGCGCCGAGAGGCCGTCGAAACGGGCCAGCACCGCCATCACGCGCCATTCGGTGACGCCCAGGTCGTGGCGGGCCTGGTAGTCGTCGGCGATCGCCTGGCTGACCGTGTTCGACACGATCGACAGCTGGTAGGGCAGGAAGCGCTCCAGTTCCAGTGGGGCGTGGTCGGGATGGCGTCCGGCGGGCATGCTGCGGTGTTCCTTGCAAATGGTTACAATTGAAACCATGATTGATGCGGCTTGAGTTTGTGCGGTCATCCATGACCGCAAGAATCAAACGGGCGGCCACCCATGGCCGCACTTTTCACCAAGAGCAGGCATCAATTTAGCGCGCGGTATGCGAAAGCACGCATGGCAGCGCGGTTCGCCCCCATCGTAGCCCGTCGGAGAGATCCCATGAACGCCCAGCCCAACCTCGGCATGCAGGTCACCACCTTCGAGAACCCGATGGGGATCAATGGTTTCGAGTTCGTGGAGTTCGCCGCCCCGGTCGGCCGCGCCGGCGAGCTGCACGCGCTGTTCAAGAGCATGGGCTTCACCGCCGTGCTCAGGCACAAGACCAGACCGATCACCGTGTACCGCCAGGGCGACGTGAACCTGCTGGTCAACGAGGATCCGCATTCCTACGCCGTCGAGTTCGCCAAGGCCCATGGCCCGTGCGCCGCCGGCTTCGCGATCCGCTTCCGCAAGCCCGCCGACGAGGTGCGCGCCACCGTGCTCGGCAACGGCGGCGAGGCGGTGAGCGAGCTGGCCGAGCGCTCCAAGGCAGTCGATGCACCGGCGGTGAAGGGCATCGGCGACTGCACGCTGTACCTGGTCGACCGTTACGGCGACAAGGGCAGCATCTACGGCGACGACTACGCGCCGATCCCCGGTGCCGAGCAGCACCCGAAGGGTTTCGGCCTCACCTTCATCGACCACCTCACGCACAACCTCTACTTCGGCAACATGCAGAAGTGGTCGGACTACTACGAGCGCCTGTTCAACTTCCGCGAGATCCGCTACTTCGACATCAAGGGCGCCAAGACCGGACTGGTGTCGAAGGCGATGACCGCGCCGGACGGCATCGTGCGCATCCCGCTCAACGAGTCCAGCGATCCGAAGTCGCAGATCAACGAGTACCTCGACGCGTACCACGGCGAAGGCATCCAGCACATCGCGATGTTCACCGACAACATCTACGAGACGGTGGAGGCGATGCGCGCGCAGGGCGTGGAGTTCCTCGACACGCCGGACACCTACTTTGAGGTGATCGACCTGCGCATCCCGAACCACGGCGAGGACGTGCCGCGCCTGGCGAAGAACAAGATCCTGATCGATGCCGACGCGGAGACCAAGCAGCGCCTGCTGCTGCAGATCTTCACGCAGAACAACATCGGCCCGATCTTCTTCGAGATCATCCAGCGCAAGGGCAACGAGGGCTTCGGCGAAGGCAACTTCCAGGCGCTGTTCGAATCGATCGAGCGCGACCAGATGAAGCGCGGGGTGCTTTGACGCTTTTAAGCCCCTCTCCCGTTGGGAGAGGGGTTGGGGGTGAGGGTACGGGCATGCAGGATCACATCAAGCCGCCACTGCCGAGCAGGACGCGAGATCACGCGCGTGATCTTCGGCAAGCGACCACGGATGCAGAGCAACGGCTTTGGTTCTACTTGCGTGGCGGCCGCTTGAACGGCCTGAAATTCCGGCGTCAGCACCCGATTCCGCCCTATATCGTGGATTTTTATTGCGGGGCGAAGAAACTGGTCGTGGAACTGGACGGTTCGTAGCATGACGAGGTTGTCGATCATGCGCGCACCGGGTTCCTCGAATCGCAAGGCTTGATGGTTTTACGCTACTGGGACAACGACGTCCTGCAACAAACGGAAGCGGTGCTCGAGGCGATACTCGGCGTCGCGGAAAACCGAACCCTCACCCCAACCCCTCTCCCGCAGGGAGAGGGGCTCAAAAGCGAAGAGCGATGAGCGTGATGGCTTCCTGCAACTACCAATCCGGCTTCGCCAACGAATTCGCCACCGAGGCCATGCCCGGCGTGCTGCCGGAAGGGCAGAACTCGCCGCAGCGGGCGGCGCACGGGCTGTACGCCGAGCAGCTGTCGGGCACCGCGTTCACCGCGCCGCGCCACAGCAACCGGCGCAGCTGGCTGTACCGCATCCGTCCGGCGGCGATGCACCAGCCGTTCGAGGCGATGGCGCCCGGTCGCTTCCACAACCGCTTCGACGAAGTGCCGGCCAGCCCCAACCAGCTGCGCTGGAATCCGCTTCCGCTGCCTTCCGCACCCACCGATTTCGTCGACGGCATCGTCACCATGGCCGGCAACGGCGGCGCGGCGGAGCAGTCGGGCATCGGCATCCATGTGTACGCGGCCAATCGTTCGATGCAGGGCCGCTACTTCTACGACGCCGACGGCGAGCTGCTGATCGTGCCGCAGCAGGGTCGCCTGCGCCTGGCCACCGAGTTCGGCGTGATCGAACTGGAGCCGCAGGAGATCGCGGTGATCCCGCGCGGCGTGCGCTTCCGCGTGGAGCTGCCGGACGACACCGCGCGCGGCTACATCGCCGAGAACTTCGGCGCGCTGCTGCGGTTACCGGACCTCGGCCCGATTGGCAGCAACGGCCTGGCCAACCCGCGCGACTTCCTCACACCGGTCGCCGCCTACGAGGACGTGGACGGCGACTTCGAGCTGGTGGCCAAGTTCCAGGGCAACCTGTGGCGCGCGAAGATCGACCACTCGCCGCTCGACGTGGTCGGCTGGCACGGCAACTACGCGCCGTACAAGTACGACCTACGCCGCTTCAACACGATCGGCTCGATCAGCTACGACCATCCGGACCCGAGCATCTTCCTGGTGCTGCACTCGCCCAGCGACACGGCGGGCGTGAGCAACATGGATTTCGTGATCTTCCCGCCGCGCTGGCTGGTGGCGCAGCACACCTTCCGGCCGCCGTGGTTCCATCGCAACATCGCCAGCGAGTTCATGGGCCTGGTCACCGGCGCCTACGACGCCAAGGCCGAGGGTTTCGTGCCGGGCGGCGCCTCGCTGCACAATTGCATGAGCGGCCACGGGCCGGATGCGGCGACCTACGAGAAGGCGTCCATGCGTGACCTGTCTCAGCCCGACGTGATCACCGGCACCATGGCCTTCATGTTCGAGGCGCGCCGCGTGCTCCACCCGACGCGGCAGGCGCTGGAGTCGAAGGAACTGCAGGTGAACTACCACGAGTGCTGGCAGGGCATCCGCAAGCATTTCACCGGCAAGTAGGCGCCGGGCACCCCAACAACCGAGAACGAAGGGACCGGCGCACTCGCCCAGGTCCGTGGAGCGAAACATGAAACTGGGTTCCCTGAAGGAAGGCGGCCGCGACGGCACGCTGATCGTGGTCAGCCGAGACCTCGGCATCGCGGTGAAGGCCACCGGTATCGCCGCCACCCTGCAGGCCGCGCTGGACGACTGGTCGAACGTGGCGCCGCGCCTCAATGCGCTGTCCGACGAGCTCAACGCGGGCAAGGCCGCCGGTGCGTTCGCGCTGGACATGGCAGCGCTGGCCTCGCCGCTGCCGCGCGCCTATGAATTCGTTGACGGCAGCGCCTACCTGCCGCACGTGGAGCGCGTACGCAAGGCGCGCGGCGCCGAAGTGCCGGCCTCGTTCTATACCGATCCGCTGATGTACCAGGCCACCAGCGCCGGCTTCCTCGGCCCGCGCGACGAGGTGGTCGTGCCCAGCGAGGACTACGGCATCGATCTGGAAGCCGAAGTCGTGGTGGTCACCGACGATGTGCCGATGGCCGCCACGCCGGCCGAGGCGGCCGAACACATCCAACTCGTCGGCCTGGTCAACGACGTCTCGCTGCGCGGGCTGATCCCCGGTGAGCTGGCCAAGGGCTTCGGCTTCCTGCAGTCGAAGCCGCGCTCCGCGCTGTCGCCGGTGCTGGTGACACCCGACGAGCTGGGCGAGGCCTGGCAGGGCGAGAAGCTCCACCTGCCGATGCGCACCTGGCTCAACGGCGAGTGGTTCGGCGCAGCCGAATGCGGCGTGGACATGCAGTTCAGCTTCGCCCAGCTGGTGGCGCACGCGGCGAAAACGCGCCCGCTCGCCGCCGGCACCATCGTCGGCTCCGGCACCATCGCCAACGAGGACACCTCCAAGGGCGCCTCCTGCCTCGCCGAGCAGCGCACGGTGGAGACGCTGCGCGACGGCAAGCCCTCGACACCGTTCCTGAAGTACGGGGACACGCTGCGCATCGAGATCACCGACAAGGCCGGCGCCTCGATCTTCGGCGCGATCGAGCAGCGCATCGCGCCGCTGGCACGCTGACCTCGCGTGATGGATGCGCCGGCCTGCATGCCGGCGCACACTGGGGCCTCCGTCCCCGTTGCGAGGTGTCCCATGCACCACAGCCGCCTGTGTGCCCTGGTACTGGACTGCAGGGTCGACGACCTGGGCGATGCCGCGAGGTTCTGGAGCGCGGCGCTGGGCAAGCCCATCGCCACGCTCGACCAGGACGGCGACGGCCGCTACGCCGAGCTGCGCACGGCCGACGACGAGCCACTGATCCTGCTGCAGAAGGTCGACCACGAGAGCCGCGTGCACCTGGACATCGAGACCGACGATCTCGAAGCCGAGGCGGTGCGGCTGGAGCGTCTGGGTGCGAAGCGCATCGCCTTCGTGCGGCAGCGCTGGTGGGTGATGGAGGCGCCCAGCGGGCAGCGCTTCTGCATCGTGCGGCGGCAGCGCGCGACGTTTGGCCCGCATCTCAACCGCTGGGACTGAGCGGGCTCAGATCCCGAAACGGTAATCCAGCTTCACCAGCAGTTGTTCCTCGTCGCGCAGTGCGAAACTGCTGTCGAACTGGGTGGTCACGTCTCGACGGAAATCGTCCAGCGCGTAGCCACCACGGCCGTAGACCACGTACAGGTAGGACAGCGGCGCCAGTTCGTAGCGGTAGCGGATCTGCAGGCCGAGGTTGCGTACGCCGAAACTGCTGACCGGTTCGTCGCTGGCCACCGCGCGGCCGTTGGCGGTCACCACGTAGCCGCCGCGCAGGCGTGCGTCGAGCCCGATCGCCTGCAGCTTCAGGCGCAGCTCCTGGCGTCCGTCGATGTTCCAGTCGAAACCGCTGTCCAGCTCCAGCGAACGCTGGTCGTAGCGGCCGATCAGGTTGTCGTGCTGCCACACCAGCCAGTCCGGCACGCGCTGGATGTACGGGCCGGCATACACGCTGAAGCGGTCGCTGACGTAGTAGGTGGGCAGGAACTTGATGTCCCAGCCCACGCTGCGGTTGCCGCCGAGGCCGCCGCTGACGATCTCGATCGGCAGCTTGTAGGACCAGTCGCCGTGGCGCGGACTGTCGTGCTCGAACATGAGGTCGAAGGTGGGCGGCAGGTACAGTGCGCCGTGGCCGCGGGTCAGCAGGTCGTCCCAGGCGGCGCTGTTGATGTTGAGTTCCACGTCCTCGGTGGCGCCATTGCGCAGGCTGCTGACCCGTTCGATGCGCAGCTGGCGGCGCAGTCCCAGGCCTTGCGTGTTGTCCAGCGCATCCACGCGCACACGCCAGTCGTGCGAGCTGTAGAGCGAATCGCCGGGCAGGTCGGCGTTGCGCTTGCGCACCTCCCAGTGCGCGTAGTTCAGGTCGTTGCGCTCCAGGTAGCCGAAATCGTTCACCTGCAGGCGGCCGCCGAAGTGCATGCCGGCCCATTCCTGGCGCCAGCCACCACCCATGTCGTAGTCGACCAGGGTGGTCGCGCCCTCGCCCTGGCTGCGCGTGCCGTGCTGCAGGATATCGCTGCCCACCACATTGGTCGCGATGGTCAGCTGCGGCGTCGGGTGCCAGTGGTGGTCGATGCCGAACACGGTGGCATCGCGGTCCAGCCACGGACGGTCCACGCGGGTCAGCATCAGGCCAAGGCTCTGCGTGCCGAAGGCGTGCACGAGGCGCGCAGCGCCGAAGAAGCGTCCGGCCTCGCCGCCCTCGTCGGCGGCAAGCACGCCATAGCCGGTGCTGCCCACGCTGCCGTTGAGTTTCACCGCCGCGTCGATGGGGCTGGCGCCATGGCCGTCATCGGCGGGGCCGCCCACGCGGCGCGTGTAGACCAGCTGGCTGTTGTCGTCGAGCAGGCTGAAGTCGAAGATGCCCTGGTTCTCGGTGAAGAACGGTCGCTTGTCGCTGATGTAGGTTTCGGTGGCGCCGAAGTTCACTACCAGATCATCGCTCTCCACCTGGCCGAAGTCGGGGTTCAGCGTCGCGGTGAGCTGGAACTGGCCGTCCGGCTTCCAGAAGATGTCGGCGCCCTCGGTGAGGTGGCTACGGCCGCGCACGTTGTCGTACAGGCCCGACACGTAGGGCGTGACGGCGAGCAGAGACTGGCTGTACTGCGGCACCTCGATGCGTCGGAAATCGGAGAGGAAGCGGGCCTGCTGGAAGCTGGCCAGCGGCCAGGAGTCGCGCTCGCCGGTGGCGGCCACCACGCGGTCCAGATAGAGGCCGATGATGCGCCGGCCGTCGTCGGCATGACGCATCGGCGCGGTGTACCAGGGCACCAGGATCTCCACTGTCCAGCCCTGCGCGTCGTGGCTCGCCGCGGATCGCCAGAGGCCGTCCCAGTCCTTGTTGAAGTTGCTCTCGTTGGTGACCACCGCGTCGTAGACGCCGCCGCTGTAGCTCACCGTGAAGTTGTAGCCGGTGCGGCCGTCGCCGTTGAAGTCGACGATCAGGTTCACCCGGTCCACCTGGTCCTCGAAATCGCGCTGCACCTGCTGGGTGCTGCGCGGCACGCCCGGCGGCTGGACGCAGCGGAACGCCACTGCCAGTCCCTGTGGCGTGGCCAGCACCCAGGCCTCGGTGGGCAGCGTGGCCGGCCTGCCGTTGAGCGGCTGGGTCTGACGGAAGTCGGTGACGTGCAGCGCACCCTGCCATTCTTCCGGATGGATGTGGCCGTCTATCGTTACCGCGAAGACTGGCGGCGACAGCATGGCGAGGGCGATCAGCAGCAGGCATGCCAGGCGCATGTCGGGGGAGTCCGCATCGGTCGGGGTGCGCCGGGGAATGCGCGCGCCGGGCGAGGGATTCGCCCGGCGATCAGATGCGCAGCTTGCGCCAGGGGTTTGGACGTCCGCGACAGCCGGAAGTCATGTTTCCGGCAGTTGCGCGGGCGGCGGGCGGCGCCACAACCGCGCCCGCAGCGGCAGGGCCAGTACCAGCACGCCGGCGAAGGCGCCGTAGCCGCACAGCGCGGGCAGCACCTGCTGCCAGATCGCGCCGCTGGCGCGCCGTCCGGTCTCGTCGAGTGCGGGCAGTTGCACCGCGTCGTAGCCAAGCAGGCCGGCATAGATCGCTGCGCCGAAGGCCAGCAGCAGCGCCAGCAGGTCGAACAGCCGCCGCGCCGGCGTGCGCGGCAGGGATTTCGGGTAACTCGCGTAGGCCCAGCCGAGGATCAGCAGCCAGGGCGCGAGCAGCAGCAGGGCGAGGTAGCGCATCGGTGGCTCCGGCGCGTGGCCGCTCAGTCCTGCGCGGCCAGCTGTTCCAGCGCATCGCGCAGGCGTGCGAGCAGTTCGTCGCTTGCCTGCGGGGTGCGGGCGACGGCCTCGCCATCCAGTTCCAGCACCAGCACATCGCCGTCCTCGCGCAGTACGGCCGCCTGGCCCAGCTGGCGGATGCGCTGCTGCAGCGCGCCGGCGGCCTTGGGGTCGGCGAACGCCATCGAGAGCAGCAGTTCCTCGCCGTCGGCGGCGACCAGGCGGAAGCGGAAACCGGCGTCGCCGTCGCGGAAGCTGGCGAAGCGCGGCGCCTTGCCGGCCTTCGAAGCGGACGGTTTGTCCGTCTTCGCGACCTGCGCCACGCCCATCGTGCGCAGGCCTATCGCGTCGCGGATCGCGGCCAGCTTGGGCGTGGCGATGGCACGCGCCTTGGCCGCGCCCGCGCGCAGGATGTCCTCGATCTCGGCGGGTCTGGCGATCAGCGCCTCGTAGCGTTCGCGCATCGGCGCCACGCGCGTCTCGACCAGTTCGTACAGACGTTGCTTCGCCTCGCCCCAACCGAGTCCGTCGGCCAGCGCAGCGCGGAACGCCGTACTTTGCGCGTCGTCGGCAAAGGCGCGGAAGATCGGATACAGCGCGGAGCTGTCCGGGTCCTTCGCTTCGCCCGGCGCGCGCGAGTCGGTGACGATGCGCATGATCGCCTCGCGCAGCGCCTTGGCGCCGCCGGCGAACAGCGGGATGGTGTTGTCGTAGCTCTTGGACATCTTGCGGCCATCCAGGCCGGGCAGGGTGGCCACTTCTTCCTCGATCTGCACCTCGGGCAGCACGAAGAAGTCGCGGCCGTAGATGTGGTTGAAGCGCTGCGCGATGTCGCGCGCCATCTCCAGGTGCTGGATCTGGTCGCGGCCCACCGGCACCTTGTGCGCGTCGAACGCGAGGATGTCGGCGGCCATCAGCACTGGGTACATGTACAGGCCCGCGGTGACGCCGGCGTCCGGATCCTCGCCGAACTCGTTGTTGCGGTCCACCGCCGCCTTGTAGGCGTGCGCACGGTTGAGCAGGCCCTTGGCGGTGACGCAGGTGAGGAACCAGCTCAGCTCGGGAATCTCGGGGATGTCCGACTGCCGGTAGAAGGTGACGCGCGCGGGGTCCAGCCCGGCGGCCAGCCAGGTCGCCGCGATCTCCAGCCGCGAGCGCTCGATGCGCGCGGCGTCGTCGCTCTTGATCAGCGCGTGGTAGTCGGCGAGGAAGAAGAACGCGTCGACATCGTTGCGCCGGCTGGCGGCGATGGCGGGGCGGATCGCACCCGCGTAGTTGCCCAGGTGCGGGGTGCCGGTGGTGGTGATGCCGGTGAGGACTCGGGTCTGCATGTCGTTCGCTTGTGGTGTCGGGGCGTTGCGCGTCAACGGATCAGGGTGGACTTGCCGAACAGGCTCTCGACCAGGTCCACCGCGAGTTTCGCGGTCTGGTTGCGCTTGTCGAACGCGGGGTTCAGCTCGACGATGTCGAGCGAACGGAGCCGGCCCGAGTCGGCGATCATCTCCATGCACAGCTGCGCCTCGCGGTAGTTCGGGCCGCCGCGCACGGTGGTGCCCACGCCCGGCGCGATGACCGGATCGAGGAAGTCCACGTCGAAGCTCACGTGCAGGTGGGTGCGCGCGTCCATGCCGGCGAGCGCCTCCTCCATCGTGCGGCGCATGCCCACCTCGTCGATGTGGCGCATGTCGTAGATGCCCACGGCCGCCTCGCGGACCAGCCGCTTCTCGCCTTCGTCCACCGAGCGGATGCCGATCTGGCGGAACACGTCGGGCGTCACCGCGGGCGTGTGGCCGCCGATGCCGGTGAGCGCGTCCGGGCCGTTGCCGCACAGGCAGGCCACCGGCATGCCGTGGATGTTGCCGGAGGGCGTGGCCTGCGCGGTGTTGAAGTCGCTGTGCGCGTCCAGCCACAGCACGCGCAGCTTTTCCCCGCGCTCGCGGCAGTGGCGCGCCACCGCGCTGATCGAGCCGATCGCGAGGCAGTGGTCGCCGCCCAGCATGATCGGCAGCCGGTCCTGCGCCAGTTCGTCGTAGATGGCCGCATGCACGGCCTTGTTCCATGCCGTCACCTCGGCGAGGTGGCGGTAGCCGTCCACCGGCGGCAGCCACGGGTTCACCGGCCCGTGCAGGTTGCCGCGGTCGAACACCTCGAGTCCGCGCGCGCGCAGCTTCTCGGCGACCTGCGCCACGCGCAGCGCTTCCGGTCCCATCGAGGCGCCGCGATGGCCGGCGCCGATGTCGGTGGGCACGCCCACCAGGGCGATCGTCTGCTTGCTCATGTTGCCGTATCCACGTCGATGACTTGCAGCTCCCGAGTGTAACGGGTCGGCTGTGACGTGGCCGCTTCGGGGGTATGCCGGCAGCAGGAATCGAACCCGCGACCTACTGATTACAAATCAGTTGCTCTACCAACTGAGCTATGCCGGCGTGGAGCTGGATTCTAGCAGGGATGAACCAGCGGACAGGCGCTCAGAAGCAGCTGGTGCTGTGCGAACCCACGCCGCCAGTGCGGATGCGGCTGCGCCAGTCGAAGCCGCTGCGGTCGGTCACCAGGTCCAGCCAGTATTGCGGTGCGCTCTCGGTGCGCTCGGTGAGGCTGGCGGGGAAGCCGGCGGCGGCCACGTCGGCGCGGCGCTTGCGTGCGTTGTCCTGATCCTTGAACAGGCCGAGCGAGATCGTGTTGGGCTGGTCGCCGCCACTGACCACGAAGTAGTCCTTGATGCCGCGCGCGGCGAGCTGACGGGTCAGCGCGAGTGCCTGCGCGCGGCTGCCCGGCGCGGGCAGGTAGACCCACCAGCTGCGCGACTGCGCGATCTGCTCCTGGCGCGAGCGCATGCGCTGGGTGAGCGGCGCCAGCGCATTGCGGGCCTGCTGCAGGTCGTGCGGCGTGGCGAACGGCCCCAGCGTGAGGCAGCGCAGCTCGGCAGGCGCATTCGCATCGGCCGCGGCGGTTGCCGGCGCGGGAGCGGCGACGCTGCCTGCGACCGCCGCGGTGGCCGTCTGCGCGGGCAGCTCGGAGAGCAGGTGCAGTTCCGGCACGCCGGGATCGGTGGCCGGCGGCACGTGCGCATACGGCTGGCCGAGCAGCAGCCAGGCAGCGGCCACGATGTTGAGCATCACCAGCAGCACGAACAGCAATCGCAGGAACATCGATCCCCCGTCATCCACGTCCGCAGTCGGCAGCACGATGCCGCGCTGCGTAGGTGCTCATTGTGCCGTGGCCCACACCGCCAGTCCGTGCAGCACGCTGTCGTGGGCGAGCTGGGCCGGCATGGCGACCAGGGGCCGCAGCGCTTCAGCGTCGCCGCCGCCGAGACGCAGCGTGGGCGCGCCACCCAATTCGGGCGCCATGTGCGTCGCGAAGCGCTCGATCAGTGCCGCCGCCGCCAGCCAGCAGCCAGATGCCACCGCGTCGGCGGTATTGTCCGCCACCTCGACGACGGTGCCCGCGTGCGCGGGGCGCACCTGCGCGGTGGCGCCGAGCAGGGATTGCTGCATCAGCCGCGGTCCCGGCGCGATCAGGCCACCGAGGTGGCGGCCATCGGCGGCCAGCGCGTCCAGGGTCAGCGCGGTACCCACGCCGGCCAGCACGCAGGGCGCGAGGCCGTCGGCGCGGGCGGCGACCATGGCGAGGAAACGGTCCACGCCCAGCCGCTGCGGTTCGGCATAGGCGTTGCGCACGCCGCAGGCTTCGGCAGGCGTGCGCAACCAGTACGGCTCGCGCCCGAACGCGTGGTCGACGCAGGCGGCAACCAGCGCCTCGCGCGGCGCGTCGACGACCGAGGCGCCGAACACGGCTTCCGGCGCAGCTTGTCCCGCCCACGCGGCGGCCAGCGTGCCGGCCACGTCTTCATGCCAACCCACCGCGCCGTCGGCGAACCGGTCGTCGCCGTTGCGCAGCACCCATTTCAGCCGGGTGTTGCCCAGGTCCAGCAAGAGCCTACTCATACGCGGCGCACCGTGACGTCGGCGCTGTCGATGCGTTGCAGCTCGCCGTCGGGCAGGCGCAGCAGCAGGGCGCCGCGGCCGTCCACGCCAGCGCCGATGCCGTCACGCTCGCCGCCTGCACCGCTGAGCCGTAGTGCACGGTCATGCAGCAGGTCGTGGCGGGCGTACTCGTCGACGAAGGCGGCGAAGCCCTCGTGCTCGAACTGATGCAGGCCCTCGACCAGCGCGGCGATCAGCGCGGCGGCCACGCGGTTGCGGTCCGGCGGCGTGCCGCCGGCCAGCGTGGCCATATCGCAAGCCGGCTGGCCGGCCTGCCCGCGCAGCGCATCGGTGAGCCGCAGGTTGAGGCCGATGCCGATCACCGCGGCGCAGGGGCCCTGGTATTCGCCGCTGAGCTCGACCAGGATGCCGGCCAGCTTGCCGGGCACCTGGCCGGGCGTGGCGGCCAGCACGTCGTTCGGCCATTTCAGGCCCGCGCCCGCGATGCCCAGCGCTTCCAGCGTGCGCAGCACGATCACGCCGAGCGCCAGCGACAGCCCCGACAGCGCGGCGAAGCCGGTGTCGAAGCGCTTCAGGCAGGAGAGATACAGGTTCAGCCCAGGCGGAGACAGCCAGTGGCGCCCGCGGCGGCCACGACCGGCACTCTGTGTCTCGGCCAACACCATGCTGAGGTCGGGCGCGGCGGCGCCGCGGCGCTGCAGCTCGCTGGAGGTGGAATCGAGTTCCCAGTGCACTTCCAGCGCACCCAGCCGCTTGGCAGCAGCGGCGGGCAGGGCGGCGCGGATGCGCGCGGCGTCCAGCAACTGGATCGGCCACGG
>DATEKS010000056.1:0-19558 GCA_035277325.1 Rhodanobacter sp.
AGCGTGTGACCGTCAGGCTCGGCGCGCGCGGCCTGCGCGTTGCCGATCGAGCCGCCGGCGCCGCCCGCGCGGTTGTCGACCACGACCGGCTTGCCGAGCAGCTTTTCCAGCGCAATGCCAATCGGCCGCGCGGCGAGATCAGCCTGGCCGCCGGCCGGGAACGGCACGATGATGGTGATGTTGCGGCTCGGCCAGTCGGCCTGCGCGAGAGCGGGCAAAGAGGTGAAGGACAGCGGCGCGGCCGCGAGCGATTTCAGGATGGTGCGACGATCCATGGGACGCTGACCTCCGATGAGCAAGATCAGTGTGCGGAATTCCCGTGACATCGGCAATCGTGCACTGCGTCATTCCCAATCTTGGCCGTCATCCCAGCGAAAGCGGGGATCCAGTGACTTTAGGCGTGGCGTGCAAAGACGCTGGATTTCCGCTTGACCGGCCCTGCGGCCGTTGAAAAGCGCCTCGCGGGAATGACGATGGGGGAAGTCGGGGTGCCTCAACGATATTGCCGGTGGCAGCTCTGGCAGGTCTCGCCCACCGGCTTCAGCGCCGTAGCCAGCGCCTCGCAGGTGGCCGGCGCGGACACGGTGGCCTGCTGCAGGCGCGTCTGCAGCTGGTTCGCGTCGTCGGTGAAACCTTTGTCGGCGATGCCGAAGGTGGGCAGGATGTCGGTGGCGGTGGACTGCAGGCGCAGCAAGTGGTGCTGGATCGTCGCCGCGTCGCACTTCTGCGCCTTCATCGCCTGCTTCAGCTCGCCCATGTGATAGCCCATGGTGTGCATCACCGCCTTGGGCATCGGGTTGCGTGCGGCCAGCGCGTTCATCACCTGGGACGTGCCGAGCACGCCGATCACCAGGCCGAGCAGGATCAGGAGGGCAGCACGCATCAGGTGTTCCTTGCTGGAGACGGGCCCACGAGGATAACCCGGTTCCCGGGGGGCGGGCGATAGAATGGCCGCTTTGCGCAGCACGTGTCCTGTGCCACACCACCGGGTTCTTCGATGAGCGACGCCACCTACCCGCATGAACGTTTCGCCGGCGTCGAGCGCCTGTACGGCGCCGGCAGCGTGGCGAAGCTGGCGCAGTGCCACGTGTGCGTGGTGGGGGTGGGCGGTGTGGGCTCGTGGGCGGCCGAGGCGCTGGCGCGCAGCGGCGTGGGGCGGCTCACCCTGATCGACGCGGACGAGGTCTGCGTCTCCAACACCAATCGCCAGCTGCACGCGCTGGACGGCGAGTTCGGCAAGCCCAAGGTGGGCGTGATGGCCGCGCGGCTGCATGCGATCAATCCCGCACTGCGGCTGGAGGCGATCGAGCGTTTCCTCACCACCTCCACGCTGGACGAACTGCTCGACCGCGGCTACGACGCGGTGCTGGACGCCTGCGACGCATTCCGCGTGAAGCTGGAGATGATCGCCTGGTGCCGCCGGCGCAAGCTGCCCATCGTCACCGTGGGTTCGGCCGGCGGGCGCACCGATCCGACGCAGATCCGCGTGCGCGACCTCTCGCGCACCGAGCACGACGCGATGTTCAGCCTGATCCGCAAGAAGCTCCGCGCGGACTTCAATTTTCCGCGCAGCCCGCAGCGCTACTTCGGCGTACCCGCGGTGTACTCGCTGCAGAACGTGCAATACCCGCAACCGGACGGCACGGTGTGCGGCACCCGTCCGCCAGGTGGCGATGCACTGAACCTTGCCTGTGGTGGCGGCCTGGGTGCCGCCACCCACGTCACTGGCGCGTTCGCGTTCGCGGCGGTGGGCAAGGTGACGGAGCGCTTGCTGCAGACGGACGGCTAGACGCGGTGCCGGTTCTGGTCAGCGGCTGACCACGTCCCTGGCGTCGGCACTTTCCGCGAGCCGGGTCTGGTTGCCGCCCGCCTTCTTGGCACGGTACATGGCGTGGTCGGCGGCCCTGGCCAGCCGCTCGCCGTCCTCGCCGTCCGCGGGAAAGATGGCCACGCCGACGCTGGCCGAGGTGCGGACCAGCCGGTCGCGAAGCTGGAAGGCCGGGGCCAGCGCCGTGCGGATCCGTTCCGCGATGTCCGCGCCATGCTCCGGCGAGGGAAGCGCATCGAGCAGCACCACGAATTCGTCGCCGCCGATACGCCCCGCGAGATCGTGCTCGCGCAGGCAGCCGCGGATGCGGCTGGCGACTTCGCACAGCAGCAAATCGCCGATCGGGTGCCCATGGCGGTCGTTGACCTGCTTGAAGCCGTCCAGGTCGATGTAGAGCAGCGCCACGTGTGTCTTGCCGCCGGCGGCGCGTTCCAGCGTGGCCTCCAGGTGGCGGCGGAACAGGTTACGGTTGGGCAGGTCGGTCAGTGGATCGTGCAGGGCGAGATGGTGCAGCTGCGCCTGGGCCTGCTTGCGTTCGATCGCCGTGCTTACCTGGGTGGCGACGAATTGCAGCAGCTCGCCGTCGGCACTGGTGTAACCGGCCTTGCCGCGGTGCTCGACCACCAGCGCGCCGATCGTGCCGTCCTTCGACTGCAGCGGCACGCCGAGCCAATGCGCAGCTTCCGGACCCACTGCTGCGACTGGCACCGGCCGCACGACCTGGTTGCCGTGGATCACCTCGCTGATGCGCGCGTCGGCAGCGAGATCTTCCAGCCCGGGCCCGGCTCCGTGCTCGTTGGCTACGTACGGAAATTGCAGGTCGCCTTGCGTCCGATCGCGCAGGGCGACGAGGAAATCCGTCACGGGCAGGATGCCGCCGATGATCCGGTGCAACTGCCCGAACAGCGCCGGCAGGTCCTGCGCGGCATGCGCCGCCTCGGAGACCGCGTGCAGCGCCAGCCGCATCGATTCGCCGTGTTTGAGCGCGGTGATGTCGCGGGCGACGGCGATCCGCACTTGGTCGGCCTCGGACCAGCGCGCCGACCACATGATGTGCACCACCTCGCCGTCCTTGCGCACGTAGCGGTTCTGGAAGTTGGCTTCGGGCTTGCCGTCCATGATCGCCGCCGCGGTGCGCAGCGTGATGTCGCGGTCGTCCGGGTGCACGAGCTCGATCATCCGTTTGCCGATCACCTCCTCGGGGGCATAGCCGAAGATGCGCTCGAAGGCGGCACTGACGAACACGTAGCGGCCCTCGGCGTCGACGACGCAGACGGCGTCAAGCAGCAGGTCCAGGATCTTGCCCAGCGGGGTGAGTGCAGTTGTTTCCATCGGATCCCGATGTATCGCCGTGTACGAGCTGAACGTGTTTGAACTGAATCAGCAAGCACGACTTGTGCCATGGCATGGAAGGCCATGCCGGCCCTTGCACGACTTGCCCGCTCCGTGCGCGCGGATGACCCGGCGAAGCCGCCTGCCCGGCATCCATGCCTCGCCCGGCAGGCGTTGCGCAGGATGCGCCTCAACGCATCCCGCAAGCGCAGCGGCTACCAGCCCATGTAATGCCCGCCGTTGATGGCGAGGTTGGCGCCGGTGATCCATGCCGCCTCGTCGCCGGTGAAGAAGGCCACCGCATGGGCGATTTCCTCGGGCTTGCCGAGGCGGCCCACCGGGATCTGCGCCACGATCTTCTCGCGCACTTCCTCGGGCACCGCCATCACCATGTCGGTGCCCACGTAGCCGGGCGAGACGGTGTTGACGGTGATGCCGAACTTCGCGTTCTCCTGCGCCAGCGAAATGGTGAAGCCGTGCATGCCGGCCTTGGCGGCGGCGTAGTTGGCCTGGCCGTACTGGCCCTTCTGGCCGTTGATCGAGCTGATCTGCACGATGCGGCCCCACTTGCGCGTGCGCATGCCCTCGATCACCGGGCGGGTGACGTTGAAGCAGGCGTTGAGGTTGGTGTTCACCACGTCCGTCCACTGCTGGTAGCTCATCTTGTGGAAAGTGGTGTCGCGGGTGATGCCGGCATTGTTGACCAGGATGTCCACCGGGCCGCACTGGGCCGCGATCGCCTGGACCATCGCTTCGCAGGAGGCGGGGTCGGAGACGTCGCCGGAGACCATGCACACCTCGATGCCTTCGGCGGCCATGGCCTTGCGCCAGGCCTCGGCCTTGTCCGGGTTGCGGTAGTTGGTGGCGACCCTGTGCCCCTGCCGGGCGAGGTAGCGCACGATCGCGCTGCCGATGCCGCCCGTGCCGCCCGTGACCAAAGCCGTGCGTTGCGTCATGTCCAGTCTCCTTGGGTTCGCTGCAGGGCGCGTCGCGACGGTCGGCGACCGGCGCAGGCCCATGGAGAGATTTATAACTGCTCAGATGACAAAGCAACCGCTGCGTCTTGGAATAACCGCCGGATCGAAGCGCGACAGCGCGGCAGCCAGCAGCGTGGGCGCGTCGGCGACGTCCGCGGGCACCGGCTGGCCGAGGAAGGCGAGGGCGCGGCGCAGCGCCGGCAGCGGATCGGCCGGGTCGACCGGCCAGGCCTGCGCCGACTTGGAAAGCTTGCGTCCCGCACCGTCCAGCGCCAGCGGCAGGTGCAGGTAGCGCGGGGTGGGCAGGCCGAGCAGGCGTTGCAGATGGATCTGCCGCGGCGTGGAATCCAGCAGGTCGCAGCCGCGCACCACCTCGGTGATGCCCTGGTGCGCGTCGTCCACCACGCAGGCGAGCTGGTAGGAATACAGGCCTTCGACGCGGCGTATCACGAAGTCGCCCGCGCTTTCGCGCAGGTTCTGCCGTTGCGGGCCCTGCAGGGCGTCGTCGAAGGTGACATCGAGGTCCGGCGTGCGCAGCCGCCAGGCCGGTTCACGCCGCGGATCGGGCGGCGCCATGCAGCGGCCGTCGCGATGCAGCCCCGCGCCGGCGGCCAGTTCGCTGCGGCTGCACCAGCAGGGGAACACCGCGTCGATGGCGCGCAGCCGCGCGAATGCGTCGTCGTAGGCGGCCAGGCGCCGCGACTGGTACAGCACCGGCTCGTCCGCCGCGAAGCCGAACGCAGGCAGGGCCGCGAGGATGGCGGCAGCCGAGCCGGGCACTTCGCGCGGCGGGTCGATGTCTTCCATGCGCAGCAGCCACTGGCCGCCGGCGTGGCGGGCACGCAGCCAGCTGCCGAGCGCGGCGACCAGCGAGCCGAAATGCAGCAGTCCGGTGGGCGAGGGGGCGAAACGGCCGCGGTAGTCCATCCGCCGCAGTCTGCCTGCCCGCGGGGCGGCTGGCGAGAGGGCCGGATGCTTGAAACGGAGTGCCGTCGACCCCACCCATTTCCGCGCCTTCCTTCTTCAACGTGACTGCCAAAGAGACAGCCATGCGCCGCATCGCACTATTCCTCGGTACCAATATCGCCGTCCTGTTCCTGCTCAGCATCGTCTGCCACCTGCTCGGGGTGGACCGGATGGCCGCCGCCCAGGGTTTCGGCGGCAGCACTGGCCTGCTGATCTATGCCGCGGTGTTCGGCATGGGCGGCGCCTTCATCTCGCTGGCCATGTCCAAGTGGATGGCGAAGATGTCGACTGGCGCCCGGGTGATCGAGCAGCCGGCGAACGAGACCGAGCGCTGGCTGGTCGACACCGTGCGCCGCCACGCGCAGAACGCCGGCATCGGCATGCCCGAGGTAGCGATCTACGAGGCGCCGGAGATGAACGCCTTCGCCACCGGCATGACGAAGAACAGCGCGCTGGTGGCGGTGAGCACCGGCCTGCTGCAGCAGATGGACCGCGAGCAGGTCACCGCCGTGCTCGGCCACGAGATCGGCCACGTCGCGAACGGCGACATGGTGACCATGACCCTGATCCAAGGCGTGCTGAACACCCTGGTTATCCTCGCCGCGCGCATCGTGGGCCGGCTGGTGGACAGCTGGCTGTCCGGCGGCCGCGACGACAACCGTGGCGGCAGCGGCATCGGCTATTTCGTCACCGTGATGGTGCTGCAGCTGGTGTTCGGCCTGTTCGCCTCGATGATCGTGATGGCGTTCTCGCGCTGGCGCGAGTTCCACGCCGATGCCGCAGGTGCGAAACTGGCCGGCCGCAGCGCGATGATCTCGGCGCTGCAGCGGCTCAAGGGTGACCATGGCGAGAACACCTTGCCGAAGACGCTGGCCGCGTTCGGCATCTCCGGCCCGCTGGCCGAGGGCTTCCAGCGCCTGTTCATGAGCCATCCGCCGCTGGACGAGCGCATCGCCGCGCTGCAGAACACCACGCCGCACGCCTGATGCCTTGAAGCCCCTCTCCCGCTTGAAAGAGAGGGGAGAAAGCCACTTCTGTCATTCACCGGATATCCCGCCGCCATGACCACCACCGAAACCCGCAAGTTCGAAGCCGAAGTCGCCCAGGTGCTGCACCTGGTCACCCACTCGCTGTACTCGCACAAGGAGATCTTCCTTCGCGAGCTGGTCTCCAATGCCTCGGACGCCTGCGACAAGCTGCGTTTCGAAGCCATCGGCAAGCCGGAGCTGCTGGCCGGCGAGGGCGAGCTGCACATCGACGTGAGCTGGGACGAGGCCGCGCGCACCATCACCGTGCGCGACAACGGCATCGGCATGACGCGCGACGAGGTGGTGGCGAACATCGGCACCATCGCCAGCTCCGGCACGCGCCGTTTCCTGGAGGCGATGAGCGGCGAGCAGAAGGCCGACGCGCGCCTGATCGGCCAGTTCGGCGTGGGCTTCTATTCCACCTTCGTGGTAGCCGACAAGGTCACCGTGCTGACCCGCCGCGCCGGTGCGCCGGCGGGCGAGGGCGTGAAGTGGGAGAGCGACGGTAAGGGCGAGTACGCGCTGGAGCAGGTCGAGCTGGCCGAGCGTGGCACCGCGGTGATCCTGCACCTGAAGGCCGATGAGGACGAGTTCCTCAAGGCCTGGCAGCTGAAGTCGCTGATCCGCAAGTATTCCGACCATGTCGCCTTTCCGATCCGCGTGCCGAAGGAGGAAGACGGCAAGCCCACCGCCGAATGGGAAACCGTCAACGACGCCTCCGCGCTGTGGACCAAGCCGAAGTCCGAGATTTCCGACGCGGATTACCAGAGCTTCTACAAGTCGCTGGGCCACGACTTCAACGATGCGCTGGCCTGGACGCACAACCGCGTCGAAGGCAGCCAGAGCTTCACCACGCTGCTCTACATCCCCTCGCAGCCGCCGTTCGACCTGATGATGGGCGGCCGCGACGAGCGCAAGGGGCTGAAGCTCTACATCAAGCGCGTCTTCATCATGGACGCGGCGGAGGAACTGCTGCCGAACTATCTGCGTTTCGTGCGCGGCGTGGTGGATGCCGACGACCTGCCGCTCAACGTCAGCCGCGAGATCCTGCAGCACAACCGCCAGCTGGAACGCATCAAGGCCGCCTGCGTGAAGCGCGTGCTGGACCTGATCGAGAAGCTGGCCAAGGACGAGCCGGAGAAGTTCGCCACCTTCTGCAAGGCCTTCGGCAACACGCTCAAGGAAGGCATCAGCGAGGACGCTACGAACCGCGAGCGCATCGCCAGGCTGCTGCGCTTTGCCTCGACCAAGGGCGAAGGCGCGCAGCAGAACGTCGCGCTGGACGACTACATCGGCCGCATGGCGGTGGGCCAGGATGCGATCTGGTACGTCACGGCCGACAGCTACAAGGCCGCCGCCGGCAGCCCGCAGCTGGAGGCCTTCCGCGCCAAGGGCATCGAGGTGCTGCTGATGTTCGACCGCATCGACGAATGGATGGTCGGCTATCTCGCCGAGTACGAAGGCAAGAAGCTGAAGAACGTGGCCAAGGGCGAATTGCCGTTGGACGAGGCCGAGAAGAAGCGGCAGGAGGAAACGGCGAAGGCCGCCGAGCCGCTGCTCAAGAAGCTGAAGGATCTGCTCGGCGAGAGCGTGGGTGACGTGAAGGTTTCCGCACGCCTCACCGATTCGCCATCGTGCCTGGCGCTCAGCGACTACGAGATGGCGCCGCACCTCGCCCGCCTGCTGCGCGAAGCCGGCCAGGAACTGCCCGAAAGCAAGCCGGTGCTGGAGATCAACCCGGCCCACCCGTTGCTGAAGCGCGTGGAAGCCGAGGCCGACGAAGCCAGGGCGAAGGATCTGGCCACGCTGTTGCTGGAGCAGGCCGAGATCGCTGCCGGTGCACAACTGTCCGATCCCGCCGCCTTCGTGCAGCGGATGAACCGGGTGCTGCTGGGCAGCGTGTAAACCGTCGCGTCGGCAAGCCTGGAAAAGCCAAAGGCCCGTTGCTTGCGACGGGCCTTTGCTTTCTGCGCGGTGACTTAGCGGGTGCGGGGTGGCGTGCTGGACGGATTGCCGGACATGCTTTGCACCGTGGGTGCCGGTGCCACGGCCGGTGCCGGTTGGCTGCTTCCCTTGTAGGTCGGCCGGTAACCGTCGTGGTAGTGCCGGACAGGCAGGGACGGGCGCATGCCCCGATGGAAGCGCATGTCCTGGCTGGCCAGCGCGAGACGGTCGCCGTCGAGGTGCACCCAATACCAGGAGCCCGGCGGCACAGGCTTGGTCGAGACGTAGGCGAACCAGGCATCGTAGTCGCCGCCGGCGCGCGGCTCGGTGCGCATGGCCAGATTCATGATGAACTGGCTGGGTATCGGCTTGCCGTGCTTGTCGACGGCGGGCTTACGGATCATCTCGTCCAGGTTTGCGCGCATCAGGCGATCAAGCTTGGGCGTGAGCCGATAGGCCGGCGACGCTTCGGTGACCCTGCCCTGGGCGTTCACCTGCACCAGCACCGGCTCGACCCTGTGGGGAAACTGGTTGAGCGACATCGAATCGTCGGCGATGGCGCTCGCGCTGCCCAGCATTGCAACGACGGCGACGGCAAGACATGTGGCGCGCATGATGCTCTCCTTGCGGGTGGGGTAGGTACCCCATACGCCTGTGCCGAGGAGTTTGTCAATTCAGCATTGCACGCGTCCGCCGGCCAGTACCGTGCAGTTCTTCACCAGCGGTTGATCGCGCACCGGTGGCGGCTGGCGCGCATGCGGATGGCCGGGGTCATGGTGGCCCGAGTGCGGCGGATGGAACGGCGGGTAGGGGTACGACCCGGCCCAGCCGTAGGGCGAGGTCAGATAGGTCGGCTGGCTGAGCTCGGTCTGGTAGGCCGCATTCTGCTCGCGCAGCGCGTCGTTCTCGGCTTGCAGCCGCTCGCGCTCGGCGGCCTGCTCGGCCTGCGCCTGCAGCATGGCGGTCTGTCGGGCTTGTGCGCTGGCCTGTTCGGCCTGTTGCTGCGCGAGTTCGGCCGCCTGCCTGGCCTGTTCGGCGCGGGCTTCCTGGGCGGCCTGGTGGATGGCGAGGCGCTCGCGATAGAGCGCATCCAGATGGCGGGCCTTGGCCCAGGCTTCGGCAAGTTGATCCTGGCCCAGGCGCAGGTAATGGTCGATGGTTTCGGCGGCGTCAGCCTGGTGCAGCAGCTCGCCCTTGCCGCTGGGGCAGGGCTGGTCGGTGTAGGCGACCTGCCCACCCTGCATGCACTTGTAGATGTCCTGCGCGCCGGCGTCGCAGGGCGCCACGGCCAGCAGCGCGACCAGTACGGATCCGAGGACGGGAAGGCGATTCATGCCGCCATTCTGCATCGCGTGGGTGTTGTCCGGGCGTGACCGGGTCATGCCGGCTGCTTCGGCTGTTCCGGCGCGGCTGCGGGATGGCGCCGGCTGCGGCGCATCACGCCGAGGGCGGCTTCTTCCGCCGTCGCGGCTTCTGTTCCGCCGTCGCCAGCAACTGCTGCAGGTAGGCGATGCCTTCCTCCTCGGGAAAGAACGCCACCACGTCGGCCACGCTGAGCTGGTAGCGGGTGCGCAGGGCGAGGAATTCCTCGCGGGCGCGGGCGAGGCGTTCGGCCTCGGCGGCCTTCTTGCCCAGGGGTTTGGATTTCGGTGCTGGCGCCGGCTCGGGCTTCGGTGCGGGTTTGCCCTGGTCGAGTGCGGCGAGCTCGGCCTGGAACTGGCGGAAATCGTAGGGCTTGGAACTCATGGTTCTCGCGCGGTTCGGGGACCTGGCCATTCTCGCATGTCGCGGCGCCGGCTTCCGGCTGCCGGCCGGATCGCGTCTAATGCGGCGCTGGTCCCCGCGAAACATCCGTGATGAGTGCGTTGCTGCTGCTGTTCATCTGCCTGGTGCTGGGCGTGCTGGTGCGCCGCCTGGCGCAGCCGCCGGCCGGCATCGTGCACGGGCTGAACTGGTGGGTGCTCAACATCGCCCTGCCGGCGCTGGTGCTGGAGCTGATTCCGCGGGTGCGGCTCGACGCGCAGCTGTGGTTCCTGGTGGCGGCGATGTGGCTCACCTTCTTCGGCGCCTGGCTGCTGTTCGCGTGGCTGGGGCCGCGGCTGGGCTGGTCGCGCGGGCGCATCGGCGCGCTGGTCCTGGTGTGCGGGCTGGGCAACACCTCGTTCATGGGCTACCCGCTGCTGCAGGCCTTGCACGGGGAGGCGGGGCTGACGCTGGCGGTGGTGGCCGACCAACTGGGTTGTTTCCCGCTGCTGGCCTCGGTGGGCGTGGTGGTGGCCTGCCTGTATGCGGGGCGCGATCCCGATCCGCGACGGATCGCGCGACGCATCGCCACGTTCCCCGCCTTCATCGCGCTGGTGATCGGCATCGTCGCAGGCGTGCTGGGCGGCTGGCCGACCGTGCTGGACGGCGTGTTCCATCCGCTGGGCGCCACGTTGACGCCGCTGGCGCTGTTCTCGGTGGGGCTTCAGTTCCGCCTGCGGGGTGGCGAACGCCAGTTCGGCGCAGCGGTCTGGGGGCTGGGCTGGAAGCTGCTGCTGGCGCCGGCGTTGTGCTGGGCGCTGGGAGTGGCAGCCGGCGTGGGCGAACTCACGCTCACCGTGGGCGTGCTGCAGGCGGCGATGGCGCCGATGGTGTCGGCCGCCATCCTCGCCGACGAGTACGAACTGGATCCGGCACTGGCGAACACCGTGCTCGGCGCGGGCATCGTGCTGTCCTTGTTGACGGTGCCGCTGATGAACCTGCGGTTGCCTGGCGGTTAGCCGGCGGAGTGCAGCCGCGGCAGATGCCAGCCCCAGAGCACCGCACCCATGCGCAGGCCGAGGATGACCAGCACGCCGGCGGCGATGGCCCAGGATGGCCGCAGGCCGGCGGCTTTCAGCAGCAGATAGGCCACGATGCCGGCGATGGCCGCGCTGGCATAGATGTCCTGGCGGAAGATCAGCGGCACCTGCGCGCTCATCATGTCGCGCAGCATGCCGCCGGCGGCGCCGGTCATGGTGCCCATCAGCACCACGACGATGGGTGAATGCCCGTCGGCTTCGGCCACCTGAGCGCCACTCATGGCGAACAACGCCAGGCCCAGCGCATCGGCCACCAGCAATGCGTGGCCCAGGGGCGGCAGCCAGGCACTCCAGAGCATGGAGAGCAGGGCGGTCGCCAGGATCACCACGAGATAGCGCGCGTCGCGTATCCAGAAGATCGGATGGCGGTTCAGCAGCAGGTCGCGCAGCGTGCCGCCGCCGATCGCCGTGATTGCCGCCAGTGCCAACCCACCCAGCAGGTCCATGCCGGAGCGCGCGGCGGTGAGCGCTCCGCTGATCGCGAACACGGCGACGCCGACCAGGTCGAGCAGATAGAGCAGCACGCGTGGGTTCCGGCTGTCGGTCATGACGAGGCTCTGCAGGAATCGGGGCGATAATGCCAGCGATGAAGGCTCCGCATGACGACCATCCCATCGAAGTACGCGCCGACGTATGGCTGTGGGCCGCGCGCTTCTTCAAGACACGCAGCCTTGCCAAGCAGGCGATCGACGGCGGCAAGATCGACGTCAACGGAGGCGGCTGCAAGCCGGCCAAGCTGCTGCATGCGGGCGACACGCTGAAGATCAGCCGCGGCGAAGAGCGCCTGGAGGTCGAGGTGCTGGCGCTGGCGGACAAGCGTGGCCCGGCCAGCGTGGCGCAGACGCTGTACCACGAGAGCGAGGCGAGCCGGCTGGCGCGCGAAGCGCAGCGCGAACAGCGGCGGCTGGTCGGCGTGCAGGCGCCGCGGCAGCGGCCCGACAAGCATGCCCGTCGGGAATTGCGCCGGTTGAAGGACGGTCCCGGCAATCTCTGAGCCGGTTCCGGGCAGTGCATCGCAGATTGCGGCGCGGTTCTGCCCCACCATCCGCACCAACCACGGGTCGCGCCAAGCCCGCGACTCGCAATTTGGCAGGGATGGTTTCGGGGAGCCTCACGATGAATGGCATGGGAATCTTCAAGCGGTGGCTGGGCGTTGCCGATGCGTCGGCGCAACGGCCGGACCGCCGGCGGCAGGCGCCGCTGGGCACGCGCATGCTGGTGGTGGACGACTCGCCCACGATCTGCGCGGTGCTGGGCCGCATGCTGGAGCAGGACGGCTACGCGGTGCAGAAGGCCGTCGATGGCGAGCGCGCGCTGGAGCTGGCGAAGGCCGAGCTGCCCGAGCTGATCTTTCTCGACATCGTGCTGCCGGGCATCAACGGCTTCGCGGTGCTGCGCGCGCTGCGCCACGACCCGCTTACCGCGCATATCCCGATCGTGATGATCAGCGGCAACCCGCAGGCCACCGAGCAGTTCTATGTGCAGCGCTACGGTGCCGACGACTTCATGAAGAAGCCGTTCGGCCGTGCCGAGGTGCAGGCCAGCATCGAGGCGCTGGTACGCGCGGGTCGCCTGGTTGCCCGCCCGGTCGAAACGCCCGTGGTGGTCGTGCCGCCAACGGTCGAAGTCGTACATGACGTGGTGACGGGCATGGCGGCCTGAGTTGCTGCCAGGTTTGGTTCGATGCAGACGGCCCGCGAAAGCGGGCCGTCTGCATGTTGCACCTCAGGGCTTGAGCCCAAGCGCCTTCGCCACGCCCTCACCATAGGCCTTGTCGGCCTTGCTGCAATGGGCGACGTGTTGACGCTGGATCTCTTCCGGCACGCCTTGCATTGCACGTGCGGTGTTCTCGAACAGGGCCTTCTTCTGCTTCGCGCCCATCAGCCGGAACAGTGCGCCGGGCTGCGAGTAGTAGTCCTCGTCCGCGCGGTGGTTCCAGTGGTCGGCCGCGCCTTCCAGCGACAGCGGCGGCTCGCGGAAGTCCGGCTGCTCCTGCCATTCGCCGTAGCTGTTCGGCTCGTAGGCCAGGGTGCCGCCATGGTTGCCGTCCACGCGCATCGCGCCGTCACGGTGGAAGCTGTGGTACGGGCAGCGCGGTGCGTTGACCGGAATCTGGTGATGGTTCACGCCGAGCCGGTAGCGCTGCGCGTCGCCGTAGGAGAACAGCCGCGCCTGCAGCATCCTGTCCGGCGAAAAGCCGATGCCGGGCACCACCTGTGCCGGGTTGAACGCGCTCTGCTCCACGTCGGCGAAGAAGTTCTCCGGATTCTTGTTGAGCTCCCACACGCCCACCTCGATCAGCGGGTAATCCTTGTGCGGCCATACCTTGGTGAGGTCGAACGGGTTGTACGGCACCCTGGATCCATCCTTCTCCGGCATGACCTGCACGCACAGCTTCCACTTCGGGAAGTCGCCGCGCTCGATCGCCTCGAACAGGTCGCGCTGGTGCGATTCACGGTCCTTGCCGATGATCTTCTCCGCCTCGGCATCCGTGAGGTTCCTGATGCCCTGCTGGCAGACGTGGTGGAACTTCACCCAGTAGCGCTCGTTCTTCGCGTTGATGAAGCTGAAGGTGTGCGAGCCGAAGCCGTGCATGTGGCGGTAGCTGGCGGGGATACCGCGCTCGCTCATCACGATGGTGACCTGGTGCAGCGCCTCGGGCAGCGAGGTCCAGAAGTCCCAGTTGTTCCTAGCGCTGCGCATGTTGGTGCGCGGATCGCGCTTCACCGCGTGGTTGAGGTCAGGGAACTTCAGCGGGTCGCGGAAGAAGAACACCGGCGTGTTGTTGCCGACCAGGTCCCAGTTGCCTTCCTCGGTGTAGAACTTCAGCGCGAAACCGCGGATGTCGCGTTCGGCATCGGCCGCGCCGCGCTCGCCGGCCACGGTGGTGAAGCGGGCGAACAGCTCGGTCTTCTTGCCCACCTTGGAGAAGATCTTCGCCTTGGTGTAGCGGGTGATGTCCTTCGTCACGGTGAAGGTGCCGAAGGCGCCCGAGCCCTTGGCGTGCATGCGCCGCTCGGGGATCACCTCGCGGTCGAAATGGGCCAGCTTCTCCAGCAGCCACACGTCCTGCAGCAGGGCCGGGCCGCGCGGGCCGGCGGTGAGGATGTTCTGGTTGTCCGGCACCGGCGCGCCGGCGGCGGTGGTGAGGCGGGGCTTGCGGGGCTTGGCCATGACGGGCTCCGGTGGTGGTGGGCGAATCGAATCTACGCGGCGACGACGATCGCCGGAATTCGTTTGTTCCGATGCGGCCGATAGTGCGTGGCTATGGATGGCCGCCCGTGTCGCCCTGACATGCCACGCCCGTGGTGGATGACAGGTGATGCCGGCTCGCGCCGTATGGCTCAGTCGATCAGTTCGTGCGCCGTGGCGCGCGCCGCCGCGCGGATTTCCTCGCGGAAGGCGTCGTCCTCGATGGTGCGCGCCAGCACCATGCCGCCCACGCACAGCGCGGCGAGGGCGAGTCCGCGCTGGCGAGCGGCCTGGGCCCCGGCGGATGCGTCGGCACCCTGCGCGAGCATGCCGGCCAGGCGTTCCAGCAGGCCGCGATAGGCACGCTTCACGCCCGTGCTCGCGTGGGCAACGTCGGAAGGCAGGGCGATGATCGGGCATTGGCCGTCGATGTCGTCCAGATGCTCGCGCGAGAGATAGACGTTGACCATCTGGCGGGCGAACTCGGTGCCCCCGCGTTGTGGATCAAAGTCGATATCCGGCCAGCGCTCGGCCGGGTTGAAATCCTGGTAGGCCGCCACCGCTTCCACGAACAGCGCTTCCTTGGTGCGGAAGTGGTTGTAGAAGCCGCCGCGGGTGAGGCCGGCGCTGGCCATGATTTCCTCGATCGAGACTTCGGCGTAGCCCTTGCGGTTGAACAGCGCGCGGGCGCACTCGACGATGCGCGCGCGGGTGCGCTGCTTGTGTTCGGCGCTGTACGGCATGGCGATTTCCTCCGATGCCGACAGCGTAGCGCCGACACTGAATATGTTCTTGAACATATATAGATGCGGTGCAGACTGAGGTTCTCCATCCCCCCGAGGAGCGTCCCATGAAGCTGTACTACGCAGAGACCTTCAATCCCCGCAAAGCCTGCGCGGTGGCGAAATACCTCGAATCGCCGGTCGACTATGTGCGCGTCGACCTTGCGCACGGCGAGCACCGGCAGCCGCCGTACCTCGCACTGAATCCGAACGGCAAGGTGCCGCTGCTGGTCGACGGCGCGCTGCACCTGTGGGAAGCCGACGCGATCATGGTGCACCTGGCGACCAGGGCCGGCTCGGATCTGTGGCCGTCCGATCCGGCACTGCAGGTCGAGGTGCTGCGCTGGCTGTCCTGGAACCAGGCGCATTTCTCGCGGCACGGCAGCACGCTGTACTTCGAATACCTGATCAAGCCTTGGCTGGGCATGGGCGAAGCCGACGCAGCCGCAGTGGCGGAGGCGGGCAAGTTCTTCCGGCAGTTTGCAGCCGTCCTCGACGCGCACCTGGCCGGGCACGAATGGCTGGTGGACAACCGGCTCGGCGTGGCGGATTTCGCCGTTTCCACGCCGCTGGGCTGGGCAAAGGAGGCACGGTTGCCGCTGGACGGCTTCGAGCACCTCGCGCGCTGGCACCAGCAATTGCAGGCCCTGCCGGCATGGCGCGAACCGTTCCCGCAGGCCTCTTCCTGAGTCATCGGCTGCCTGCGCCTGCTCGTGATGTGCAAGAGGCCGCCCGGTTGCCCGGCGGCCTCTTGTCTTGCATCTTCCTGCCCCGCACCGCCGGTGTGCGGCGGCGCGGGACGTGAAGAGTCTTGCTTACCAGTCGTACTTGACGCTGAGCTGGCCGTAGCGCGGGGCCTCGATGCCCACCGGCAACTTGTAGCTGGTGCTTGGCGCGGCCGTCGAGCCATAGGTGCTGTTGTAGGCCGTGATTGCCTGCTCGTTGAACACGTTGAGGACCTGCAGCTGCACAGTCAGGTGCTTGCCCGCCCATGCCGGGATGTAGCTCACCGACAGGTTGAGCTGGTGGGTCCACGGCGTGCTGCCCGCATCGCCAGGGCGTGACGGCTTGCCGCCGCACCAGTGCATGCCCGAACCATAGCCGATCGGGTTGGTCTCGCCGGGGCCGAAGAAACCCGCGCAGGTAAACGGCGCGCCCGATTGGATGATGTACATGCCGCTGACCAGCCATTCCGGCGTGACCGCATAGGTGCCGTAGGCCTTCAGCGTGTGCCTGTGCATGTTCGGAAGATCACCGTTGGCGTACTCCATGATCTCCGGGTAGTCCCAGGCCGTGGAGATCGAGCCGGACTCGTGGCCGCCGGACGCAGCCGAAGCGTTGGAGATCTGGCCGGACCACGACTCGGTCGGGCCTTCCGTGGTGCCGTAGCTGCGGGCGAACACGTAGTCGATCTTGCCCATCCACTTGCCGTCCCACGGATGCTCCAGCGACTCCTCCAGGCTGTAGTACTTGCGGAATGCCGCCGGATAGCCGACCAGGCCATCCGAAGGGTTGCCGACGGCCGTATGCGGATTCCAGGTATAGGTTCCGTACTGGGTACACGTGGGGTTGAGCGCGCCGTTGTCCGCCAGGCAGTAGCGCAGGGTGTTGCTGCGGCCCGGGTTGACCAGCACATCCGTCTCCGTGGGGTAGATGAGCGGATTCATGTCGGCGTTGGCCGGCAGCTGGATGGCGCCGGTGTCATCCACGATGTCGTTCATCTTCGAGTAGGTGGCCTGCGAGGTCCACACCAGCTGCTGACCGAACGCATTGAACATCTTCTGGAAGCCCAGCACGTACTCGTCCTGGTACATCGGCTTCAGGTTGGTCGCGGCGATGACCTTCGGATCCTTCGCGACGCCGGTTTCGCCGTCGGGCGAGTACGCCGCACTCGTCGGCAGCTGGGTCAGGCCCTGCGGAATGCCGTTCGCATCGATGGACGTATAGGTATAGAACTGCGAGAGGTAGGCATTGTCGCCCGCCATGCGCGTGCCCAGGCCCGAGGGCAGGGCGAGGTAGTAGCGGCCCGCATTGCCGTACAGCTTGGCGCTGCTGTCGCCGAAGATGTCCCAGCTGAAGCCCAGGCGCGGCGCCCACTGCGGCTTGGTCATGCGGATGTAGGCCTGCATGTCCGGGTTGTAGTTGGTGAACTGGTCGTTGCGCAGGCCGAGGTTCAGCAACAGGTTCGGCGTCACCTGCCAGTTGTCTTCGACGTACTGCGCTTTCTGCACCACGGTGAACGAGGCCGTGCCGCCGTAGGTCGACTTGGTGACGTAGTAGCCCTGCGGGTTGCTGGCGGATACCGCGGTGGGGACGCATATGCCCTGGCCGTTGCAGGCCAGGGTCGGCGAGGTGAGATTCGACTGCTGGCCATAACCCCAGCTGTAACCCGGGCCGGCGGTCACGGTGCCGTCGTCGACGTCCGTGCTGCGCTGGTTGTCGATGCCGAACTTCAGGTCGTGGTTGCCCAGCTTCCAGTCCAGGTCGACGCGGAGGTTGTTCGACGCCGACCGGTGACCTGCGGAGGGTAGGGTGCCGGGATTGAGGTTGTAGTTGCCGTAGCCCGGAACCGCCGGGTTCTGGCCGCCGATGGCGCCCTGGCCGCCCATGCCCGGCAGCGTCGGATCGTAACCGGGGTAAGGAAGCGCCTGGTCGAAGTAGGTGCTCTTCATCTTGCCGCCCAGCACGCTCAGCGTGAGGTTGTCGGTGATGTAGGAGGTGTACTTCAGAACGCCGACGTCGAACTTGCTTGAGTACAGCGGGTTGTTGACTTTCTTGAAGCTGCCCACTGTGTTGCTGGTGTAGTTGTAGTTGTAGGCATTGTTCGCGGTGTCCTCGACCTTGCTGGAAGCATAGGTAGCCTCCAGCGTATTGCTGTCGTTGATGTTCCAGTCCAGCTTGCCGTAGAACTTCGGCGAGGACTGGCCGTGCGAACTCCAGGTCGTCAGCCCCGTCGAAGAGGCCAGGCCGGCGCTCTTGCCATTGGAATGCTGGGCCTCGGCGGTCAGGTAGAAGAACAGCGTGTCTTTGATGAGCGGGCCGGACACATAGGCGTCGTAGATCTGGGTCCAGGACTCGTTCTGCGAGCGCGGTTGCCGGAGGTCGCCGTATTGCTGCCCCTTCTTGCTCGGCAGCACATGCGGGTTGGAGTAGTAGTAGTTGTCATAGCTGGACCGCGCCCAACTCGGCGCAAAGGTGGCGTAGACACCGGCGTGGAAGTCGTTGCCGCCGCGCTGACCCACCTGGCTGATCACGCCGCCGGTAGAGCGGCCGTACTCGGCACTGTAGCCCGAGGTGATGGTCTGCTGCTCGGCGATGGCGAAGTACGGCAGGGCGATGCCGCCCGCGTTGCCCACCGGGTCGGTGGTGTTGAAGCCGTTGATGTAATAGGCGTTCTCTACCACCGAGTCGCCGCCGAAGGAGATCAGCGGGGTGCCCGCCGGGCCGCTGCCCAGGCCGGCATTGCCGCCGGCCGTGCCGGGCGCCAGCAGGGCGATGGACTCGGCGTTGCGCGCCAGCGGCAGCACCTTCAGGTCCTGCGCGGTGATCACCGAAGTCTGGCGGGTGGAGGACACGTCGATCGCCGGGATCGAGTTGGCCGTGACCGTGACGCTGGAGAGGTTCTGGACGTTCTTGCCGGCTTCCGCGGCAGAGAACGGCACCTGGGCGCCGCCGCTCACGCTCACCGTGACATGGTTGTGCGAGGCGACCACGTTGCCGCCCTGCACCAGCGACACGCTGTAGTCGCCCACCGGCAAGTTGCCGGCGCTGAAGCGACCCGCGCTGTCGACCGGCACTTCGCGGGTGAGTCCCGTCTGGTTGTTGACGATCTTGACCGTTTCCCCTGTTGCCACCGGGGCGGTACCGAAGATCGAGCCGGTCGTCGCCTGGGCGAATACCTGCCCGGACAGGCCCACGCCCATCGCGATGGCTGCGGCCAGCGCGGTGCGGCGTGCGAAGTGGTGCGATGCTGCTGCTTGGTGCTTGCTGTTCATTTGATCCCCCGCGGCCAAGGCTGTTGTCTGGTTTGGTTGCGATGGTCGGATTACCGCTCGGTCGCGCGCGCTTCCCCATGCCTGTGCCGGGAAAGGCAGACCCGCGGATTCACTCCCCGTTTTCGATTGCCCGGAAGCATTCGCCTTCTTGCAAGGCGCCCCTTCAATTGCTTCTCAGACAGATCGAATCTAAGAATATCGAAAGGAAAGGGCAAATAACAAAACATTATGAAACTGAAATATATTACGATTATGCCGTCTTTTCTTTCGATTAGGGTTTTGCCGCACTATCGATGACCGTGGGCTGCCTGCGCGCAGGCGGTCGCAACTTGCGCCTGTCTGTGCCGGCACGGAAACTGCGCCGACACTGGGGTAGGGGAGTGGGGATGGCCGGTTTCGGGTTGTTGAAGCGGCTGGTGGGCGGCGGCGAGCGCCGCCACAGCGAACCGCGCGTGCGCGCGCCGGTGGCCACCCGCGTGCTGGTGGTGGACGACTCGGCGACGATACGCGCCGTGCTGGGCAAGATGCTGGGCCAGGACGGCTACGAGGTCATCAGGGCCGCCGATGGCGAAAGCGCGCTGGAGCTGGCGCGCAGCGAGCCTCCGCACCTGGTCTTCCTCGACATCGTGCTGCCCGGCATCTCCGGCTTCGAGGTGCTGCGTACCCTGCGC
>DATEKS010000057.1:0-4632 GCA_035277325.1 Rhodanobacter sp.
ATCCCGTACGACACCGAAAGTTACGTGCACCGCATCGGCCGCACCGGTCGCGCGGGCCGCAGCGGTGAAGCGATCCTGTTCGTCACGCCGCGCGAGAAGGGCATGCTGCGCGCGATCGAGCGCGCCACCCGGCAGAAGATCGACGAGATGAAGCTGCCCACGGTGGAAGCCGTGAACGACCAGCGCATCGCCAAGTTCAAGCAGCGCATCAGCGACACCCTGGCCACCGGCGAGCTGGAGCTGTTCCAGCAGCTGATCGAACAGTACGAGCAGGAGCACGACGTGCCGGCGATCGAGATCGCCGCCGCGCTGGCGCGCATCGCCCAGGGCGACCGCCCGCTGCTGCTGGCGCCGCCGCCGAAACGCGAGCCCGCGCCGCGCGAGCACGCCGATCATCGCGACAAGCCCGAGCGCAGCCAGCACCGCGACCGTCCCGAGCGCGAACAGCCGCGCGCCTTCGCCGGCCACGCGCCACGCCCGCACCACACCGAGGCGGGCAAGATCACCTACCGCATCGAGGTGGGCCACGACCACGGCGTGAAGCCCGGCAACATCATCGGTGCCATCGCCAACGAGGCCGGGCTGGACAGCCAGTACATCGGCCGCCTCAGCATCCGCGGCGACCACAGCCTGATCGACCTGCCCGAAGGCATGCCGAAGGAGATCTTCGAGCACCTGAAGAAGGTCTGGGTGGCGCGCCAGCAGCTGCAGATCCACGCGTGGGACGGCAAGGACGACACCAGCGGCAATGGGCACGACACGCACCCAGCCCGCCGCCCGAGCGGCTTCCGCAAACCGGGTGGTTTCAAGCCCGGTGGTACCAAGCCCGGCCCGCGCAAGCCACACGCGCACGACGGCAAGCCGCCGCGGTCGAAGTAAGGCGATGCCCCTGCGGGTCGGGCGTAGGTCGGGCTTCAGCCCGACTTGCGTCACGGTGATGTCGGGCTGAAGCCCGACCTACGCCGACCGCGGCATCGGCGTTTCCGCAAGGCAACGCTGCGTTCGCCTCGCCGTTGATGCAAATCCCGCGCGCGCCACTATCTTGGGCTGATCCCCCACGAGGCGATCCGCCATGCCCGCCCTGCCCAGCCTGTACATCTCCCACGGCTCGCCGATGACGGCGCTGCAGCCTGGCACCACCGGCGCACGGCTGGCAGAACTGGCGCAGGCACTGCCGCGCCCCAAGGCCATCGTGATCGCCAGCGCACACTGGCTGGCACATTCGCTGCTGGTGGGCGGCGCAGCGCAGCCGGAAACGATCCACGACTTCCACGGCTTCCCGCCCGAGCTGTACCAGCTGCGCTATCCCGCACCCGGTGCGCCCGCCGTCGCCGTGCGGGCGATGGAATTGCTCGACGGGGCCGGCCTCGCGCCTCGGCTCGATCCGCAGCGCGGACTGGACCACGGCGTCTGGGTGCCGCTGCACCTGCTCTATCCCGCCGCCGACATCCCGGTGGTGCCGCTGTCGATCCAGCCCGAGCTTGGCCCCGCCCATCAATATGCCGTGGGCCACGCGCTGGCACCGTTGCGCGAGGAAGGCGTGCTGGTGATCGGCTCGGGCAGCATCACCCACAACCTGCACGACTTCCGTGCCGGCTACAGCAGCGAACGCGAGGCGCCCTACGTGCGCCCCTTCATCGGCTGGATCGAGCAGAAGCTGGCGGCGGGCGATGTCGATGCCCTGCTCGACTACCGCCGCCAGGCGCCGTTCGCCCAACGCGCGCACCCCACCGACGAGCACCTGCTGCCGCTCTACGTGGCGCTGGGCGCGGCCGGCGACGGCGCGCACGCGCAGCGCATCGACGCCGGCATCGACCTTGGCTTCCTCGCCATGGACATCTACCGCTTCGACGGCGCGCAGCCGGATTGACCCCGGGCGGCGCGCATGCCAAGTTGCGCGCCGCGGCCCGCTGCCGCCATCAGGGGAAAACACGATGTCGGGAACCAGGCTGGGCGCCATGCTCGGCAGCTTGATCGTGGTCGGCGGCTTTCTGCTCTGGCACTACGGCCGCAACGCCGGCATGCCCACGCTGGCCGAGGAGGCCCGGCTCGCGCCGCCGCCGGCGGCCACCGCCGTGAGCTTCAAGCCGGGCGCCTGGGCCTGCACCAGCGAGGAATTCAAGCTGCAGGTATCCGGCCGCCACAGCTATTACGCGAGCCCCGTGGTGACGAAGATCGCCGGCGGTCCGCCCGAGTTCTGCCGCGAGATCGACAGCAGCCACGCCTACGCGCTGCAGCCGCCTGCCGCGGCCGGCACGGATGCCGACAGTCCCTGTCCGGACCGCAGCTGCGTGGCCTTCGTCGCGCGCGTGGCGGTGGACGGCCGCGAATACGACTGGACGCTGTACGCGCCGAACAGCTTCATCGCCGCCGCGCACTGATCGCCATGCAACCGGACGGGATGCGATCAGCCACGCGGCGACGTTCCAGCCGCCCTCACTTCACGACGACCGTGCCGGTCATGAACGGATGCACCGTGCAGTAGTACACGTAGGTGCCCGGCTTGCTGAAGGTGGTCACGTAGCGGTCGTTGCTGTCCAGCGCCTTCGACGGCGCGAACTGCCCGTTCGAACTGACCACGGTGTGAGGCTCCTCGTCGCGGTTGATCCACGTCACCCTGGCGCCCACCGGCACAGTGAGCGTCTTCGGCATGAACATGAAGTTGCGGATCTCGATCTGGTTCGGCTTCGCCGCGGCCGCGTGGCTGTCGGTGGCGGCGGCAATCGTCGCCGCCCAGCCGCCGATGGCCAGCAGCAGGCATGTCGCGCAGGCCAGGCGGCTCATGCCATCGCCTCCTCGGTGACGGCCAGCGCATCCTTGCCCTGCACGTGGCGCACGCTGCGGATGCCGAGGTAGCTGCGCAGCCGGTCGGGCGTCACGCCCTTCAGCGGCCCCGGCGCCGGTCCCGCGCCGGGCGCGGGTTGCGGATAGGCGGTGGAGCGTGCGGTATGGAACGTGATGTTGCCTTCCACC
The DNA here is from genome assembly GCA_035277325.1 of Rhodanobacter sp. Taxonomy (GTDB): domain Bacteria; phylum Pseudomonadota; class Gammaproteobacteria; order Xanthomonadales; family Rhodanobacteraceae; genus Rhodanobacter_A. Next base: position 2,974 of record DATEKS010000057.1, read on the forward strand.
TTCTGCTGGATCTGGTGGATGTGGCCGTTGAGCACGCTGACCGAGCCGAAGCGGCGCAGGTAGCCCGTCGCCTCCGCGCTGTCGTCGGTGCCCCAGCCCCACTGCGGGTACAGCGACCACATCGGCATGTGCGCGAACACCAGCACCGGCGTCTCGGCGGAGAGCGGCGCGAGATCCTTCTTCAGCCATGCGAGCTGCTCCGGGCCCAGGTAGCCGAGCCCGCCAGCCTTGAGGCCGAGCACGTTGACCAGGCCCACGAAGTGCACGCCGCGATGGTCGAAGCTGTACCAACCGCCCTCGTGCTGTCGCTCGCCGAAGCGGCGGAAGAACTCCGCGCCGTTGTCGCCGATCACGTCGTGCTCGCCCGGCACGCAGAACACCTTGACCTTGCCGGCGCGGGACTCCTGCATCAGCCCCTGCACGGCGGCGAACTGGTCCGGCCGCGACAGGTGGGTGAGGTCGCCGGTGTGCAGCAGGAAGTCCGGGCGCACCGGCAGCGCGTCGACCTGGGCCAGCGCGGCGCGGAACGTGGCGGCCGGGTCCGGGTTCGGCGCGAGGTGGAAGCCGATGTGCGAATCGCTGACCTGGGCAAAGCTGAAGGTGGCGTCCCGCGCCTCCCTGCCCGCGTCGGCGCCCAGGGTGCGCGCGTGCAGCACGCCGCCCTTCATCATCAGCAGGGTGCCGGTGCCGGCCCAGGCCATGCACTTCAGGAATTCGCGGCGGTCCAGGGTGCGGTTGTCTTGTTCGTCTTGCATGGTTTTCCACTCCACGGCGCTGCGGTGTGCGCCCTTCCCATGCATTACCGGGCAGACCAACGGCCTATTCCGGTCCCTGCGCGCCGGGAATAAAGTCGCTGCCAGCGCGGTAATCCCTTCCATGCCCATCGAAACGCCAGCCGCTCCCCCGCCCCCGCAGCCCGCCATCGGCGCGCGCTTCGAGGCCGTGGTGCTGCCGTGGCTGGACGCGGCGTGGAACCTCGCACGCTGGCTGGCCCGCAACGATGCCGACGCGCAGGACGTGGTGCAGGAGTCGATGCTGCGCGCGCTGCGCTATTTCGACAGCTTCCACGGCGGCGACGCGCGGGTGTGGCTGCTCGCCATCGTGCGCAACACCTACTTCACCCTGCGCAGCAAGACCCTGCCCGAGCAGCTCGCCGAGCCACTGGACGAGGACGCCCATCCGCTGGCGGACGAACAGGCTTCGCCGGAAGCGCTGACCCTGCTCGCGGTCGACGTGGGCTCGCTGCGCGCCGCGCTGGAGCGGCTGCCGCCGCCGTGGCGCGAGGCGATCGTGCTGCGCGAACTGGAGGAGTGCTCCTACAAGGAGATCGCCGCCATCACCGGCCAGAAGATCGGCACCGTGATGTCGCGGCTCGCCCGCGCCCGCGAGCGGCTGAAACTCGAACTCACCCACCGATCCGGGGAGGCGCGCCGCCATGATCTGCGCTGACGCCCGACTGTTGCTGCACCCTTACATCGACGACGAGCTCGACGTCGCGCAAAGCGCGGCGATGGCCAACCATCTGCGCGAGTGCGCCGCCTGCGCTGCCCGCGTGCGCGAACACGAGCGGCTGCGCCGGGCGCTGGCGCAGCCGGAGCTGTACCAGCGCGCGCCGGCCGCGCTGCGTGAGCGCTGGACGCCGCGACACGAAGCCGCCGC
>DATEKS010000058.1:0-44937 GCA_035277325.1 Rhodanobacter sp.
GGCGGGCGCCGCATCGGCGGCCGGGACAGGCGCAGGCGCGGCAGCGGGTGCCACCGGGGCGGGGGCCACGACGACCGGCGCGGGTGCGGCGACGGTCATGCCGCCCTTGGGCACGCGCGACAGGCGCACCACTTCCTCGCCTTCCTTGATTTCCAGTTCGGCGAGGTTGGATTCCTCGAGCAGGTCGATCAGCTTCTTGATCTTGCGCAGATCCATGGGATGGCCTTCATGTCATGACGTCGCCCACGGGCGACGGGAAAGGGAAACTTGGGTCAGCGTGCCGCCAGGCGGGCGATCGCCGCTTCCAGCGCCAGCCGGTAGCTGTCCGCGCCGAAGCCGCATATCACGCCCACCGCGATGTCCGACAGGTACGAGTGGTGGCGGAACGGTTCGCGAGCATGCACGTTGGAGAGATGCACCTCGATCAGCGGGATCGCCACCGCGGCGAACGCGTCGCGCAGCGCGATGCTGGTGTGGGTATAGGCGCCGGCATTGCACAGGATCATCGCCACCTGCTCGTCGCGCGCCTGCTGCACGCGGCCGATCAGCTCGTGCTCGGCGTTGGACTGGAACCAGCCGAGCTCATGCCCGGCCGCCTGCGCCTGCGCGGCCAGACGGCCGTTGATGTCGGCCAGCGTGTCGCGGCCGTAGATCGCGGGTTCGCGTGCGCCCAGCAAGTTGAGGTTGGGCCCGTGCAGGACCAGGATCTTCGCCACACCATACCTTCGACGGCGTCCGGATGGCCCGGAACGCGCGCAGTGTGCGCGCTGCGGCGGATGTTGTCCAGTTCGGCGCAGATCGGCGATGTTCCAAGGAGAAGTGCGTCACTCTCCGTGCGCTGACGTATGCGAGAAGTAACTCTTGCGATCATCCCTGATCGCGAAGATCAAACGGGTGGCCGTCCGTGGCCGCACTCTTCATGAGCCAGTGATCGAGCGTTGCGGTGTCCAGTGGGCCCCGGTGTGTGGCAATCACGCGCCCATCGGCGCCGATCAGCACACTGTAGGGCAGCACTTCGCTGCGATCACCCCACAACAGCGAAGTGCTGGGCGCCTCCATCCGACCCAGCAAGATCGGAAAACGCACGGGATGATCGGCAAGAAAGGCGCGAACGCGTGCAGGCTCGTCCATCGCAATACCCAGCACGATGGTACCGTTTTCGCCGAACTTGGCTTGTGCCTTGTCCAGCATCGGCAGTTCGTCCAGGCACGGTCCGCACCAGCTGGCCCAGAAATTCAGCAGCACCCGCCGCCCACGGTAGTCGGTCAGCTGGTGCACGCGCCCGTGCAGGTCCGGCAGCTCCAGCACAGGTGCCGGTTCACCTGCTTGGGCCACGGTCACGCCTGCAGGCACATGCGCCAGCCGGCTCTCGTGCTGCAGCCAGCCGCCCAGCGCAGCGGCCAGCACTGCCACGCCAAGGATGACGAGGTTTTCGCGGCTCAGCATGTGTTGTCGGCGCCGCTGCTTTTGCCTCTCCCCCGCAAGCAGGGGAGCGAGCCGGTGCTGGGAATGTGCGGCTTGCTCACCGTGCCGCCGCTTCGAGCGCTTGCGTCACCATTGCCGTGGTGAGCACGGTAGGCAGCTGCCGCCCCGCCCCGCCGCCCTTCGGAAACACCACATACAACGGCACGCCAGGCGAGTGGTATTGCTGCAGGAAGGCGGTGATCGCCGGATCCTCGTTCGTCCAGTCGCCCTTCATGTAGACCGCGCCCGTGCGCTTGAGCACGGCGCGGAACGCCGTGCCGTTCAGTACCGCGTGCTCGTTGGCCTTGCAGGTGATGCACCAGTCGGCCGTCATGTCCACGAACACCGGGGTGTCGGCGGCGCGCAGTTCGGCGAGCTTCGCCGGACTGTATGGCACGGTACCTTCCTGTGCCGTTGCGGCATTCGCTGTGGCCGGCACCTGCGCCAGCAGGTACAGCGGCGCCAGCACGGCCAGCGCCAGCAGCGCGGTCAGCCCGTGGCGCAGCGGGCCACGCCCGCGGCTGCGCTCGAACCACCACAGCGCCAGCGCCAGCAGCACCATCGCCACCAGCAGCAGGCCCACCGCGTCGGCGCCGCGCTGATTGGCCAGCACCCAGGCCAGCCATGCCGCGGTGAGGTACATCGGGAAGGCCAGCACCTGTTTCAGCGTTTCCATCCAGCGCCCCGGCTTCGGCAGCCAGCGTGCCAGCGCGGGAATGTAGGCGATGGCGAGGAAGGGCAGGGCCAGGCCCGCGCCGAGCATGAAGAACACCAGCAGCGCGTCGAGTGCCGGTGCGGCGAACGCGTAGGCCAGCGCGCCGCCCATGTACGGCGCGGTGCAGGGGCTGGCCACCACCACGGCCAGCACGCCGGTGAAGAAGTCACCGGCTGCACCGCTGCGGTTCGCCAGCGTCGCACCCACATTGCCCAGCGAGGCGCCGAACTGCACCACGCCGGACATCGACAGGCCCAGCGCGAAGATCACGCAGGCCAGCACCGCCACCAGCAGCGGTTGCTGCAGCTGCGTGCCCCAGCCCAGTGCATGGCCGGCCGAGCGCAGCGCGAGGATGGCCAGGCCCAGCGCCACGAAACTCACCAGCACGCCGGTGGTGTAGGCCAGCGCATGGCGGCGCCGGCGCGTGGGGTTCTCGCTGCTTTCCAGCAGACTGACGGCCTTGATCGACAGCACCGGCAGCACGCAAGGCATCAGGTTGAGCACCAGGCCGCCGCCCAGCGCCAGCAGCAGGGCGGCGAACAGACTGGTTTGAATCGGGCCGGCCTGCAGCGGCCCAGCGGGCGGGGCTGCGGCGGTGTTCGGGGGCGGGGTGTTGCCGGCTGCTGTTGGCGCACCGGGTACGGTCACGCCATTCGCCACGGCGCCGCTCTGCAGGTCCACGGTCACGTCGCGGGTGATCAGCGGATAGCACACGCCGCCGTCCTGGCAGCCGAGGAAGCTCGCTTCCAGCGTCAGCTGCTTGTGCGACGCGGTGTCGCCCTCGATCGCCACCGGCAGTTCGAGATTGCCGAAATACACCGTTACTGCGCCGAGCTGCGCATCCTGATGCACCACACCGCCGGCCGGCCACGCGGGCGTACCGAGCTTGAGGCCGTCGGCGTCCTTGAGGCGCAGCGCGATGTGGTCGCGGTAGACGTAGTAGTCCTTCGGCATCGTCCAGCGCAGCAGCAGGTGCTGCGGATCCTGCGCCAGCGCGGTGAAGCGGAAGGCCTGTTCCGGCGGCAACGGAGTGGAAGACGTGCCGGTCAGCGTGCTGCCCTCGTTGCCGCCGAGCTGCCGCAGCGCGGAGCCCAGCGCGTTGCCGGCGGCGGGCGGCGTGGCAGCGGCCGGCAACGGCAGGTCGAGGTGTTCGGTGTGCGGCGGGTAGCAGATCTTCGGCTCCACCTCGTGGCAGCCCTGGTACTGCACGCTCAGCTGCAGGCGCGTGGTGCCGGGCGCCACGGTGTAGGGCAGGCTGGCGTCGACGCCGTGATGGTAGGTCTCCACCGGACCGAGGTAGGGATCGTCGTGCTTCTCGCCGGGCGGCAGCTGCGCCTCGCCCAGCGTCACGCCGGGGCCGGCGGTGAACTTCATGCGGCCGCGGTAGAGGTAGTAGTCCTGCGCGATCGTCCAGTGCAGCTTGAGCGTGCCGGGCGTGCTTGCGTCGGTGCTGAGCTTGTAGGCCTCGGTCACCGGCAGGATGTTGCCGTCCTGCGTCTGCGCGAACGCGGCTGGCGCCAGCGTCACCAGCAGGCCAAGCAGCCAGCCCGTCAGCAGGGTTCGATGGAAGGTCTTCGACATCACGACTCCGGTAAGCAGGCCGCCCCGGGAGACCGGCGGCGGCAGGACATCATTATGGCGACCGCATGCGCGCGGTGTTTATTCCGCGACGTTCGCCCGCACCCAGTCCAGGTATGCGTCATGGCCGTGCTCCACGGACAGGGCGATCAGCTCGGGCACTTCGTAGGGATGCAGTTCCAGCAGGCGCGCCTTGAGCGCCTCGAAGCGGGCGGCGGTGGTCTTGATCAGCAGCAGTTCCTCGCCGTCGGTGCTCACCTTGCCCTGCCAGCGGTAGGTGGAGAGCACGCCCGGCAGGTGGTTGACGCAGGCGGCCAGCTGCTCGGCCACCAGGGTTTCGGCCAACCGCTGCGCACTGGCCGCATCGGGGCAGGTGCACAGGCAAAGCAGGATGGCAGGGTCGGGCATGGCGGCATCGCGGTAGTGCGGGCTACCCAAGGTAGCAGAGCGGGCAGCTGCCTCTTGAAACCGGGCCGCAGCCGCCCCATTGGCTCTCCTAAGGGTCGGATCGCGTGGCATCGGGTTCGCCGCCACTTGCGGCGGGGGCTTGCATCGCTAGAATTGGCACTCATCTATGGCGAGTGCTAACAGCGGTCCCTCGGGCCGACCTGTCAGTCCTCAAACCGCATTCCACCACCCAGCTTGGGAGCCACCCATGAGCAAACTGCGTCCGCTGCACGACCGCGTCATCGTCAAGCGCCTGGAAGAGGAGCGCGTCTCCGCCGGCGGCATCGTCATCCCCGACAGCGCCACCGAGAAGCCCACCCGCGGCAAGGTCATCGCCGCCGGCACCGGCCTGATCCAGAGCGACGGCAAGGTCCGTCCGATGTCGCTGAAGGCCGGCGACGTGGTGCTGTTCGGCAAGTACGCCGGCCAGGAAATCAAGATCGACGGCGAAGATCTGGTCTTCCTGAAGGAAGACGACATCGTGGCGGTGATCGAGGGTTGATCGGTTGAGCGCGTGATCCGCGCACGCCGATCGCCGGAGAGCTTCTCCGGCAACGCTTTCGAAACCACAAACCCCTTTCCTTAATTTCAAAATTTTTGAGGCAAAAATTTTATGGCCGCTAAAGAAGTCCGCTTCGGCGAAGACGCCCGCTCGCGCATCCTGAAGGGCGTGAACACGCTCGCCAACGCCGTCAAGGTCACCCTCGGCCCGAAGGGCCGCAACGTCGTGCTGCAGAAGAGCTTCGGCGCCCCCACCGTCACCAAGGACGGCGTGTCCGTGGCGAAGGAGATCGAGCTGGCCGACGCCTACGAGAACATGGGCGCGCAGATCGTCAAGGAAGCCGCCTCGAAGACCTCCGACAACGCCGGTGACGGCACCACCACCGCCACCGTGCTGGCGCAGGCGTTCATCCGCGAGGGCATGAAGGCCGTCGCCGCCGGCATCAACCCGATGGACCTGAAGCGCGGCATCGACAAGGCCGTGGTCGCCGCCGTGGCCGAGCTGAAGAGCCTCAGCAAGCCCACCGCCGACGACAAGGCGATCGCCCAGGTCGGCACCATCTCCGCCAACTCCGACAGCGCGATCGGCGACATCATCGCCACCGCGATGAAGAAGGTCGGCAAGGAAGGCGTGATCACCGTCGAGGAAGGCTCGGGCCTGGAGAACGAGCTGGACGTGGTCGAGGGCATGCAGTTCGACCGCGGCTACCTGTCGCCGTACTTCATCAACAACCAGCAGAGCCAGCAGGTCGAGCTGGAAGACCCGTTCATCCTTCTGTACGACAAGAAGATCTCCAACGTGCGCGAGCTGCTGCCCGTGCTCGAGGGCGTGGCCAAGGCCGGCAAGCCGCTGCTGATCGTCGCCGAGGAAGTGGAAGGCGAGGCGCTGGCCACCCTGGTGGTCAACACCATCCGCGGCATCGTCAAGGTCGCCGCCGTCAAGGCGCCGGGCTTCGGTGACCGCCGCAAGGCGATGCTGGAAGACATGGCCATCCTGACCAACGGCCAGGTGATCTCCGAGGAAGTGGGCCTGCAGCTCGAGAAGGCCACCGTGACCGACTTGGGCCGCGCCAAGAAGATCGTGGTCACCAAGGAAAACAGCACCATCATCGACGGTGCCGGCGAAGCCGAGAAGATCCAGGCCCGCATCAAGCAGATCAAGGCGCAGATCGAGGAGACCTCCTCCGACTACGACCGCGAGAAGCTGCAGGAGCGCGTGGCCAAGCTGGCCGGCGGCGTGGCCGTCATCAAGGTCGGTGCCGCCACCGAAGTCGAGATGAAGGAAAAGAAGGCCCGCGTGGAAGACGCCCTGCACGCCACCCGTGCGGCGGTGGAAGAAGGCGTGGTGCCGGGCGGCGGCGTGGCGCTGATCCGCTCGCTGAAGGCCATCGAGAGCCTGAAGGGCGACAACGAGGACCAGAACCTCGGCATCGCCATCACCCGTCGCGCGCTGGAAGCCCCGCTGCGCGAGATCGTGTTCAACGCCGGCGCCGAGCCGTCCGTGATCGTCAACCAGGTCAAGGAAGGCAAGGGCAACTTCGGCTACAACGCCGCCACCGGCGAGTTCGGCGACATGATCGCGTTCGGCATCCTGGACCCGACCAAGGTCACCCGCTCGGCGCTGCAGTACGCCTCCTCCGTGGCCGGCCTCGCCATCACCACCGAAGCGATGGTGGCCGAGCTGCCGAAGAAGGAAGAGCACAACCACGGCGGCGCCCCCGGCGGCATGGGTGGCATGGGCAGCATGGATTTCTGATCCGGCCCGAGCCGTTCGCCCTGAGCGTAGCCGCGCAGCGGCGAAGTCGAAGGGCATGCAACACGAAAAACCCCGCCTCTGCGGGGTTTTTCTTTGGAGGCGGCAGCAGCTTCATGATCGAAAATGTTGCGCGTCGAGCTGCGAGCCGAATTCTCCAACAGACGATCAATGGCAAAAATGCAGCCCCGGGAGTCACCTCCCGGGGCTGCATTCGTCTGGCGGTGCACGGTGGATCAGTGCCCCGCGTCGCCACCCGCCTGTGCATCGGTCTTGGCGTCGACCTTGGTGCCGGCGGCACTTGCGCCGACCTTCGCGTCGGCCTTCACGCCGGCGGAGGCGCCAGCGTTGCCCGCGGCGTCGGTCGCGGTGGAGCCGGCTTTCTTCATCGCGTTGTGGCCGTGGTGCCAGGTCTTGTGGCCGGCCTTCCGTGTGGCTTCGCCCGTCTGGTGCAAGGTGTCGCCCACCGCGCTGGTGGCCTTGTCGGCGGTCTGCGTGACGCCGTTGACGAGCGAACCGGCGTTGACGCTGGCGCCTGCCTTGGCGCTCGCTCCTGCGGTGGCGTCCTGCGCGAGGGTTGGAAGGGTCATCAGGCCAGTCGAGGCGACGAAGGCAGCGAGCAGGATCGACTTTTTCATCGGGCAAACCTCCAGAGTGGAATGACCGCGTGCATGCAGCGGCGCGGCGTGGATCACGCTAGGCCTCATGCACTGGCTGCATCCTGAATTTGCCGTATAGGCCTTCAGAGCCCGTTCAACGCCGCCGCATGGCCGATGCGGCTCAGGGGTGCGCGGTGGTCGGCGCGGCATCCGGTGCGGATATGGGGGCGTGCGCCATGCTCGCCGGGGCGGCCGGTGCCACGAGTTTCGCCAGCACGCCGGCCAGTTTGCGGTTCATGCGCAGCTGCTCGACGCTGGCCATGGACTGGTCGAGCTGGCGGGTGGCGGCGTCTTCGTCGGGCTGCGGGGCGCCGGGCGCGCGGGTCAACGCGGCGAGTTGCGGGCCGAGCAGCTCGGTGAGCGCGAAGTAGGGATCGTCGTGGATTCCGGCGGCGGCGAGCAGCTTGCCGGGCAGCAGCCACGAGGCGGTGTCTTCGCGCACGGGCTTGCCGGTGGCTCGCGGATCGACCAGCAGCCACGTGCCGGCCTGCGCCAGCATGTCGCCGCCGTTGACGAAGCCGTCGATGCGGTAGCTGTCGGAGAGCCCGGGCAGGTGGTCGCCGTAGAACAGCAGCAACGCAGGGCGCTGGCGCTTGGCGAGCAGGGCGGCGAGGCGGCCGAGTTCCTCGTCGGCGTGCTGCAGGTGGTAGAGGTAGGTCTGCAGTTCCCGCTTGTCCCTGCCCTCGATACCGGGGGGCACCGCGATCGCGTCGCGTGCGGCGGTGTCCTTCGGTTCCACGTCGTAGGGGCCGTGCGCCTCGATGCTGATCGCGAAGATGAACTGCGGCGGCCCGCTGTCCTTGAGCTGGCGCAGGATCTCGTCGGTCATCGCGCTGTCGGCCATGTACTTGCCGTCGTTCGGCGCATCGGGCGGGAATTCGGCTTGCGACACGAAGCGCTGGAAGCCCAGCGTCTTGAATGCGGTGCTGCGGTTCCAGAACGTGGGATCGTTGCCGTGCACCGCCACCGTCGCGTAACCGTGGTCGTCCAGCACGTGCACCAGGCTGGGCAGGGGCTTGCGGCCGATCTGCAGGTAGGGGAACTGCAGGTTGTCGAAGTAGCGCAGCGAGAGCCCGGTGAGCACCTCGAACTCGGTACGGATGGTGCCGCCGCCGAAGGTGGGCACGTGCAGCGCGCCGCTGGTGCCGTGCTGCGCGAGCCGGTGCAGGTTGGGTGTGAGGTCGCTGTGCGCGTACCCCTTCATGATGCTGGGGTCGAAGAACGATTCGCTCTGCACCACCACGATGTCGGGCAGCACGCTGGCGTTGGGCATCGCGAGGTGCTGGCGCAACGCATTCGCGGACTGGCCGACCAACTGCTCGGCGATGGCGCGGTCGGGCTTGGGTTTGTGCTGGCTGTACTGCAGGTGGAACATCACCAGTTCGCTGACGAGGCCGGCATGCACGCGGGTGGAGGCGGCCGACCACGGCTCAAGCCAGAGCACGCGGCCGTTGTAGAGTTTCGCCCAGCCGCTCCAGCCGCCGAGCAGGCTGCCAAGCAGCAGCACCAGCGCGGCGCCGGCCGCGAGGCGCTTGCCGCCGGTGCGGCGCGCGAACAGCGGCGGCTCCAGCCGCCACATCGCGACCAGGATCAGCACGCCTGCGAGCAGCGCCAGATACGGCCACGGACTGTGCGGCAGATAGCCGGCCAGCAGGTGGAATCCGCCCTTGCGCAACTGGCCCACCATGCGGAAGTCCGCCGGCAGCAGCGGCGTGCCGAGGTTCGCCGCCTTCAGCGTGTTGACGCCGTAGATCAGCCCCTGCAGCAGGTAGGCCAGCCCGAACGACAGCAGCAGGCGACGCGTCATCGCCAGCAGCAGGCCGGCGAACAGCAGGCCGGGCCAGGCGTTGGCGAGCGGGAAGCGCGGCTGGTCTAGCAGGCGCAGGGGCAGTACGCCCTTGCCGCCGTCGAGCAGGCTGGTGAGCAGCACGAAGGCCAGCGCCATCACCAGGACGAGGGCGATGCGCGATGCCGTGCGGCGTGGAGCGGGGACGGCGGATGGGGTCATGGCGGAAGCGGGGACTCGCTTGTCATGCGATTGATTGAGGAGCGCGGCCATGGATGGCCGCCCGTTTGATCCTCGCGATCGGGGATGATCGCAAAGGCAAGACAACATTAGTCAGGATGACATGAATCGGGTGTTCGCCACGGGAATGACGACGGCCGGTGACGGGTCCGCCTAGCAACGCGCCGGCGGGGCAACGGTGCACCGGCCACATGCATGGCGCCGCTGCGGCACAATGGCCCGATGCCTGTCCCCGCCCAAGAATCGCCTGCGCTTCGCGCGCTGATCGACGACCGCTATGCCGAACTGGCCGCCTGCTGCCGTACGGCCGGCGTGCCGCTGCACGACGACGCCGGCGTGGCCGAGCGCATCCGCCGCACGCTGTCGACCAGCGATTTCGCGTTCGAGGCCTGGCGCGCCCAGCCGGCGCTGCTGTCGCCTGCGGGGCTGGAGCGGTTGCGCTCGAACGCCGATGCCGCCGCGCGCATCGACGCGCTGAAGCTGCCCGAGGACGAGACGCCGACGCTGGCCGCGTTGCGCCGCTTCCGCCACGCCGAGGCGCTGCGGCTGGTGTTCCGCGACGTCAACGGACTGGACGAACTGCAGGAGACCCTGTCCGCCACCAGCGTGCTGTACGAGGTACTGCTGGAGGCGGCGCTGGACTGGTCGGAGCGCGCGATGGCCGCGCGCTACGGCCACGCGCGCAGCCGCGAGGGCGAGCGCCAGCGGCTGGTGGTGGTGGGCTTCGGCAAGCTGGGCGGCGCCGAGCTCAACTTCTCCTCCGACATCGACCTCGTGCTGGCCTACCCGCACGGCGGCGAGAGCGACGGCGCGCGCGTGCTCGACAACGGCGAGTACTTCGTGCGGCTGGGCCGGCAGCTGGTGCGCCTGCTGGGCGAACCCACGGTGGACGGCATCTGCGCGCGCGTGGACCTGCGCCTGCGGCCGTTCGGCAACGCCGGGCGTCTCGCCCTGTCGTTCTCGGCGATGGAGCAGTACTACCAGCGCGAGGGCCGCGACTGGGAACGCTACGCATGGATCAAGGCGCGCCCGGTGGCGGGCGACCGTATCGCCGGCAAACGGCTGCAGGAGTTGCTGCGGCCCTTCATCTATCGCAAATACCTCGACTACACCGCGTTCGCCGGCCTGCGCGAAATGAAGGCGCTGATCGACGCCGAGGTGGCGCGCAAGGATCTTTCCGACAACCTCAAGCTCGGCTCCGGCGGCATCCGCGAGATCGAGTTCATCGTGCAGCTCACCCAGCTGATCCGCGGTGGTCGCGAACCCAGTTTGCGCGTGCGCGGCCTGCTGCCCGCGCTGGCCGCCTGCGAGGCGCGCGGCCACATTCCCGCCGCACGCGCGAAGGCGCTGCGCGAGGCCTACGTGTTCCTGCGCCGGCTGGAGAACCGCGTGCAGATGCTGCGCGATGCGCAGACCCACGACATTCCCGACGACGCGCTGAGTCGCGAACGTATCGCGAGGGGACTGGATTGGCCGGCATGGGAGCCGCTGGCCGAGGCGCTGGCAAAGCATCGCGAGATCGTCGCCGGCGAATTCGCCGCCGTGTTGATGCCGCAAGGCGGGCGCGGCACCCGCGTGCCCGCGGCCGATGCGGCGCTGTGGCAGGCCGCCTGCGCCGGGACGCTGGACGCGGGCACGCTGGAAGCCAGTGGCTTCGTGCCGGGCATGGAGGTGGCCGACGCGCTCGCCAAGCTGCCGCAGGGCGGCGCGGTGCGCGCGATGTCGGCACGTTCGCGCGAGCGGCTGGACCACCTGATGCCGCAGCTGATCGCCGCCGCGCGCGCCAGCAAGGCACCGGTGCCCTGCCTGCTGCGGCTGTGCCGGCTCACGCAGGCGGTGGCGCGGCGCTCGTCCTATCTCGCCCTGCTTGAGGAACAGCCCGCCGCACGCAAGCGGCTGGTCACGCTGTTCGCCGACAGTGCCCTGCTGGCCGAACAGGTGATCGCGCAGCCGCTGCTGCTGGACGACGTGCTTGATCCGCGCATCGACCAGTTGCCGCTGAAGCGTGCCGACATCGCCGCCGAGATCGCCCGCGTGCTGGCCACGCTGGAGGAGCGCGAAGCCGAGGCCGAGCTGGAGCGCATCAACGAGTTCCAGTCATCCACCGCGTTCCGCCTCGGCCTCGCCTTCAACGATGGCCGTGCCGACGCCGCGGCCACTGCACGCCGGCTCGCGGCGCTGGCCGAGTCGGTGGTGGGCGCGGTCACCGCGCTGGCCGAGCGCGAGCTGGTCGCCCAGCACGGACGCCTGCCTGGCGATGGCTCCGGTTTCGCGGTGCTGGGCTATGGCAGCCTCGGCGGCGAGGAACTGGGCTTCGCCTCCGACCTCGACCTGGTGTTCGTCTACGACGGCCGGCGCGCACAGGCGATGAGCGATGGCGCGCGGCCGATTGAGGGCGCGCGCTGGTACCAGCGCCTCGCCCAGCGCGTAATGAACTGGCTCACGGTGCCCACCCGCGCCGGCCGCCTGTACGAGGTGGACACGCGGCTGCGGCCAGACGGTTCCAAGGGCCTGCTGGTGGGCAGCCTCGACGCCTTCATCGCCTATCAGCAGAGCCGTGCATGGACCTGGGAGCATCAGGCACTGCTGCGTGCCCGCCCGGTGGCCGGCGACGCGGCGCTTGGTGCGGCGCTGGCCGCGGTGCGCCGCGAGATCCTCGGCGTGTCGCGCGCGAGCACCGTGGTGATCGACGAGGTGAGCCAGATGCGCCGCCGCTGGCGCGCCGAACGCGACCGCTCGGACGCACGGAGCATCGACCTCAAGCAGGGTCGCGGCGCCCTGCTCGACATCGAGTTCGCACTGCAGGGGCTGGTGCTGGCACATGCCGCACAAAAGCCTGCCTTGCTCGGCGTCACCGCCAACGCGGCCCTGCTCGCCGCCTGCCGCGACGCCGGCCTGCTCGACCCGACGCAAGCCGTCGTGCTGGCGCGCGCGCATGCCACCTTGTTGCGGCGCTCGCTTGCCTGCACGCTGGACGCGCGCTCACGTGTCGCGCCGCGCGATCCCGAGCTGGAGGCGTTGTGCGGGGAGGTGGTCGTAGTCACGCAGGCGCTGGGCTTCACGTTCGACTGACCTCGCATTCTCGAGCCTGCGCGCTTCGCGGGATCGGTGCACGCGCATGCATTCGGGGAGAAGCGTCCATGACCGGCAAGGTGCTGACAGGGGTTCTTCTTGTGGCGTTGCCGTGGATGACCAGTGGTGCTGCCAATGCCTGGTCACCCGTGTTTGCGGATGGCGCCGGGGCCATGGTTGACGCCGATGCGATCGCGGTGAACCAGCGCATCGATCAAGTGCTCGGCGACCACACGAAGTACGAGCCGGTGATCCTGGCGTTCCAGAAGGCGGTAATGACGAAGGACGCGGCGGCGATCGCCGCGCTGGTGGCGTACCCGCTCAAGGTGAGGCTGGGCGGCAAGACGGTGGGATCCGCGACGCGCGGGATTTCGTGGCGCATTACGCCGCCATCGTCACGCCGGCGATGGCGGCCGCGATCGGGCGGCAACGCTATGGCAGCTTGTTCGTGAACTACCAGGGCGTGATGTTCGGCAACGGCGAGGTGTGGATCAACGGCATCTGCCGGGAAGCGTCCTGCAAGCGCTTCGACGTCAAGGTGGTGGCATTGCAGCCGTAGTCGAAAAGGGGGCAAGGTGAGACGACGGCCGGCGGTGTTGCCGGTCGTCGTTCGTGGCTGCGGAATGCCGCGCTCAATGCACCAGTGCCGGTGCGGCGAATGGTATGCCCACGACGTACTCGATCGACTCGCGGCTGTCCTTGCTGGACTCGTGGTAGCCGCCGCCGTAGAACTTGCGCGCCCAGTCGGCGTAGCGCTCGAGCTTGGTGGGCATGTGGTCGCTGCGCGTGACGATCTCGCGGGCATAGGGAGAGCTGGCAAACGCGTCGGACATGTTCATGACGACACCTCCTCTCTGGATTCGCATCATGTGGTGATGATGCGATGCTGGCCGCCAGCCTCCCGCGGGGATATGCGTCGGTGACCGGGCTGGCGTCCGGAACTCGTGGCTCTTGCCTGCCTTGCCCACACCGCCATTGGACGCCCGTCCACGGTGCAATGGCCGTGAAGGCGGCGCGAGGTGGAAGTGAAGAACTTGTTCTTCGAACGGATCAGAGCTCGGTCATGCGCCGCTGCAGCTCGGCCGCGATCGCGGCGGTTTCGCGCAGCGGCGGCTGGCGCGCGGGAGAGGGGGCATCAAGCCCATGCAGCAGGCCGCGATCGTGCAAGGCGTGGTGGAAGCGCGCGAGCTTGTCCGGCAGCGGTGCGGCGACATGGGTGTGCACGGCGCAGCCCACCGCGCAGGCTTCGCTGAGCATGTTCACCGAGTCGGGCGTGACCACCAGCCGGTCGGCCCAGCCCAGCACGCCGGGATAGGGATTGCGGCCGTCGTCTGGGCCGGACCATACCAGTCCCGGCACACCGGCCAGTGCCTTGCGGAAGATGTCCAGCACGTCGGGCGGCGTTCGGCGCGAGGCCAGCGTGAGCAGGCTGCCGCCTTCGCGTGCGTGACGGGCAAGCAGTTGCGTGACGAGTTCGCACGCATAGCCCGCATCCAGCACCAGCTGTTTGCGCGGGCCGCCCAGCAGTACACCGACGCGCGGTTGCGGCAGCTCCTCGAAGGCGGGACAGGCGTCACGGCCATCGGCCAGCCAGTCATCGTCCACCGGGTTCAGCGAGCCCAGCGGGGTGAGCACGTTGGGGCCGGTGAGCTGGTCGTGGCGCGGCGCGATCACCGTGTCCCAGTGGGTCGGATCGATGCGGGGGTCGAGGATCTGCACGGTGTGGCACTGCCCGTGCGACAGCCGACGGAGCATGCGGGTGAACAGCGCGGCGGCGCGCCCGCAGCCGATTGCCAGCCGCGGCCACGGTGGCGCGAAAAGCCGCCGTTGACTCCTCGGCAACGCGAGTGCACCACCCAGCGCGAAACGCGGCGCCAGCCACGACCACGGCGCGCGCGGTTCCAGCAGCAGGTGGCGCACCGGCAGGTCCATCCTCTCGGCCAGCGCCAGTGCCTGCCGCTGGTTGCCCGCGGAGGCGTCGGTGATCGCCCAGCACTCTTCCCTCAGGCCGGGCATGCGACAGGGCGCCGATGGATTGTTTCCCGTTCGTGCACGCTGCGTTGCTCCCGATCGCGTTTATGGCTTGCTGGCGCGCCACTACACTGACAGGCGGCACTGTTGCCGTCGAGCCGGCGGCTCGGAGAATACCGGTGGTGCGCCGGTTTTCCGAGGCACCTCCGATGAGGTGCCGGCGACTCCCGATCACCGATGCGACGGTCGCACGGCAGATCACTCAACCCATTGCGGAGAAATTTCATGCGCGTGTTTCGTTGCCTCCTGATCGCCGGCCTGCTCGGCGCCGCGGCCACCACCGTCCAGGCCAGCCCGGTCACCTACAAGCTCGATCCGAACCACACCATGGTGTTGTTCAGCTGGAACCACTTCGGCTACTCCAACCCCACCGCCGATCTCGGCCTGGGCGAGGGCACGCTGGTGTTCGACCAGCAGGATCCGGCGAAGTCCTCGGTGGACGTGACGCTGCCGCTCAGCAAGCTCGACACCCACGTGCCGGCGCTGGACAAGCACCTCAAGGAAGCCGACTTCTTCGACGCCGCCAAGTATCCGGCAGTGACGTTCAAGAGCACCAGCGTCGAGTCGCTGGGCGGGAACCACTACAAGGTGACCGGCAACCTCACCGTGCACGGCGTGACCAAGCCGGTGGTGCTGGACGCCACGCTGAACAAGGTTGGCCCGCATCCGATGACCAAGGCGCAGGCGATCGGCTTCGACGCCACCGCCACGCTGAAGCGCTCGGATTTCGGCGTGGGCACCTACGTGCCGATGGTGAGCGACGAGATCAAGGTGCGCATCACCACCGAAGGCGCGGTACCGAAGGCGAAGTAAGCCGCGCCGCCCGCAAACAAAAGCCCGCGCCGGTGACGGCGCGGGCTTTTTGTCGTTAGGCCGGCGGCTCAGTTCGCCTTCACACCGGCGTCCTTCAGCGCGGCCAGCTTGTCCAGGTCGACGCCGGCCACCGCCTGCTTCAACTGGTCGATGCTGTCGACGTTGCCGCTCGCCTTGACCGAGAAACGCTGGCCCACCAGCACGCCGTACTCGCCGTACTTCGACTGCGTATCCCATTGTTCATGGACCAGGTTGCCGCTGGCGCTGTAGGTCTTCTCGTAGCCGTGCTCGGTCTGTTTCTCCTCCTCCGGCGCCATCGCGGTGGCGAGCGACACCAGGCCCTTGGCGCCACCGGTGTCGGAGACTTCGAGCCGGATGTGGTGGCCGCTGTCGGCCGCGTACTCGGCGTCGGCCTCGGAGACCTGCATGCCCATCGTCGCGTTGCGTTGCGCCGACAGGCTGGTGCGCTTGAGCTCGCCCAGGCTGTCGGGGAGGAAGGCCTTGATCTGCTCGGGCGGCAGTGCCTCGACGTTGCTGCCGCCGGCCATCGCGCCCATCGCCTTGCCCACCGCGGCCGATTGCGCCGCGCTGTCGCCGGATTTCTGCGCCGCCTCCATCTCCTTGCCGGCCTGCTCGGCGCGCTGACCCATCGCGGCAAGCTTGCCCAGTGCGCTGTTGCTGTCGAGGCTGACGTTGCCACTGTCGCTGCTGCCGACATGCATGCCGTTCATCGCGGCGCCGCCCAGCATCGCAGTGCCAATCACCCCGGCGACGATCGCGCCGACGATCCAGCTCAGCACGATCGCGATGATCACGCTCACCGCGGTATAGCCGCCGGCCTTGTCGGGCGGGCACTTCATGGTCGGCGGCAGGCCGAGATAGAGCAGGTAGATCGCGTAGACCGCGCCGGCCAGCATGATCAGCCAACCGATCCACGGCAGGATCACCGCGATGCCAGCGATCCAGCTGGCGGTCCAGGAGTAGGCCACTACCTTCAATGCCTGGGTCATGTCCTTCTGTCCGCCGAAGCTCGGCGCCAGCGCGTTGACGATCAGCGCCATCACGTAGACCAGCACCAGCGACAGTACGTAGCCCAGCACCAGGCTCACGATGCCGCCGCCGAGCGAGCTGCGCACGGTGATGCCGAAGGCGCTGTAGCCGATCAGGCTGTGCTTGATGAAAGCGGCGATCGCCGGCAGTGCGGCGACGATGACGATGTAGCCGGTGTACAGGCCGCTGACCGAGGCCGGTTCGGTGGCGATGACGGGCCACTCGGTCTTCGGTGTGGTCAGGATGGCCTTGATCCGCGCGATGATCTTTGCGAAATCCATGATCGTTCCCCTGCGTGCATGTGGTCGGCCGTTGCCGGACACGGGCCGGCTGGCCGTGGCTCCTGCGGCGCCGGATGTCGCGCCGCCCCGTCTGCTTCCCCTGGCCCCCTGATACCGCGGCGGCAGGATAGCGCAGCCTGCTACCATTGGTGGCCTCGCATCCCGTCCGGAGTCCCCTCCATGCCTGCCTCTGCCGCAGCCGTCGCGCCGATCCCGGCGAATGCCGAAAATCGTTACGAAGTGACGCGCGCCGACCTGCCGCTGTCCTGCCCGATGCCCGGAATGGCATTGTGGAACTCGCACCCGAAGGTGTACCTGCCGATCGTCGATGATGGCGGCGAGTCGGTTTGTCCTTATTGCGGAGCACGTTACGTCCTGCGCGACTGAGCTGGCCTGCCGTTCAGCATGAGAACGGCATTGTTCTTGCTTGGATTTCAGGATGAAACTCGTGCATCAGGATGCAGGCCCGCAGGCGGGAACCATGTCCGGCAGTGTCGACGCCACACCGCGACTGACCGTCGTCCAGCTGATCCCCGCGCTGCAGTCGGGCGGCGCGGAGCGTTCCGCGCTGGAGATCGCCCGTGCCCTGGTGCAGGCCGGCCACCGTTCGGTGGTGATCTCGGCCGGCGGCCGCTTGGTGGAGCAGCTGGTGGCCGAGGGCAGCGAGCACATCACGCTGGACATCGGCCGCAAGTCGCTGGGCACTCTGCTGAAGGTCGCTGCCTTGCGCCGGCACCTGCGTGAGCTCCGGCCCGACATCGTGCACGCGCGCTCGCGCCTGCCGGCCTGGCTGGGCTGGTGGGCGCTGAAGGGACTGCAGCCGCGCCCGCATTTCATCACCACGGTGCACGGGCTCAACACGCCCGGCCGCTACAGCGCGATCCTCCTGCGTGGCGAGCGGGTGATCGCGGTCTCGCAGACTCTGCGCGACTACGTGCTCGGTCACTACCGCTGGCTGGAACCGGGTCGGGTAAGGGTGATCCCGCGCGGCATCGACCCCGAGGCGTTTCCCTACGGCCATCGCCCGGACGAGGCGTGGAAGCGGGCGTTCTTCGCCGAGTATCCCGCGCTGGCCGGTGCACCGCTGCTGACCCTGCCAGGTCGCGGCACGCGCCTGAAGGGGCATCGCGACGCGATCGAACTGCTTGCCGACCTCAAGCGCCGCGGCATCGATGCGCGGCTGCTGCTGCTCGGCGTGATCGAGGCCGGCCGCGAGGCCTACGTGGAAGAACTGCGCACGCTGATTCGCACGCGCGGACTCGAAGCGCAGGTGGCGCTGACGCCGCCGCGGCATGACGTGCGCGACGTCTACGCGATCTCCAGTCTGATCCTGCAGCTGTCGAACAAGCCCGAATCCTTCGGCCGCACCGTGGTCGAGGCATTGTCGCTATGCCGGCCGGTGCTCGGTTATGCGCATGGCGGCGTGGGCGAGCTGCTGGCCGAGCTGTATCCCGCCGGCCGTGTGCCGCCGGGCGACCGCGAGCGACTGGTGGAGCGCGCCGCCGAACTGCTGCGCGTGGCGCCGCCGATCCCGATGCTGCAGTCCTACCGGCTGGCCGACATGCAGCAGGCCACGCTGGCGCTGTACGGGGAAGTGGTCGCGGGCTGAGCGCCGGCTTTCCTCCTCCTACAATGCGGGATCGTCGTCGCCACGGCCCCCGCATGACTACCGCGATCGCCTCCCTGAAGACTGCCCTGCGTTCGCCGCTGCTGCCGTTCTGGCTGGTGATCGCACTGTTGCCGTTCGGACGCAGCAGCGAGTTCGGCACCTTCCTCTGCCTGGTCGGGGCGATCCTGCTGTCCGTGCGTGCGCCGCAGGGCTGGCGCGAACAGCCCGGCGTGCGGCTGCTGCTGTGGCTGCTGGCGGCGTATGTCGGGGCGGCGCTGGTCTCGGCCTTCGACTCGCTGGCGCCGGGCAAGAGCTGGAGCACGGTGCTTGCGCTGCTGCGCTATCTGCCGCTGGGCCTGTACGCCTGTTTCGTGATCCGCAGCGAGCGCCGCCTGCAGGCGCTGTACGTGGCGGTGGCCTGCGTGTTGGCGTGGTGGGTACTGGACGCGTGGACGCAGGCTTTCACCGGCTGGAGCCTCGGCGGGCAGGCCGAGGCAGAGCGCCTCTCCGGCATCTTCGGTGCGAGGAACCTCAAGCTCGGGCCGACGCTGGCGGTGCTGTCGCCGTTCGCGCTGTGGTCGGCGCGCCAGCGCTGGGGCCGGCCGGGGCTGGTGGTTGCCTTCCTGCTGGTATTGGGGCCGGTGTTGCTGGCCGGCTCACGTGCGGCATGGCTGTGCTACGGACTGGTGGCGCTGGCCTTCGCCTGGCGCGAGGCGCGCTCGTGGCGCCGCTTCGCGCTGTACTGCGGACTGGGTGCTGTGGCGCTGGCGCTGGCCGGCGGCATCGCGTGGCGCAGCTCCAGCCGCTTCGAGGCGCGCATGCAGCGCACGCTGGATGCATTGCACGGCACGCACCGCGGGCTGGACGAAGCGCTCACCGGACGGCTCGACATCTGGCACGACAGCCTGCGGATGATCGCCGCGCATCCGTGGAACGGCGTGGGCGTGCGCGCCTTCCGCTACGCCTATCCGCAGTTCGCGCCCGCGAACGACCACTTCGTGGTGGCCGAATCCTGCGGCGAGGGTGAGGGCGCCTGCCATGCCCACCAGATCGTGCTGGAGATCCTTACCGAGACCGGCGGCATCGGCCTGGTGCTGTGGCTGGCCGCGACGATACTGGCGTGGCGCGCATGGCGGCGTGTGGGCGCGGCGGCGCGCGAACGCGCGTTCCCGGTCACGCTGGCGCTGGGCGTGATGCTGTTTCCGCTGAACACCCACCTGGCCTTCTATTCGGCGTGGTGGGGGCTGCTGTTCGCGTGGTTGCTGGGCTTGTGGTGCAGCAGTCTGTTTGTAGCCGGGGGTATAACTGACGCCGGCGTCCCTGCCGGCAGAGCAGAGCCCGGCATCCTTGCCGGACTCTCAAAAAAGGCTGGCCCCATGGACGGGGCGAATAGGGAGGTTCGCAATGGCGCGTGAGCCGCTGTCGGTGGTGGTGATCACCCTCAACAATGCGGCCACGCTGGACGCCTGCCTGTCCGGCGTGGACTGGGCCGACGAGATCGTGGTGCTGGACTCGGGTTCGACCGACGACACGCTGGCGATCGCGCGGCGCCACGGCGCGCGCGTGGCCACGCATCCGTTCGACGAGTTCGGCCCGCAGAAGCAGCGCGCGATCGACATGGCCAGCCACGACTGGATCCTCAACCTCGATGCCGACGAGGTGCTCTCGCCGGCCAGCCGCGCGGTGATCGAGCGCGCGCTCGTCCATCCGCGCCATGCGGGTTTCCGCCTGCCACGGCGCGAGCGCATGTTCTGGACCGTGCAGCACCCGTGGAGCTGGCGCAACGCCCACCTGCGCCTGTACGACCGCCGTCGCGGCCGCATGAACGACGTGGAGGTGCATTCGGCGATGGAGGTGGACGGCCCGGTGAAGACGCTGTGGCGCGCCGACTTCATCAACGACAGCGACCCCGACATCGCCAGCCGGATCGAGCGCATCAACCGCTACAGCAGCGCGCTGGTGGCGCACAAGCTGCGCCGCCGCCAGCGTTTCACCGGACTGCGCATGGTGCTTTATCCGCCGGTGTTCTTCCTGCGCCAGTACCTGTTCAAGCGCTATTTCCTGAGCGGCTGGGCCGGCTTCATCGCCAGCGTGGTGGGCGCCAACTACGTTTTCCTGAAATACGCGAAGCTGCACGAGGCGCGGCGGCGGATGCGCTAGCCGTGCCCGGTCCTACAGGTCGCCCAGCTGGCGCACGAATTCGGCGGCGATCACCAGCGTGCTGAAGTGCCGCAACGCGAAATCGCGCGTGGCGGCCGCCATGGGTCGGCGCTTCGTGTCGTTGCACAGCGCAAGAATGCCGTCGCGCCAGGCCGCGGTGTCGCCGGGCGGCAACAACAGGCCGGTGACGCCGGGCTGCAGGGTTTCCGGGATGCCGAAGGCATCACTGCACAGCACCGGCACGTTGCAGGCCTGCGCTTCCACCGGCGTGCGGCCGAAGGCTTCCGTGGCGATCGAGGGGAAGGCCAGCATCGACAGCGCGTTGTAGTACGGGGCCGTATCGGTGACCCAGCCGAGCTGGTGGTGGCGGGCGGGAAACGGCGAGGCGGCAATGCTGTCGCGCAATCGCTGCGTGTCGGTGCCGTCGCCCAGCCACAGGCAATGCAGGCGCGGCTCCTGCGCCATCGCCGCGTTGGCGGCGTCGAGCAGGGTGTAGATGCCCTTGCCGGCATGCAGGCGGCCGAAGCAGCCCAGTACGATCGCGCTTTCGTCCAACCCCAGCCGCTGCAGCAGCGCGGCGCGTAGCGATGGGTCCGGCCGGCACTGTTCCATGTCCACCGGGTTGTACAGCACATGCACGCGCTTGGCCGGCATGCCGCGCTCGATGTAATCGCGGCGTGCGTATTGCGACACCGCGAAGAAACGCTGCGCGCAGCGCGCCACCAGTCGCGCCGAGAGTCCGTTCATCGGCTTGAGGCGGTGGCGGAACAGCGCCACCGGGATGCCGAGCAGGCGGCCGATCAGGATCAGCGGCCAGTATTCCTTGCCGAAATCGCCCACCAGCCAGTCCGGTTTCAGCCGGCGCGCGGCGGCGATGGTGGCGCGGTAGCCGCGCAGGTCGAAGATGTTGCGGAAGCGGCCCGCGTGCAGGCGCACTGCGGTGCCCGCCAGCGCTCTCGCCATCGGCGCGTCGGGATGCACCACGGCCTCGACGGTGTGGCCGCCGCTGGCCAGCGCCTGGGTCAGGGTGATGAAGTGGGCCTCGGCGCCGCCGTACTCACGGCTGGTGCCGGCAAACAGGAATCTCATCCGTGCCGATCCTCGTAGCCGGTGAACGTGCGCCAGGCGAACTGCGGCAGGACGTGGCTGCGCGCCACTGCCACGCGCGGCAGGCGCCATAGGTCGCCGCCCGGTCGTGCGCGGCCGCGCTGGACCGTGGTGGCCGCCGCGTAGCCGGCTTCGCGCGTGGCTGCGACCACGCGCTCGTCATGGTCGCCGTAGGGGTAGCAGAACTGCGTCACCGGCGCGCCGATCACGTTTTCCAGATCGGCCTTGTTGCCGGCGATCTCGTCGCGCAGTTGCGCGTCGCTGCATTGGCGGAGGCGCGGATGCGTGCGGGTGTGTGCGCCCACCTCCATGCCGCCGGCATGCCAGGCACGCAGTTGCGCGGCGTCCATCATCGGCTTGCGCACGCCGAGCTTGGCGTCGTCCCAGTCGTTGTAGCGGCCCAGCGCGCCGCTCACCGCGTAACAGGTGGCACTGAAGCCGTGGCGCTGCAGCACCGGCAGCGCGTTGTCGAGGTTGTCGGCGTAGCCGTCGTCCAGCGTGATCACCGCGACACGGCCCTGCCGTTCGCCACGCAGGTAGGGCATGGCAGCGTCCATCGACAGGCCGGCGTAACCGAGCCGCTTCAGCAGCGCCATTTGCCGCGCGAACGAGCGCGGGTGCACGTACAGGCTGCGCCAGCGTTTCAGCTCGCGCGGCGCCGGCGCGATGTTGTGGTACATCAGGATGGGGACGGGCATGGCGCGTATGGTGCGAACGTCGCCTTAGCGCCAGCTTTCAGCGGGGCCGGGCAAGCGCGCCGGCTTCGACGCCGTTGAACAAGCGTTCAGCCTGTCAGTACACGGAGGGCAGGCCGGATGGGCGGGTCTTGAAGCGCTTGTGCACCCACAGGTACTGCTCGGGCGCCTCGCGCACCATCTGCTCGATGCAGGCGTTGATGCGTGCGGTGTCGTCCAGCGCGCTGGTGCCGGGGAAATCGTCCAGCGGCGCGCCCAGCCGCAGGACATAGCCTTGGCCGTCGGGCAGGCGGCGGTGGAAGAACGGGATCACCGCCGCGCCGGACAGCCGCGCCAGGTGGTGGGTGGCGGTGATGGTGGCGGCAGGTACGCCGAAGAACGGCACGAACACGTTGTCCTTGCTGCGCATGTCCTGGTCGGGTGCGTACCACAGCGTGCCCCCCGCGCGCAGGTATTTCACCGTGCCGCGGATGTCGTCCTTGTCGAACATCGCGTCGGCGTAGCCGAGTCGCGCGCGCAATACCACCCACTCGAACACCGCCGAATCCATTCGGCGGTACATGCCGGCGATGCGGATGCGCCGCGACACCAGCCGCGCGCACAATTCCAGGTGCGAGAAGTGGCCGCCCACCAGCAGTACGCCGCGGCCATGCGCGCGGGCGGCTTCGAGATGCTCAAGGCCTTCGATGGTCATCGGTACGCGCGCAATCGCACGCTCCGAACCCAGCCAGCCCAGCGCGAATTCCATCAGCATCAGGCCGAGGTCGCGCAGGTGGGCGTCGACCAGTGCGGCCTGCGCCGCGGCGTCGAGTCCGGGAAAGCACAGCGCGATGTTGGTTTCCGCCACCGGCCGCCGCGCGGACGGCACACGCTGGATCAGCCAGCCCAAGGCGTGGCCCAGCGTCATCAGCGCGCGGTACGGCAGCCGTGCCACCAGCCGGATCACGCCCACGCCCAGCCAGGCCGGCCAGTGGCGCGGCGCGAGCAGGGTGCGCTGGAAGTCGGGGCGTGGGGTGCCGGGCATCCGCGGCATTGTAATGGACGCGCCGGAGCCGCATGGCCGCTCCCGTATACTGCGGCGCTGCTTCCGGAGCCTGCCGTTGCGTTATCTCTACACCCTCGCGATGTATCTGGTGACGCCGCTGATCGTGCTGCGGCTGGCGCTGCGCGGTTTCCGCTCGCGGCCGTATTACTGGCGCTGGGCCGAGCGCTTCGGCTTCTTCAAGGCGCCGCCGGAGTTGCGCGGCAGCCTGTGGGTGCATGCGGTGTCGGTGGGCGAGGTGAACGCGGCCGAGCCGCTGATCAAGGCGCTCCAGCGCGATTATCCGGATGCCCCGCTGGTGGTGACCACGGTGACCCCCACCGGCACCGCGCGCGTGCAGCAGCTGTTCGGCGACAGCGTGTTCCATGTCTACCTGCCCTACGACCTGCCTTATGCGGTGAGCCGTTTCCTGCGGGGCGTGCGGCCGCGGCTGGCACTGATCGTGGAAACCGAGATCTGGCCGAACCTGTACTTCGCCTGCCGGCGCCGCGGCATCCCGCTGATGATCGTCAACGCGCGCCTGTCCGAGCGCTCGTTGCGTGGTTACCGACCGCGGCCCTTGCGCGGCATGGTGCGCAAGGCATTGGGCTGCGTGAGCCTGGTCGCCGCGCAGTCGCGCGCGGACGCCGCGCGCTATCGCCTGATCGGTGCGCCGGCGGAGCGCATCGTGGTCTGCGGCAACCTGAAGTACGACATGCCGGTGCCGCAGGAGGCGCTGGCGACCGGCGCGCGCCTGCGCGAGCACTGGGGCGCGCGGCGGCCGGTGTGGATCGCGGCCAGCACCCACGAGGGTGAGGAGCAATCCGTGCTGGAGGCGCATCTGACGGTGCTGAAGCGCCTGCCCGACGCGTTGCTGCTGATCGCGCCGCGTCATCCCGAGCGCTTCCGTCCGGTGGAGCATGCCGTGCGCAGCCTGGGCTTCGCCGCCGGCAGCTACGGCGCCGATGGCACGCCCACGCCGTCGCACCAGATCTTCGTGATCGATGCGATGGGCCGGCTGATGCCGTTCTATGCAGCCGCGGGACTGGCCTTCGTGGGCGGCAGCCTGGTGCCGATCGGCGGCCACAACGTGCTGGAACCGGCCGCGCTGGGCACGCCGGTGCTGGTGGGGCCGCACACCTTCAACTTCGAGGAGATCACCGCCAGCCTGATCGAGGATGGCGGCGCGTTGCGCGTGCCGGACAGCAGTTCGCTGGGCGAGGCGGTGCTGGGCCTGCTGCGCGATGACGCGCGCCGTCGTGCGATGGGGCAGGCTGCACGGCAGGTGTTCGAGCGCGAGCGCGGCGCGGTGGGGCGGCTCATGCGGATGATCGACGCGCAGCTGCAGGAGTGACGACATGCCGGAAACGACAACGGCCGGGCATTGCCCGGCCGTTGTCGTCCCATTGCGGGGTTAACGGCTTACTGCAGCAGGGCATTGATGGCCTGCATGTCGCCGAGACTGGCGGTGCCGGCGCTTTGCTTCAGCAGCAGGCGGTTGAGCACCAGCTGGTGGCGCGACTGCGAGTAGCTGCTTTCCGCCTGGGTCAGGGTCTGGATCGCCAGCAGCACGTTGACCATGGTCTGCGTGCCCACCTCGAAGCCTGCACGGGTGGCGTCCAGCGCCTTCTGCGCCGACTCCACCGCGGCCTTGCCCGACTGCACCTGGCTGATGCCGGCCAGCACCGAGCGGTAGTAGTTGAGCGTGTCGTGCTTCACCTGGCGGCGCTCGATCTCTTCCGAGTCCTGCGCGGCGTCGCGCTGGTAGATCGACTGGCGCACGCGCGACTGGGTGAGGCCGCCAGAGAAAATCGGCACGTTGAGGGTGAGCCCGATCGTGGTAGAGGACGGCGTGTTGGAGTGGATCGCCGCGTTCTCGTACCAGCTCGCGCTCTTGCCGTAGCTGACGTTGGCGGTGATCGTCGGCAGATGGCCGGCGCGCGCGGCGGTGATGTTGTGCTCGGCGGCCGCCACGTTCTGCTTCTGCGCCAGGAGGTTCGGGTTGTTGATCAGCGCCTGCTTGACCCAAGCATCCGGATCCGACGGCTCGGGCGAATTCATCGGCAGTTCGTCGCGCAGCTTCTTCAGGTTGCCGGTGGGCTTGCCGGTGATCTGGCTCAGTGCCTCGCGGTCGTTGTCCAGCGTGTTCTGCGCGGTGATTGTCGTCGCCTTGGCCGCCTCGTAGTAGGACTTGGCCTGGTACACGTCGGTGATCGCCGAGAGGCCGACCTTGTAGCGCTGGTCGGCCTGGTCGTACTGCTGCTTGTACGCGTCCTCGTTGGCCTTGGCGTAGGCGAGCTGGTCCTCGTCGGTGAGCACCGTGAAATAGGCGCTGGCGACGCGCACGAACAGGTTCTGCAGCGCGGCCTGGTACAGCTCGTCCTGCGCGTTCGCCGAGGCGTGCGCGGACTTCAGGTTGGCGTATTTGCTGAAGTCGAACACGGTCTGGCTGAGGTTGAGGTTCAGGTTGCGCGTGCGGCTGTGGCCGAATGAGCTGGTGCTTATGAACTGGTTGGGGTTGTTCGGATCCTGGACGCGCCCGCCACCACCACCCGTGGTCTGGTCCAGCGACAGGCTGCCGTTGATCTGCGGCAGCAGCAGCGCGCGTGCTTGCGGCACGCCTTCACCGACAGAGAGGCGGGTGGCGTCGGCCTGGGCCAGCACGGGGTCGTTGGCGCGTGCCTCGCGATAGGCGTCGAGCAGGTCTTCGCCATGGCTGGGCAGCGAGACGGCGGCCAGGGCCAGTGCCAGGGTGAGCAGCTTCAAACGCATGGGTTGCCTCATGGGGAAGTCGATGTCGGACGGTGGGGCGTTCAGAACACGAAACGCGGTGACGGCGCGGCGTGGGCGAGGTAAGGCAGGTCGGTCTCGAACAGGCTTTCCTCGCGCTGGCGGCCCTCGCCCTCGTGGGTGATCAGCACGGTCTGCTGCACGGGCGATTCGCCGCGGATTGCCAGCAGGCGGCCGCCCGGTTTCAGCCAGCCCAGCCAGCGCGCCGGCAGTTCGGCCACGGCGCCGGTGGCGACCACCACGTCGAACTGCCCGTTCGGCTGCCAGCCGCGCACGGCCTCGCCGGTGTGCAGCTGCGCGTTCGTCACGCCGGCGGCCTGCAGGCGCTGGCCCGCGGTCGCGGTGAAGTCGGCATGGATGTCGATGCTGACCACTTCGGCCGCGAGCCCGGCGAGGCAGGCGGTGAGGAAGCCCGAGCCGGTGCCGATCTCCAGCACACGGTCGCTGGCCTTGAGGTCCAGTGCCTGCAACACGCGGCCTTCCAGCACCGGCTTCATCATCACCTCGCCGTGGCCCAGCGGCAGGCACAGGTCGGCGAAGGCGAGCTGGCGATGCTCGGGTGCCACGAAATCCTCGCGCCGCACGCGGCCGAGCATGTCCAGCACGCGGCCGTCCAGCACCTCCCAGGGACGCACCTGGTTCTCCACCATGTTCGTCCGCGCCTGCTCGAAGTTCATCGCCATGTCTGCCGGGTTCCGTGAGTGTCGAAAAAAGACCTGAAAGGATAAGGGCTTGGCCTTGCCTCGACAATGACTAGACTGCGGCCCGCGCTCCGTGTCACGAAGTGCCGGAAGTCACCGCGATGCGCTGACTTAAGTCATGCCCCGGACCGTGTCCGCGGACATGCTGCCGCCAGTCGACTGGAAATAATTGAACCAATGCGTATAATAAAGTCCATGTACCGTTTTGGGAAGGCTTCGTCATGAGCAGCATCTCGCCGGTCAGGTCGCAGGGACCGGGCCGACCGAAAGACCTTGAGAAACGCGCGGCGATCCTCGCCGCGGCCAAGGCGCTGTTCATCCGCAATGCCTTCGCCGGCACCAGCATGGATGCGATCGCCGCCGAGGCCGGTGTCTCCAAGCTCACCGTCTACAGCCACTTCGGCGACAAGGACAACCTGTTCCGCGAGGTGATCCGCGCGCGCATCGAGGACCTGCTGCCGGAAAACACCTACGACTACGATCCGCAGGCCCCGATCGAGCAGACCTTGCTGCGCGTGGCGCTGATCCACGCCCGGCTCGACTGCGACCAGGAGACCGTGGGCACCTTCCGCGCCATCCTCGGCGACTGCCGCCAGGGCAATCCGCGCTTCGGCCGGCTGCTTTGGGAAGAGGGCACCCTGCGCACGCATGGCCTGATGGAACGCCTGCTGCAGCAGGCGGTTGACGCCGGCCAGCTCGCCATCGACGACGTGCCGCGCGCCTGCGTGCAGTTCTTCGCGCTGATCAAGGGCGACCTGTTCATGCGCCGCATGTTCGGTTGCGTGGACTGCAGCGAGAGCTACGCGGCCGAGATCGAGGCCACCGCTCGTGCCGGCGTGGCCACTTTCCTGCGCGCCTGGGCGCCGCGCTGAACCATGCCGCACGGGCCGCACTCGCGGCGGCCCACCGTTTCGTGCTGCAATAGCCGCTCAAGAAGCGGGGGTGCCGGCGCAACGGTCGGCTGAGAGAGTCCCTTCGAACCTGATCCGGTTAGCACCGGTGTAGGGAAGCTTCGCCGTACGGCGCCCCTCTTGCCGTGCGTCCGGCGCCGCCGCTTCGCGCGAGTCAGCTCGCGAAGAACCGCACACCCGTGTGCGTTCATGTGCGAGTCCCTTTCGCAAAGAACCGCACATCCGTGTGCGGACTTTTCATAAAAGCCGAAGCCACGCCGGAACCCAAGCCGATGAATGCCCAGCTCTCCGATCTCGCGCGCGCCGCGCAGGAACTCTCCGAAGCCGTGACCCGGCCGATTCCCGGTTCGCGCAAGATTCACGTTACGGGCAGCCGCGCCGACCTCAAGGTGCCGTTGCGCGAGATCGTGCAGGCCGACACGCCGGCGATGTTCGGTGTGGAGAAGAACCCTGCCATCACGGTCTACGACACCTCCGGTCCATACACCGACCCGGATTACCAAGCGGATCTGGCCGCCGGCCTGCCTGCGCTGCGCGCGGCGTGGATCGCAGAACGTGGCGACACTGAGGCGCTGGATGGGCGCAGTTCGGAGTTCGGTCGCCGCCACGCGAGCGCGCCGGAGCTGGCCGCGATCCGCTTCCCGCAGCTGCCCACGCCGCGCCGTGCCAAGGCGGGCGCCAACGTCACCCAGATGCACTACGCGCGCCGCGGCATCGTGACGCCGGAGATGGAGTACATCGCCATCCGCGAGAACCAGCGCATCGAGGCGCTGGGCGACAGCGCGCTGCGCGTGCAGCATCCGGGGCAGTCCTTCGGCGCCGCGATCCCGCGCGCCATCACGCCGGAATTCGTGCGCGACGAAGTGGCGCGCGGCCGCGCCATCATCCCCGCCAACATCAACCATCCGGAAAGCGAGCCGATGATCATCGGCCGCAACTTCCTCACCAAGATCAACGCGAACATCGGCAACTCCGCAGTCACGTCGTCGATCGCGGAAGAAGTCGAGAAGATGGTGTGGTCGATCCGCTGGGGCGGCGACACGGTGATGGACCTTTCCACCGGCAAGCACATCCACGAGACGCGCGAATGGATCCTGCGCAATTCGCCGGTGCCGATCGGCACGGTGCCGATCTACCAGGCGCTGGAGAAGGTCGGCGGCGTGGCCGAGGACCTCACCTGGGAGCTGTTCCGCGACACGCTGATCGAGCAGGCCGAGCAGGGCGTGGACTACTTCACCATCCACGCCGGCGTGCTGTTGCGCTTCGTGCCGCTCACCGCGAAGCGCGTCACCGGCATCGTCTCGCGCGGCGGCTCGATCATGGCGAAGTGGTGCCTGGCGCACCACAAGGAGAACTTCCTCTACACGCACTTCGAAGACATCTGCGAGATCATGAAGGCCTACGACGTGTCCTTCAGCCTCGGCGATGGACTGCGCCCCGGCTGCGTGGCCGACGCCAACGACGCGGCGCAGTTCGGCGAGCTGGACACGCTGGGCGAGCTGACGCAGATCGCGTGGAAGCACGACGTGCAGACCATGATCGAAGGCCCCGGCCACGTGCCGATGCAGCTGATCAAGGAGAACATGGAGCGCCAGCTGGAGAAGTGCGGCGAGGCGCCGTTCTACACGCTGGGGCCGCTCACCACCGACATCGCGCCGGGCTACGACCACATCACCAGTGCGATCGGCGCGGCGATGATCGGCTGGTTCGGCACCGCCATGCTCTGCTACGTGACACCGAAGGAGCACCTGGGCCTGCCGAACAAGCAGGACGTGCGCGACGGCATCATCGCCTACAAGATCGCCGCGCACGCGGCCGATCTCGCCAAGGGCCACCCGGGTGCGCAGGTGCGCGACAACGCGCTGTCGAAGGCGCGCTTCGAGTTCCGCTGGGACGACCAGTTCAACCTCGGCCTCGATCCGGAGAAGGCCAAGGAGTTCCACGACGAGACGCTGCCGAAGGACGCGCACAAGAGCGCGCACTTCTGCTCCATGTGCGGCCCCAAGTTCTGCTCGATGAAGATCACCCAGGACGTGCGCGACTACGCCGCCGAGCATGGCACCGGCGAAGCCGAGGCGCTGGCCGAAGGCATGGCCGAGAAGGCTGCAGAGTTCCGCGCGCAGGGTGCCGAGGTGTATCGCAAGGCCTGACCGCGAGCAGCGTGACGCAACGACGGAGCCGGGCGGAGTTCTTCACCCGGCTTTTTCGTGTGCGCACCTACGCTGGACGGACTTCCATGCGCTGCATTAGCTCTGCCAGGAGTCCGCCATGCCCAAAGCCAAGCCCTTCGTCAGCGACATCGAGGCCATCCGCAAGCGCGCTCGCCAGGACATCGACAAGGGTGCGATGACTGCAGGCTACAAGGCCGATCGCGCCACCGTGGTGAAGCTGCTCAACCACGCGCTGGCCACTGAGATCGTCTGCGTGCTGCGCTACAAGTACCACTACTACATGGCCTCGGGCATCCATTCGCAGGCGATCAAGGAGGAGTTCCTGCAGCATGCGAACGAGGAGCAGGGCCATGCGGACCAGATCGCCGAGCGCATCACCCAGCTTGACGGCAAACCCAACCTGTCGCCCGAGGGCCTGCTCACGCGCAGCCATTCCGACTACGTCGAGGGCGAGGACATCGTCGACATGATCAAGGAGGACCTAGTGGCCGAGCGCATCGCCATCGACACCTACCGCGAGATGATCGACTACGTGGGCGCGGACGACCCCACCACGCGCCGTGTGCTGGAAAGCATCCTGGCGATGGAAGAGGAACATGCCGAAGACATGAACACCCTGCTGGAGCAACTGGGCAAGAAGGGCGAGCCGGCCAAGCCCGCCCCCATGCATGGCGGCCACACGGATGGGAAGAAGGGCGGGCGCAAGCGCGGCTGAGCGCCGTGGCGGTTGGCCGTGCGGCCCTGCATCGGGCCAGCCATGCACCGGCCGGCGCAGTTTCACCAGCCGGCCAGCACCAGCTTGCCGATACTCGTGCCCGATTCCAGCCGGCGGTGCGCCTCGCGCAGATTGGCTGCGTTGATCGGGCTCAATGCGTCGCGCTGGATGCTCTGGAGTTCGCCGGCGTCGACCAGCTCGGCCACGCGCGCAAGGATGCGACCCTGTTCGGCCATGTCCGATGTGCGGAAGCGCGGACGCGCGAACATCATCTCCCAGTGGATGCCGATGCACTTGGCCTTGTACGGGTCGCCGATCCTGAGCGCACCCTTCGGTTCCACGATCAGCCCCACGTGGCCCTGCGGCGCCAGCAGTTCACCCAGCGTGTCCCAGTAGCGGTCGGTGTCGGCGAGATTGAGCGCGGCGTCGATCTGCGGGAAGCCCAGTGTGGCCAGTTGCAGCGCCAGTGGCTCGCGATGGTTCACCACATGCTGCGCGCCCATCGCGCGGCACCAGTCCATGGTTTCCGGGCGCGAGGCGGTGGCGATCACGGTGAAGCCGGCGCGCCGCGCCAGCTGGATCGCGATCGAGCCCACGCCGCCGGCACCGGCGATCACCAGCAGCGACTTGCCCTTGCCGCCCTGCTCGCTGTCGAACGGCATGCGCTGGAACAGCAATTCCCACGCGGTGATAGTCACCAGCGGCAGCGCGGCGGCCGCGGCGAAATCCAGTGAGCGCGGCATCGCCGCGGCGAGCCGCGCGTCGACCAGCTGGGACTCGGCATTGCTGCCCGCGCGCGTGACGTCGCCCGCGTAGTAGACGTGGTCGCCGGGTTGGAAGCCCCGCACCTCGGCGCCCACGGCCTCGACTACGCCAGCTGCGTCGTAGCCCAGCACCTTCGGCTGCGTCTCGACTTGCGGCTTGGGTGCGCGGACCTTGGTGTCGACCGGATTCACCGAGACGGCTTCCACGCGCACCAGCAGATCGTGTTCGCCTGGGTTGGGGCGCGGCAGTTCCACGTCGACCAGCGACTCGGGATCGTCGATCGGCAGATAGCGGGTGAGGGCGACGGCTTTCATGGGTTGGACTCCGTGGGGACGGGAAGGGCGGCCACCGGCGGCGGATTGCGCTCGGCGAACGGACCGCTCCAGTAAGGGTAGTAGGGATAGGGCGGCATCACCGCGCTGGCGGCGTCGAGTGCCGCTATCTGGGCAGGCGTGAGGTTCCAGCCGACGGCGCCCAAGTTGTCGACCAGTTGTTGCTCGTTGCGCGCGCCGATCAGCACGCTGGACACGGTGGGGCGCTGCAGCAGCCAGTTGATCGCCACCTGCGGCACGCTTTTGCCGGTTTCCGCAGCGACGCTTTCCAGAGCATCGACCACACGGTACAGGCGCTCCTCCTCCACCGGCGGCGCGAACCCTGCGGTGTCGTGCAGGCGGCTGCCGGCGGGCAGCGGCTGGCCGCGACGGATCTTCCCGGTGAGCCGGCCCCAGCCCAGCGGGCTCCACACGATGGCACCCAATCCCTGGTCCTGGCCCAGCGGCATCAGCTCCCACTCGTAATCGCGACCGACCAGCGAGTAGTAGGCCTGGTTGGCCACGAAGCGCGCGCGGCCGTGGCGCTCGGCGGCGGCCTGCGACTTCATGAGCTGCCAGCCGGAGAAGTTCGACGCGCCGAGGTAGCGCAGCTTGCCCGCGCGCACCAGGTCGTCCAGCGTGGACATCACCTCGTCCACCGGCGTCATCGCGTCGAAGTGGTGCAGTTGCAGCAGGTCGATCCAGTCGGTGCCGAGCCGCTTCAGCGCACGCTCCACGCCGGCGACGAGATGGTGGCGCGAGGCGCCGACGTCGTTCGGGCCATCGCCCGCGCGCAGGCTCAGCTTGGTGGAGACGATGGCGCGTTCGCGGCGGCCCTTCAGTGCGGCGCCGAGGATCTCCTCCGAGGCGCCGTCCGAATAGACGTCCGCACTGTCGAACAGGTTGGCGCCGGCGTCGAGGCAGATGTCGACCAGGCGCTTCGCCTCGGCGCCGCCGCTGCTGCCCCAGGCGCCGAACAGCGGTCCCTTGCCGCCGAAGGTGCCGGTGCCGAAGCCCAGCGCGGGCACCTTGAAACCGGAACGGCCGAGGAAACGGTAATCCATGAGATAGCTCCTTGATGGGGAAGGTTCAGGCTTGCGGACAGGCCACAGTCGGTCGCGTGGTGCGCTGGCCGCGCAGCGCGTACGTCGCCAGTGCGATGCCGATGGCCGTCACCAGCGCCGCGGCCCACGGCAGTGCGGTCAGCCCGGCGCCGCGCGCGATCACGGCGCTGCCCAGCCACGCGCCCAGCGCATTGGCCAGGTTGAACGCGCCGATGTTGAGGCTGGAGGCCAGGCTGGGTGCGTCGCTGGCCTGGCGGAGGATCCACAGCTGCAGCGGCGCCACGGTGGCGAACATCGCCATGCCCAGCAGGCCGGTAAGCAGCACCATCGACCACCGCGCATGCTGCGCGAAGCCGAACACGAGCAGCACCATTGCCAGCGCGACCAACGTGCCGACCAGCGCGCTGGACAGGCGGCGGTCGGCCAACCGTCCGCCGAGCGGGTTGCCGATCGCCATGCCCGCGCCGAACACCAGCAGCACCGGCGAGACCATCGCGTCGCCGAAGCCGGTGACGCGGGTGAGCAGCGGTTCGATGTAGGTGTAGACCACGAATACGCCGGCGAAGCCGAACACCGTGGTGGCCAGGCCGAGCAGCACCGGCGCGCCCGCGATGGCGCGCAGCTCCGTGCCCAGCGCCGCCGGCGCGGATTCGCCCTGCGTGGGCGGCACCAGCATGGCCAGCGCCAGCATCGCCAGCATGCCGATCGCGGTCACCGCCCAGAACGCCGCCTGCCAGCCGAAGTGCAGGCCCAGCCATGCGCAGGCCGGCACGCCGATGAGGGTGGCCAGTGCGAGGCCGTTGAACATGGTGGCGATCGCCGAGGCCTTGCGTTGCTCCGGCACCAGCGAGGTGGCC
This sequence comes from Rhodanobacter sp., assembly GCA_035277325.1. Classification (GTDB taxonomy): domain Bacteria; phylum Pseudomonadota; class Gammaproteobacteria; order Xanthomonadales; family Rhodanobacteraceae; genus Rhodanobacter_A. The sequence goes on from DATEKS010000058.1 coordinate 33,268, forward strand.
ACCACCGCGCCCACGCCGAAGAAGGTGCCGTGCGCCAGTGAGGTGAGCACGCGTGCGGCCATCAGCGCGGCATAGCTGCCGGCCAGCGCGCAGGCGAGGTTGCCGAGGGTGAAGACGGCCATCAATCCCAGCAACACCGCCTTGCGCGGCAGACGCCGGGTGGCGATGGTGATGGTGGGCGCGCCTGCGAACACGCCGATGGCGTAACCCGAGATCAGCAGGCCGGCGGTGGCGATGCCCACGCCGAGGTCCGCGGATACCTGCTGCAGCAGGCCCATGATCACGAACTCGGTGGTGCCGATGCCGAACGCGCCGATGGCCAGCGCGTACAAGGCCGGCGGCGTGCGGGGAAGAGCGGGAGCCATGCGGATGCTTCTTTGGGGGGAGTGCCGCAGCCTAGGCACTTGCACTGTCAACAAAAACCATCAGGATATGGATTCATTTTCAATGAAGTATTGAAAGCCATGGATCGCCTGGACGACCTCGTCCTGTTCCTGCGCGTGCTGGACCAGGGTTCGATCAGCGCTGCCGCGCGCAGCCTGGACATCTCCGTCGCGGTCGCCAGCCAGCGGCTGCAGCGGCTGGAGCGCGGGCTGGGCGTGCGGCTGCTGCAGCGGACCACGCGGAGCCTGCATCCCACGCCAGAAGGGCGGTTGCTGGCCGAGCAGGGCCGTGCCCTGGTCGAAGACCTGGATGCGTTGACCGCCGGCCTGCGCCAGAGCGCCGGCAGCGTGTCCGGCACCTTGCGCGTGACCATGTCGGCCGCGTTCGGCCGCGAGTACATCTCGCCGCTGCTGCCCGAGTTCCTCGCGCGTCATCCGAAGTTGCGCCTGTTTGCGCACCTGAGCGACGAGATGGTGGACGTGGTGGGCGCGGGCTACGACCTCGCCATCCGCATCGGCGCGCTGAACGACTCCAGCCTGGTCGCGCGCCGGTTGGCCGCGAACCGCCGCGTGCTGTGCGCTTCGCCCGACTATCTGCGCCGGCATGGCCGTCCGCGCACGCCGGCCGATCTTGCGAAGCACGAATGCGTGCTGCTGTCCGGCCAGGACGTATGGCGTTTCGTCGACCGGCACGGTCACGAGCATGCCGTGCGTGTGCGGGGACGGTTCGAGACCACGCTGGGCGAAGCGGTGCGCGATGCAGCGCTGGCCGGGCAGGGCATCGCCGTGCATTCGCTGTGGCACGTGCACGAGGCGCTGGCCAAGGGGCTGCTGGAAGTGGTGTTGCCGGACTATCCCCTGCCTGAAAGCGGGATCTGGGCAGTGACGCCGCAGCGGCGGCTGGTGCCGCCGCGGGTGCGCGCGTTCACGGACTTCCTGGTCGAGAAGCTGGGCGACCCACCGCCCTGGGAGCGTGGCCCGGCGCCGAAGGCGACGGTCACGAAGCGCGCGCGCCGCGGCTGACGCGCGCAATAGAAACGGCGCGTCGCCTCGCAGCGACGCGCCGTCGATTGAACAGGCTCTCAGGCCTTGGAAGCCTTGTAGCGCGCGATGCCGGCGGTGATCTCGGCCTTCGCCGATTCGGCGCCTTCCCAGCCCTCCACCTTGACCCACTTGCCCTTCTCCAGATCCTTGTAGTGCTCGAAGAAGTGGCCGATGCGTTCCAGCCAGTGCGGAGACACGCCCTTCATGTCGCTGATGTGGGCGTAGCCGGGGAACACCTTGGGCGAGGGGATCACCACAAGCTTCTCGTCGCTGCCGGCCTCGTCGGTCATCTTCAGCATGCCGACCGGATGGCAGCGGATCACCGAGCCCACGGTCAGCGGCAGCGGCAGGATCACCAGCGCGTCCAGCGGGTCGCCGTCACCGCCCAGCGTGCCCGGCACGTAGCCGTAGTTGCAGGGGTAGCGCATCGGCGTGGACAGGATGCGGTCCACGAAGATCGCGCCCGACTCCTTGTCCACCTCGTACTTGACCGGCTCGGCATCCTTGGGGATTTCGATGATGACGTTGATTTCGTCCGGCACGTTGCGGCCGGCGGGAACCAGGTGCAGACCCATGGGGATGTCCTTGCGCGATTTCGGTGGAAGAAAGCCCGCAAGGATACGCTACTGGCTGCTGCGATGCAGCAGCCAGGGCTGAACGACAGGCGATTCCAACTGGCAGCAGGCGCAGTCGGAGACCTGGGCAATGGTCAGTACGGTCGCTCGCGCAGCCACTTGGTGGCGATCCACTTCTCGCCGCGCTGCACCGGCAGGCCGGCGTGCAGCGAGCTGGCGTCGCCACTCTCGTAGGCGAAATAGACGGCCGAACCGCGCAGCGCGGTGACGGTGAGGCCAACCTCGGGGAAGGCGGTGCCGCCGCCCGCCTCGGGGGTGTTGAGGTACATCACCACGCTGGCGATGCGCTGGCCGCCGCGCGCGGTGATCGTCGAGTAGCCGGGCTGGTCAGGATCGAACCAGTCGTAGTGCGGCTTGTATTCCTGGCCGGGCAGGTAGTGCAGGACCTGCAGGCCCTCGCCGTGGCTCACCGGGATGTCGAGCAGTTCGGCGATGCGTTGTTCGAGCCGAGCCACCAGCGGCAGCTCGCCCAGCTTGAAGAACATGCCCACGCTGGTGCGCCGGTGATCCACCTGCTGGCCGCCGGTCGCGTTCACGGTGAGCGCTCGCGCGAGGCGGGGCGTGGCCAGTGCAACCAGTTCGTCGCATTCCTCGCTTGACAGCAAGCCGTCGAGCACACGCAACGCAGGCTTGTCCACGCTGAGCGCAACCTTCACTTCGCGGTCGCCTGCTTTCGCCAGCGGCGCCTCCGGGTGCTTCGTGCGACGCACGAGCGGTGCGTTGGCATCCACCAGCAGGGTGGCCGGTGGAAGCTTCAGCACCTCGGCCACGATGGTGCGGCTCCGCTGCGGATCGTAGCCATGTGCACGCATCAGTTCGATCACGGTCTGCGGGCTGTGGCCGGTGCGGCTGGTGGCGAGTATCCATTCGCGCAGTTCGGGGCTGATCACGGGGCGTTGATTCATGGTGCAAAGTGGGTCGTGAGCTCACCCAAGCTTACTTCACGGGACAAGGGCGGCGCCGATTTGCGCCGGCTGAAGAAAAGCCGTAGCCGGCAGGAGCCTGAAAGATCAATGCGGTTAGTCGCGCCGTCCAGAGTTGTGCCCCGAAACGACGCGAGCCGGCACGGGGCCGACTCGCGTGAGCATCACCAGGTCGCGCCTTTTACTGCAACTTGTCCCACAGGAAGTCGTACACCATCGCGTGCATGTGTGCCGACTGCTTGTTGTCCGCGCCGGCGCCGTGGCCGCCTTCCAGGTTCTCGTAGAACCACACGTCGGGGATGCCCATGCCTTCCATCTTCGCGGCCATCTTGCGCGCCTGCGCGGGGCCGACGCGGTCGTCGCTGGTGGTGGTGTAGAACAGCACGGGAGGGTAGTGCGTTTCCTTGCGTACGTTCTGGTAGGGCGAGAAGGTCTTGATGAAGGCCCACTGCTTCGGATCGTCGGGATTGCCGTATTCGGCGATCCACGAGGCGCCGGCGTCGAGGTGGATGTAGCGCTTCATGTCGAGCAGCGGCACCTCGCAGGCGATGGCGCCGAACAGCTGCGGGTACTGGGTGAGCATGTTGCCCATCAGCAGGCCGCCGTTGCTGCCGCCCTCGGCGCCGAGATGCTTCGCGGAGGTGACGCCGCGCTTCACCAGGTCCTCGGCCACCGCCGCGAAGTCCTGGTAGGCCTTGGGCCGGTTGGCCTGCAACGCAGCCTGATGCCAGGCCGGGCCGTATTCGCCACCGCCGCGGATGTTGGCGATCACGTAGACGCCACCGCGGTCCAGCCAGGCGCGGCCGATGCTGCCGCTGTAGGACGGCTGCAGCGAGACCTCGAAGCCGCCGTAGCCGTACAGCAGAGTGCGGTTGCTGCCGTCGAGCTTCAGGCCTTTCGGCGCGATCTCGAAATAGGGCACGCGGGTGCCGTCCTTCGAGGTGACGAAGTGCTGGCTTACGCTGAACTTCGAGGCGTCGAAGAAGCCGGGCTGGTGCTTGATCGTTTCGGCCTTGCCCTGGCCCAGCACGCCGCGTTCCAGCGTGGGCGGGGTGAGGAAGCCGGTGACGGTGAGCCAGTACTCGTCGCTGTGGTCGGGGTCGGTGTCGACCACCGCCACCGTGTTCATCGCCGGCGCACCCGGCATGGCCTCGCGCTTCCAGTCGCCAACCTGCGGCGTCAGCACTTCCAGCCGGCTCTTCACGTCGTCCAGCACGTCGAGGATCAGGTGGTGCTGGGTCCATGCGAAGTTGGAGAGTGCCGTGTGCGCATCGGGCTTGAACAGCACGGTGAACGCGCGCTTGCCGGCCATGAAGTCGTCGAACTTCATGGCGATCAGCACGCCGTTGGGGTAAGTGGTGCCGCCCGCCGTCCACGGCGAGCGCAGGGTCACCAGCAGCCACTCGCGGTGCGCATCGGCGCTGGCGTCGCTGGGTATGTCGAGTTTCACCAGCTTGCCGTCCTTGCGCAGGAAGGTCTCGCTGTGGAAGAAGTCGGTGGCCACCTGCACGAAGTCACGCTCGAAGCCGGGCGTGCGGTCATGGAAGGCGCTCACCGCGAGATCGTCGGGCTTGCCTTCGTACACCAGCGTCGCCGCCGACAGCGGCGTGCCGCGCGTCCACTCCTTGGCGATGCGCGGGTAACTGGACTTGGTCATCGAGCCGGGGCCGAAATCGGTGCCCACGTAGATGTGGTCCTGGTCGATCCAGCCCACTTCGGTCTTGGCGATCGGCAGCTCGAAGCCGCCTTTCACGAAGGACCTGGTGGAGGTGTCGAACTCGCGCACCGCCACCGCGTCGCCGCCGTCGGGCGACAGCGAGAGCAGGCAGCGCGTGTAGGCGGGCTTCAGGCAATCCGCGCCCTTGAACACCCAGCGCTTGCCCTCGGCCTTGTTCAGCGCGTCCACGTCCAGCATGGTTTCCCATTTCGGGTCGGCCTTGCGGTATTCGGTCAGCGTGGTGCGGCGCCACAGGCCGCGCGGATGCGCCTTGTCCTGCCAGAAGTTGTAGAGGTACTCGCCCATGCGGTGCACGTAAGGAATGCGTGCGTCGGAGTCGAGCACCTCGAGGATCTGGTTGCGGGTGCGATCGAACCCGGCCGAGCTGGCGAAGGCCTTCTCGGTGATCGCATTCTGCTGCTTCACCCAGTCCATCGCGCGCGCGTCGTGGGTGGCTTCCAGCCACAGGTAGGGATCGTCGTTGGCGGCGGACTGGCCGGTGGTCGTGGCATGGACGGTGTTCATGCCGCCCAGTGTGATGCCCAGCGCGAGCGCCAGCCAGAGGGAAGTCTTCGAAGTCATGGTGGCTCCTTGTCGTGTGACCGGACGTGCAGCGAAGGCCCAAGTGTGCTGGCGTGGCGTGCTGGCTGCCTGTGACTAAAGTCAGGCCTGCCCGAAATGCGACAGGCCCCGCATGCGGGGCCTGTCGTCGGAGCGGATGTCGCTCAATGCAGCAGCGGGATGATCAGCAGCGCCACGATGTTGATGATCTTGATCAGCGGATTCACCGCGGGGCCGGCGGTGTCCTTGTAGGGGTCGCCCACGGTGTCGCCGGTGACCGCCGCCTTGTGCGCTTCCGAACCCTTGCCGCCGTGGTGGCCGTCCTCGATGTACTTCTTGGCGTTGTCCCACGCGCCGCCGCCGGTGGTCATCGAGATCGCCACAAACAGGCCGGTGACGATGGTGCCGATCAGCACGCCGCCCAGCGCCTTTGGCCCCAGCAGCAGGCCCACCACGATGGGCACGACTACCGGCAGCAGCGAGGGCACGATCATCTCGCGGATCGCCGACTTGGTGAGCATGTCCACCGCCTTGTCGTACTGCGGCTTGCCGGTGCCCTGCATGATGCCGGCGATGTCGCGGAACTGGCGGCGCACTTCCTCCACCACCGCACCCGCGGCACGGCCCACCGCTTCCATCGCCATCGCGCCGAACAGGTACGGGATCAGGCCGCCGATCAGGAGGCCGATGATCACCATGTGGTCGGACAGGTCGAAGCTCAGCGTCTGCGCCACGCCGCCGCTGGCGGCCGCCTTGAGCTGGGCGGACACGTCGAGGTTGTGCGTGTAGTCGGCGAACAGCACCAGCGCGGCCAGCGCGGCCGAGCCGATCGCGTAGCCCTTGGTCACCGCCTTGGTGGTGTTGCCCACCGCATCCAGTGGATCGGTGACGCCGCGCACCTCCGGCGGCAGGTCGGCCATCTCGGCGATGCCGCCGGCGTTGTCGGTGATCGGACCGTAGGCGTCCAGCGCCACGATCATGCCGGCCATCGACAGCATCGCGGTCGCCGCGATCGCGATGCCGTACAGGCCGCCCAGCGCGAAGGCGCCCCAGATCGCCACGCAGATCGCCACCACCGGCAGGCCGGTGGCCTTCATCGAGATGCCCAGGCCCGCGATGATGTTGGTGCCGTGGCCGGTAGTGGAGGCCTGCGCGATGTGCTGCACCGGCTTGTAGTCGGTGCCGGTGTAGTACTCGGTGATCCACACGATCGCGCCGGTGAGCGCCAGGCCGATCAGCGAACAGAACCACAGGTTCAGCGCGCCACCGTCGAAGCTCGCCATCATCTGCATGGTGATCGGATAGAACGCGACCGCCGCCAGTACGCCCGACACGATCACGCCCTTGTACAGCGCGCCCATGATCGAACCGCCCGCGTTCACCCGCACGAACAGCGTGCCGATGATCGAGGCGATGATCGACACTGCGCCCAGCAGCAGCGGATACAGCACCGCGTCGCTGCCGGCGTTGCTGAGGGTGAGGCCGCCCAGCAGCATGGTGGCGATCACCGTCACCGCGTAGGTCTCGAACAGGTCGGCCGCCATGCCCGCGCAGTCGCCCACGTTGTCGCCCACGTTGTCGGCGATCACCGCGGGGTTGCGCGGATCGTCCTCTGGGATACCCGCTTCAACCTTGCCCACCAGGTCGGCGCCCACATCCGCGCCCTTGGTGAAGATGCCGCCGCCGAGGCGCGCGAAGATCGATATCAGCGAGCTGCCGAAGGCCAGGCCCACCAGCGCATGCAGCGCGTGCTCGCTGGTGATGCCGCTGCGGTTGAGGATCAGCCAGTAGCCGGCTACGCCCAGCAGCGCCAGGCCCACCACCAGCATGCCGGTGATCGCGCCGCCGCGGAACGCCACGTTCATCGCCGGGCCCAGGCCTTGCCGCGCCGCCTCGGCGGTGCGCACGTTCGCGCGCACGGAGACGTTCATGCCGATGTAGCCGGCTGCGCCGGACAGCACCGCACCGATCAGGAAGCCGATCGCGGTAGGCCAACTCAGGAAGAAACCAATCAGTACGAACAACACCACGCCGACGATGCCGATCGTGCCGTACTGGCGATTGAGGTAGGCACGGGCGCCCTCCTGCACAGCTGCAGCGATTTCCTGCATCCGTGCATTGCCCGGCGATTGCGCCAGAACCCAGCGTGCCGATATGGCGCCATACAACACTGCCACCACCGCACACGCGAGCACGATCCACCAGCCAAACTGCTGCAGCATCGGAGCCTCCCCATGGGTTGTAATGGCCGTCCGGAGCGGGCGGTCCTAGGGAGTATAGGCAGAGCCTGTTACGTATCCTGTTGTGCGGCGCAACGTTCTGCGAAAACGCGAAGGCCGCGCATCGCTGCGCGGCCTTCGTCGTCGTGGTGCGGGTTCAGCGCGTGGCGATGTCGAGGATGATGCCGGTGGCGAGCGCGACCAGCAGGTAGTCGTTGTTCTCGGCACGCACCCAGTGATAGCCGCGCGGCGGCGGGCGCAGGCGGTAATGGCCGTAGTCGTGCACCACATAGATCGGGCCACCGTAGCGATGGCCGCGCTCCCAGCGTCGATAGTGGTCGCGGTGACGGACGACCACGTAGCGGCGATCGTCGTGGTGTCCGTGGCCGCGACGCTCCTGCCAGCCGTGGCGGTCGTGTCCGCGATCATGGCCATGACCGCGGTCATGGTCGGCCAGCGCCGCGCCGCTGATGGCGAGCAGGGGCAGGACGAGCAGCAGGCTGTGCAAGGTCTTCATCGCAGGTTCTCCGGTCGCGCCGACTGGCGGCTCGGGGCGAATCGTATGAAGTTGCGCCTGAACGAAAGATATGTCGACGGCGCGCCGTCTTCAGGCGACGATCAGCGGTTCGCGCATGCCATCCCATGCCGCGGGGATGACGCGATAGGCATCGGCGGTCATGTGCGGCGTAGTAGGCTGGAAGCATGAACGCCATCGACTTCGCTCCACGCCGCGCCGCCTTCCGCAAGCTGCACGAAAGCGGCTGCTTCATGCTCCCCAATCCCTGGGATCCCGGCTCCGCACGGGCCTTGCAGCTGCTTGGTTTCAAGGCGGTGGCGACCACCAGCTCGGGCTTCGCGTGGTCGCGCGCGCATGTCGACAACGCGATGGACGTGGACGCGGTGCTGGCGCACTGCCGGGCGATCGTGGCGGCCACCGACCTGCCGGTGAACGCCGATTTCGAGGACGGGCATGCCCGCGATCTCAAGGAGCTGGCGGACAACGTGCGCCGCTGCGTCGACACCGGCGTGGCAGGCCTGTCGATCGAGGATTCCACCGGCGACGCCGCACGGCCGCTGTACGAATTGGACGAGGCGGTGGCACGCATGCGTACCGCCCGGGCGGCGATCGACGCCACCGGCCAGGACGTGATGCTGATCGGCCGCGCCGAGTGCTTCCTGGTCGGCCATCCCGACCCGCTGGCGGAATCGCTGAAGCGCCTGACGGCCTATGCCGAGGCCGGTGCGGACTGCCTGTACGCGCCCGGCCTGCGCACCAGCGAACAGATCGAAGCGGTGGTGCGCGCCGTCGCGCCGAAGCCGATCAACGTGCTGGTGGGTTATGCCGCACCGTTCACGCAGGTCGAGCTGGCGGAACTCGGCGTGCGCCGGATCAGCGTGGGCGGCGCGCTGGCGGGCGCTGCCTGGGGCGGCTTCCTGCGTGCCGCGCGCGGCCTGGCCGAGGGACGATTCGACGGCTTTGCCGACAACGCCACCCATGCGGAATTGAACGGCCTGTTCTGACACGGTCGATGCGATGGATCAGGGCTGCCGGTCAGTCGGCTTGCGCTCGCAGATAAGGGCCTCGCCGGCTAGCAGTAGGCGAGACAGCAGTGAGCAGCTCAGGGCTTGCCCGGACACCATGTGGCTTGCCCATCGTCCGCTGCAAACCTTTGCAATGTCAGGGTCTGTTTCACTGCGAATTCACCGGTGCCTGTCATGGTGGTCCAGGGTTCTCTGGAGACAACATCATGATCACACCCATTGCTTTCGACGCAGATAACGTGATCGGCATGCGCATCGACGGCCGGATTGTCGCCGAGGACATGGACCGGATCGCGGCGATGGTGGAAGAGAAGCTGGCCCGGCACGACAAGCTGCGAGTCTATGTCGAGACACCTTCCTTCGAGGGCATTTCGATCGAAGGCTTCTTCAAGGACCTGCAGCTCGGCTTGCGTCACTGGCACCGCTTCGAAAAAGAAGCGGTCGTATCGGATGAGCAATGGATGCACAAGCTCGCACCGCTGGGCAACCATCTGGTTCCGGGCCTGGAAGTGAAGGTCTTCGCCAGCAAGGAATCCGTCGCGGCCAAGGCGTGGGTGGTCGCCTGACCAGTGAGAACGGCGGTGCCTTGGCCTAGACCTTGAAGGGCTGCAGCTTTTTCGTCACGGATGCATTCCTGAGCGTCACGTATTTCGGCAGACCGTCCCTGCCGTAGGGCGGTGGCGCCTCCCCTGCGATCAGCGGCGCGAGGTAGCGGCGTGCCGCGGCGGTGATGCCGAAGCCGTCCTTGCGGATGAAGCCCTTGGGCAGCTTCTTCTCGTGGTTGGCGATCTTCGCCAGCGGAGCGGGCTCGATCTTCCAGCGGTACGGCGCGTCGGAGCTGCGCACGATCACCGGCATCACCGCGTTCATGCCGGCCAGCGCGCAGTCCACCGCCGCCTTGCCCACGGCGTAAGCCTGTTCGGCGTCCACTTTCGAGGCTTGGTGGCGCGCCGAGCGCTGCAGGTAATCGGGCAGCGCCCAGTGCACCTTGTAGCCGAGCTTGCCCTTCACCAGTGCGGTCAGCGCGGGTGCCACGCCGCCGAGCTGCACATGGCCGAACGCATCGCGCGTGCCGCCGTCGGCGAGGAACTGCCCGGCGGCGTTGCGGATGCCTTCGGAGGCCACCACGGTGCACCAGCCCACGCGCTCCACCGTGGCCTTCACCTTGGCCAGGAAGGCGGCTTCGTCGAACACGTTCTCGGGGAACAGGATCAGGTGCGGCGGCGCGTCCGTGCCTTCGCCGGCGAGGCCGGCGGCAGCGGCGATCCAGCCGGCGTGGCGGCCCATCACTTCCAGGATGAACACCTTGGTCGAGGTGGACGCCATCGAAGCCACATCCAGGCTGGCTTCCAGCGTGGAGACGGCGGTGTACTTCGCCACCGAACCGAAGCCGGGGCAGCAGTCGGTGACAGCGAGGTCGTTGTCCACCGTCTTGGGCACGCCGATGCAGCGGATGTCGTACTTCATCGCCTTGCCGAGCTGCGAGATCTTCAGCGCGGTGTCGGCCGAATCGTTGCCGCCGTTGTAGAGGAACCAGCGGATGTCGTGGGCGCGGAACACCTCGATCAGGCGCTCGTACTCCGCGCGGTTCGCCTCCAGCGACTTCAGCTTGTAGCGGCAGCTGCCGAACGCACCGCCGGGGGTGTGGCGCAATGCCGCAATCGCGGCCTTCGATTCCTTCGTCGTGTCGATCAGTTCCTCGCGCAGCGCGCCGAGGATGCCGTTGCGCGCGGCGTACACCGGCACGCCCTTCGTGCGTGCCGCCTCGATCACGCCGGCGGCGGTGGCGTTGATCACGGCGGTGACACCGCCGGACTGGGCGTAGAGCAGGCGGCCGGAGGTGGCTTGGCGGGTCGGCATGGATATCTCCTTCGGTGAAGGTCCAGTATCGCGCCGATGCGACGAATGTCGGTACTCCGGCGGCGTTTTCCGTTTGACGGCAACGGCCTTCAAACGCTAACGTGAAAGCCATTTCCCAGGGAATCGGCGGCCGTCCGCCGCCGTTGCGGAGCAATATGCGACTCGTGCTACTCGGTGCGCCCGGTTCGGGCAAGGGCACCCAGGCCACCCGGCTGAAGAACGACCTGGGCGTGCCGCACATCTCCACCGGCGACATGCTGCGCGCGGCCGTGGCCGCTGGCACGCCCACCGGGCTCAAGGCCAAGGCGGTGATGGACGCCGGCAAGCTGGTCTCCGACGACATCCTGCTCGCCATGCTGGAAGAGCGCCTGGCCCAAGCCGATGCGAAAAACGGCTTCATCCTCGACGGTTACCCGCGCAACCTGGCGCAGGCCGACGCGCTCGACCACCTGCTGGCCCGCATCGGTCAGCCACTGGATGCGGTGGTGAAGCTGGACGTGCCGAACGAGGTGATCATCGGCCGCTGCGAGATCCGCTACGCCGCCGAACACCGCAAGGACGACGACCCGGTCGTGGTGCGCGACCGTCTCAAGGTCTACGCCGAGCAGACCGCGCCGGTGGCCGACTTCTACGCGAAGCGCGGCAAGCTGCAGGTGGTCGACGGCGTGGGCGAGCTGGACGAAGTCACCGCGCGCGTGAAGCAGGCGCTCAAGGCTGAATCCGCTACCGCGAACGGCTGAACCTGCTTTCTCCCTCTCCCCTGCGGGGAGAGGGGCGGGGTGAGGG